>JAFNAG010000506.1 GCA_017860135.1 Acidobacteriota bacterium
GGCGAGCCATCTCTATCGAAGAGCATGGCCCGAGAACTTGTCGTGCCCTGATCCAGGGCAAGGATATAAGCGCTCATGGTCCTCCCGCCAAGTGGGAAGTCTCAGGCTTCGAATCGTTCGACATCATCGGTGATCATATAGTACCTGGCGATATTATCCGGCACACAGCCATCTCCCTTTTGCTGAACAGCGGTGCCGATCCGTTCGCCGTTCAGAAGCTGGCGGGACACCCGGACGTCCGGCGGACGACCCAGTCCTACGCGCTTGTGCAAACGGAAGCCTCAGGAGGGCGGCGGGGGTGCTGGACGGACTGCAAACCCCGTGCAAACAACCGCTTTTTTCGGGGGTGACATTATGGTCTTGCGGGAACGGTGTTGACGGGGGATTTCCTTGCGCGTATGAAGCGGCTTCAGGGGGTAGGTAAGGATCGCCTGGGCCTCGGCGGCGGTCATGCTCTAAAACCCTGGTGGTCGTTGGCTCATGCCGGATCCCGTCTCGGACGATCGGTTCATGGTGTCATTATCCATCTGATACGACGGGATTGTATACTGGCCTCGGGCCGTTTCGAGACAAGTGAGAGGTAGAGGTCATGACCGATCAAACCCGTGCCAGCCACCCCATATACAATCTTCTACCCACGGAAATCGATGGGTTCAACTCCCTTGCCGAGCTTGCCCTGGATATGCGCTGGTCGTGGAATCATGCCACCGACGAAGTGTGGCGGCAGCTGGATCCCGAGCTGTGGGAAATCACACATAACCCCTGGGTTGTCCTGCAGACGGTCTCGCGCGACCAGATCCAGCGCGTGTTGGCCGATCCCGTTTTTCGCAAAAACATTGATGGCCTGGTGCAGACCAGGCGGCAAGAGGTGGAGGCGCCCGCTTGGTTTCAGCAGAATCATTCGCAAGATTCCCTGACCTGCGCCGCTTATTTCAGCATGGAATTCATGTTGAGTGAAGCGTTGCCCATCTATTCTGGCGGGCTTGGCAATGTGGCTGGCGATCAGCTCAAAGCCGCCAGCGATCTGGGTGTGCCGGTGGTCGGCGTGGGACTGCTGTACCAGCAAGGCTATTTCCGCCAGGTGATCGACAAGGACGGGGCGCAACAGGCCCTCTTTCCGTATAACGACCCCGGACAGTTGCCGATCACGCCTTTGCGTCAAGCGAACGGGGAGTGGTTGCGGTTGGAGATTGCATTACCCGGTTACTCGGTCTGGCTGCGCGCCTGGCAGGCCCAGGTCGGCAGAGTGAAGCTGTACCTGCTGGACAGCAATGACGCGGCGAACTTCCCCGCTCATCGAGGGATTACCAGCGAGCTGTATGGCGGTGGGCCGGAGCTACGCCTCAAGCAAGAACTGCTCCTCGGTATCGGCGGATGGCGGCTGCTTGGTGCGCTCGGCATCCAGCCGGAAGTCTGTCACCTGAATGAAGGGCATGCGGCCTTTGCGGTGTTGGAACGGGCCCGGAGCTTCATGGAAGATACAAGGCAGCCCTTCGAAGTGGCACTGGCCGTCACTCGCGCGGGGAACCTCTTTACCACCCACACGGCAGTGGGTGCCGGTTTTGACCGTTTTGCTCCGGCCCTCATCGAGCAATACCTTGGTGGGTACGCCCAGGAAAAGCTTGGTATTACAGTCCACGATTTGCTGGCCTTGGGCCGCCAGAATCCGAACGATTCGTCGGAAAGTTTCAACATGGCATACCTGGCGGTCCGCGGGAGCGGGGCAGTCAATGGCGTGAGTCGCCTGCACGGGAAGGTGAGCCGGCACATCTTTCTGCCTCTCTTTCCGAACTGGCCGCAGGATGAAATCCCGGTCGGACACGTGACCAACGGCGTCCACATGCCGACCTGGGACTCGGCCCCCGCCGATGATCTTTGGACGGAAGCCTGTGGAAAGGACCGCTGGCTGGGGACGACGAAAACCCTGGAGCAGGACATTCGACGCGTCTCCGACGCCAGACTCTGGCAATTCCGTCTTGCCGCCAGCAAGTCTCTTGTTGAGTACGCCCGCGAACGATTGTCCCGGCAACTGGCCGCCTCGGGCATGTTGCCCGAGGCGATTGACAATGCGAAGCGCTTATTTGACCCAAACGCGTTGACGCTGGGGTTTGCACGACGCTTCGCCACCTACAAGAGACCGAACCTGCTGCTGCACAATCCGGCGCGTTTGCTGCGCCTTTTGGCGAATCCTGAGCGCCCGGTGCAACTCATCATTGCCGGCAAGGCCCATCCGGAGGACCGGGCGGGGCAGGACTTGATCCATGAATGGATAAATTTCATCCGCCAGCCGGAGGTCCGACACCACATCATCTTCCTGAGCGACTACGACATGCTGTTGACGGAGCACCTGGTGCAGGGGGTGGACGTCTGGATCAATACGCCACGGCGACCCTGGGAGGCGAGCGGAACGAGCGGCATGAAGGTGCTCGTGAATGGCGGCATCAATTTGTCGGAGTTGGATGGCTGGTGGGCGGAGGCATATACGCCTGAAGTGGGGTGGGCGTTGGGGGACGGCAGGGAGCATGGCGACGATCCCGCTTGGGACGCTGCCGAAGCCGATGCGCTCTACGACCTGCTCGAGCGGGAGGTGATCCCGGAGTTTTATACCCGAGACAGGAGCGGCATTCCCACCTCATGGGTCAAGAGGATGCGGGAGAGCATGGCGCGGTTGACGCCGCGCTTTTGCGCCAGCCGCACGGTGCGCGAATATACCGAAGAACACTACCTCCCGGCCGCGTCAGCCTATCGCAGGCGCGCTGCCGATCAAGGTGCAGTGGGTCTGCGAGTGGTGAAGTGGCAGCAGACTCTGGATGAGAAATGGGCCACACTACATTTCGGCGAAGTAAAGATCGAGACTCGTGGGGAGCAGCACGTATTTGAGGTTCAGGTCTATCTTGCCGACCTCGACCCCAAGGCGGTGCGGGTAGAGCTTTACGCCGACGGCGTCTTGGGTACCGCCCCCGTGCGGCAGGAGATGAAACGCGTTCGCCAACGGACCGGCGCGTCGGGCGGCTACGTTTACGGCGCGGCTGTGTCTGCGGCCCGCCCACCAGCGGATTATACGGCGCGAGTGATACCGTGCTGCGACGGCGTTTCGATCCCGCTGGAAGACGCACGAATTCTGTGGCAGCGATGATCCGATCGACTCTCCAACGGGTGGGATCTTCACGCCCACAAACGGGTGGCGACTCGGCGCTGGGTGCTTGAGTAGGCGCCGTCGTTGTGGACGAACAGGTAGTAGCCGCACGGACCGCAAACCCCTTGCAAACGACAGCCTTATCCTGGTGAAAGGGGTCTTGCGGGCATTGAATTGTGAAGTAATTGTGAAGTTGCCCCCGGGAATGAATTTGATCTGCACCCCGTGCAAACAACGCCTGCATATGGTTCTATAGGGCGGGTCAGGCTTGGATGCCGATGATGCCGTAAGCTGGGGCATATCAGGAGGGAATCGATGAAGCTGCCCGACCACAAGACCAAGATCGTCTGCACCATCGGGCCGGCCTCCGCAACGCAGGAGGTCATGGAGCGGATGCTGCTCGCCGGGATGAA
>JAFNAG010000507.1 GCA_017860135.1 Acidobacteriota bacterium
GCCCCTGTCGGCCAGATGGCAGGCGCGGATCGGTCGACGCTGGTTGACGGTTAATGACCCTTACTGCGCCTTCCTGGCACTGGGCCGCCAGCCGCCCCTTTTCAGCATCGTGCAGGTCCCGGGTCTGGATGGCTATGTCGCCGCATCGCTCATATCAACGGGGTTCGAACTGGTACAGGTCGTGGATCCTCGGGAAAGTGACGATCGCGCCCGCATATGCCTCAAAATTCCCATCGACAACGGCTGGGGTCTCAACGATCTGGTGATTGAGGACCGGCACGGCGAGGAATGGGTCATCTGGGGGAGCATCCGGTACCGCCCGCTGGCGACCGTGCCTTGTCAGGAATGGGGCCGATCCACGGTGACTATTGGCCACGAGGGACTGGGCGAGTGGCGCCGGTTGCCGGCGGCCTCGGCCCTGACCATAGACGACGCAACTATCTGGTATCTGTACAACAGCGAATTCGCACTCCTGGGATGGGGCCTGAAGGAGGGCGCCGTTGCTGAGGTAGACGCTGGCAGTTACCTGTTACTGCAAGGAGAACCGAACACGACGATTGCGCTGACGGTGAAGCCTTGATTTGTTGAGCTCTTTCGCGTTCAAGGCTTCCCGGCACTGTCTTTCCCTCACAATGTTCAAGGAGGAACACGGCATGGCAGACTCGAATCTTTTTATCGGCACCTGGAAGCTGGTTTCCTGGGAAGTCACGCAGCCCGATGGCACGATTCACTCTCCCTATGGTAAGGATGTCATAGGATACCTGACCTATACGGCTGATGGCCATATGTCCGCCGAGATCATGGACCCCGATCGCCGGCAGAGCGATCCAGACTTCCCGCTCGAAAACGCCGCCGCCCAGACTCTTCCGGATCCGGATCGGGCGCGGGCCTACAGCACCTATCTCTCCTATTGCGGAACCTACACGGTGGAGGGCGATACGGTGACCCATCATGTGCTAGCGGGACTGATCCCCAGTTGGACGGGCTCGGAGCAGCACCGGCCCTTCAAGTTTGACCAAGGCCGTCTTATCATTGGGGTGGGCAACCAGAAACTGACCTGGGAAAGGGAGGTGAAGCATGGCTGAATTCCGCAAACTCGCCAAAGATGTTTACGTCTTCCTGCAGCCGCCCCTGGTCTGGTACAGCAGCGCCGGGGTCATCATCGGCGAACAGGATGTGATCGTGGTCGACAGCCTGACCAACGCCGCCATGACCCAGAGCCTGCGGGCGGAAATTCGTCGAGTAACGGACAAGCCGATCCGCTTCCTGATCAATACCCATTCCCACGCAGATCACGTTTACACCAATCACCTTTTCCCGGAGGCCACGGTCCTCACTACCCATCGGGGGCGCGAGCGCACGAAAGACAGCCGGAAGGTCCAGGGCAAGCATGATGCGTTGTTCGCCAGGCTTTTCTCCGATGTGGATTTCAGGGGCGGCCGTTACACCCTCCAGGATATGAGCATCAGCGGCTGTCTTTCCTTCTATCAGGGGGAAAGAGAAGTCCGCGTGCTCGAACTGGGTGTGGGTCATTCCGAATCCGACGTCGTAGTGCATCTGCCTGGAGAGAAGATCGTCTTTTGCGGCGATCTCTTCCTGAACGGAATGCCTCCCCTGCCCGGCGAGGGCCACGTCACCCAGACCATCGCCAGCTACAAGGCCATCGAGGCCCTCGAAGCAGATATCTACGTGGCCGGACATGGCGATCCCGGAACCCTGGCCGATGTGCGCGCCCAGCGGACCCTTCTGGAAAGTCAGTTTCAGCGCGCCAGGGAATGTTTCGAGCGGGGCATGAGCTACGATGCGGCCCTGCAGGCCTTGGCCGGTGACGACGTTCCCCTGGATTTTCAGAGGATGATCATTCTGTCCAGCTACTGCGAATTCACGGGCAAGCTGCCCGAAAGTACCGACCCCGCCAGTCAGAACCACTTGACTATGCTGCAGGGCATCGCCACTGAAGCAAAGTTGCTGCTGGGCAGGAAAGGGTGAGGGTGTGACTATACCAGTCAATAAATTATTATGTATCTAATTGATTTTATTATTTTATTTTGAAAGCACCAAAAATTGAAAATTCTCGTGCCGCTGGTTCGATTCTGGCTCTGGGCACCACTGATATCAAGGCCTTGCGATTCCGACCGCAAGGCCTTAACTTTTTGTGGGTCGAACATGGGGCGCAACCCGTGAAAATATGTATCCGTAGGTCGGGAGTTCGAATTTCTCCGCGAGTGCCATTAAATGAGTGGGTTACAGTTCAGGCTCTAACCTTTTTTGTTTTCAAGGTACCACTTGCTTTCAGGATACATAATGGGAGGCCGGAAGAATTTCCGGTACATCATAATCCCTGTCGGTGCGCGTAAACCGCGGTGGCGACAATACTGGCGCCGCGCACCGCGGCGCCATCGATATTACCAAAAGCGTCTGCCACGGCGGCCTGTTGCTTCTCGATCATTGCCGGATGTCGGGCAACCGCCCTATCCACCGTACCCACCACATCGTCGATGTCTTCGGCGACTTCGCCCAGCTTCCAACCGGCATACCGCTGGTCGTTCCGCCAATCTGCCCGGTGCGCATTAATGAAGGCGACCGGTCTCGGGCAGGTGAGAAACTCGTAAAGCTGACTGGAAAGATCGCCCAAATAAATGTCCGCAGTCAGGATATAGGTCATGTCGATCAACCGGGGCGAGTCCAGATCGACGACCGTTCTGCCAGGGACTGCCAGTTGCTGCCAACGGGCCCGTTCGGAAGCGCACATGTTTTCGGCCGCGCGGATGTGCGGGGCAAAGATCAGGTTGTACGACGAGCGATCCATGAAGCGTCGTATGACCTGCTCCGCGATCGGAAGTGACGAACCTTTCACATCGAAATGCGGATTGTACAGCACGGTTCGTTTCCCGTTATCGAAAACCGGCGGCAACTCCCGCGCCATGCGTCTGCAGAATTCCAGTTTCATATAGCCGCACACGCGCACCCTGTCAACGGGACAGCCCTTCTCGACTGCGCGACGAAGATCCTTTTCACCCGGGACGGCCACAACATCGAATGCCGCAAGACGGCTTTCCGACTCCGGCGCGCGGTCACCCGCGCCATGGCGGAAATGAATCATCAACGTACCCTGCAACCCCATTTTCGCAGCACTGCCGACGTGCGTTCCGGTGTGACGAGCGCTGCAGCTTTGCGCAGACGGCGATGCAGCGACAGCAGCAAGGGGCGTTTCAGCGAACTCTTTCGGCCGGTTAACGCGGAGAACATGCGGCCCCAGGTCGGAACGCGGACTGTCTCGATGCAGAGGCCGGGCGTGGCAAGGACATCGCGCACTCGGTGCAATGCTGCCGCGACCGTCTCGTCCGCGGCCAGACAGACAACCGGGGTATCCGGCAGCGATCGGCTCAACTCCGCCGCAACCGGCGCCAGATGAAAGACCTGATGCGCACCGCCGATGAAGAGGAACACGATCTCGGAGGCTGACACATCGGACGAAACCTTGCGAACGTTATCCATTACCGGAACGCCCCTTTCCGAAACAACCTCCAGAACGTGACGCAGACAGCAGTCTCAGAACTGAAAGCCCTTTTCCCTGTACCTGGCGCAGGTGCCAGGCGAGGTTGTTGAGTTGCCTTTCCCGCGAGGGAATGCGTGCTTGATAGCGGGCGGGTCCCTCCCCGGGCAGGGCTTCGATGGGCAGATCAGAGGATTTCAGTGCCTCATGCGTGACGGCTTCATAATAGTCCGGAGCGGCATCGTAGAGGCGGACCGCGGCTGCGGGGTTTTCCGAGCGCAGCTCACAGCGGTAGCTCAGACTCAGCCCGGTGCCCCAAAGTTC
>JAFNAG010000508.1 GCA_017860135.1 Acidobacteriota bacterium
CTGGGTGCGGATATGGCGCTGCAGATCCAACCAGTGGTAGAAGGGTACTTTAATCGTATGCGGTAAGTGAGATACATGCCCGGTGCGACAGTGCGCGAGCTGCGAGTGTCTGCCCTGATGCGTGTGCTCAGTTTTGCACACGTGCAAAGCGAGGCACATCCCCGGCCTGATGGCGACGCCACCGTTTACGAAGCTTATCCATTGAGGATGGGGCTCAGCTGGTATCGGCGGAGCGCGGCTTCCAGTGAGCGGGGAGAAGATCCCAGATCTCAGTGATCCTGGTTTTCGGCAGCCGATCGAGGACATCGGTCAAGTATTCCAAGGGATTGATGCCGCGGCGCCGCAAGCTGACCAGGATTGAGTAGATGACGGCACTGCGCCAGCCGGCGTCAGGGTGGCCGATAAAGAGCCATCGGCGACGGCCGACAGCGGTGGGCCGGATCGAATTTTCAATCAGATTATTGTCTATCTCATACCGCCCATCACGCAGATACCCGTTTAAAGCCTCGTATTCGTTAACGAAGTAGTTCACGGCTTTGCCGAGAGTGCTCTGGGGCAGTTGCAGCGACTTCAGTCGGTCGGCCGTCTCCTTCATCGACTCCCAGATCGCAGGAGCCTTTTGCAGACGGCAATCGTGGCGTTCTTGCGGCGAGAGGTCGCGAACCTCATCTTCAATACGGTACAGCGATCGGATCTGCGTGATAAACCAGACCGCTGCCGGGAGGCTTTCCTTCACCGCCTTGAGGAAGTAGCGTCTCACATGCGCAAGACACCCGATCCGCTGGATGTGCGTCTCGTTCCGCTCGAGCGACTGGTAGACCTCGTAAGCGTCCGTCTGGATCGTGCCAACGAACTCCTGCAGGCGTTTTCGCACCGGTGCCATGCCGCGGCTGCGGTCGAACTCCAGGATGACGTCTCCACCGGGGACGGCGTAGAACCAGAGATAGCCGCGGGCCGCCTTGCCCTGGACATCCGGGTCCAGCACCCGCACTGGGGTTTCGTCGATCTGGAGGTAGCCGCCGGTGAGCATCTCCCGCCACATCGCATCGTAGATCGGCAGGAGCCAAGTCGCGATGTGCTCGGCCCACTGCACCATCTGCTGACGGGGGATGATGACCCCGTGCCGTTCCCGGAACTGCTTTTCCAGCCGGTAGAAGGAGAGGTGATCGTCGTAGCGGCTCAGGACAATATGCACGGCAAGTCCCAGCCCGAGCCGGCTCTGCGGGATTAGCCTAGGCGGCAGCGGGGCGATCGCCACTCCTGCCTCACCGCACCGGCACGCGTACTTGGGTCGAACCGTGCGGCGCCGGACGAGTTTCGGCGGGATGAGCTCGATCTCTTCGGTGACCTCCTCGCCGATTCGTTCGGGCATCTCTCCGCAGTGCTCACACGGTTTGATCTCCGGTTCGATCGTGACGGTCTCGGTCTCCAGATGCGCCGGCAGCGGGTGACGCGACGTGGTCCGGCGGCGCTTGTTTTTCTTCTGTTCTCCCGTGTCCTGATCAAGCACGCCGTCGCTCGCGGCCACGGGGCGCGCCGCCTCTGCCACGAGGTCCTGGTTCAACTGCGACAGCTGAGCCTCTTGTTCCGGCGTAAGCCGGTCCGACTTCGGACCGAACAACTCCCGCTTCAGTTCGGCAAGCTCGGCCTCGAGCTCGGTGACCTTGTGCTCGTATTCCTCGGTCAGCGCCTGCATCTTCTCCAGCAACAGGCGCAGGTCGGGGTTCTCGGTTTCCTCGGGCGGGTGCGCCTTGAGCAGCTCCGCCACCTGGCCCTTCAGTCGCTCGTACGCCGCGCGCAGTTCGTCGTGGCTCATGAGGAAAGCTCCCGGCGGAAGTCGCGTCGCAGCAGGTAGACATAGACATCCTTGAGCGGGACCCGCAGCGTGGAGTACCGGTCCTGGCGGCTGCGGCCGGTCGTCGATCCCAGGCAGAGCCAGTTGGCGGCCTTGTACGATGTCCCCGCGAAGCGTTCCCGTTCAACGAAGGTCTCAACCAGGACGATTCGATGCCCGTACTTCTGCTCCCAGTCGTGCGAGAGCCGCTGCAGCACCCGGCCCAGGATCCAGCTCGCCAGGTGCGCAACCCGCACAAACGGCAGGATCAGAAAGCGCGTGTTGTTCGCGATGAGATACAACCGCCGCGCTCTCTGCTCCGCAGTCCAGCCGACGAACTGGTCTCGGGGGCGGCACTTCCACGCAGCCGCACCGAACAGCATGCAGGCCAGCAGCCGCCCGTTACTGTCGCTGACCATGTACTGCAGGTTTTCCCCGACTGTACCTCGCAAGCCCAGGTAATGAAACTCCGCCAGCGCGGCCGTGAACCGCGGTCGGGACTCAGCGTCGGCGCTGACCTCACGGATTGTGAGCGGCCCCACATCCGCGAGCTTTCCTTCGATCCGAGTGGTGTCCCAGTTCTGCTGGCGATGGCGACGCACGGCCATCCGATTCATCGGAGTCTGCCGCCGTTGCGGTAGACGGATCAGCCCGCGCGCCTCGAGCTTTACCAGCAACGTGCGCGCCGCCATGTCCTTCAACTGCCCGGCGCCATTGCGCCAGTTCCACTCCTGGGCGAGAGCTCGCGATAGCCGGCGGCGGCTCCAGTCCGGGTTGGCCGCCATCAGCTCGCGGATCCGGGCCACATCCTGCGATGTCACCTGGCGACCCTGCACGACCACGGCTTCGTTCACGGCGCCAATGGTAAGAAATCACGAAACCGGAGTCCAGTAAAAAATGCATGCGTTTCAAACTCGGTACCAGTGCCGCCGGGGCGTTCCCTCGATCCCGTGAAGGAGCAGTTGCAGTTCCTCCGGTCTCAGACAGCGGCTCGTGCCTTCACCGGACGGCCAGCCGAACGTGCCGCGTTCCAGGCGCTTCGCACAAACCCATAGCCCGGATCCATCGAAGAAAATCAGCTTGACACGATTGCGCGCGCGATTGGTGAAGCAGAACAAATGCCCGCTCAGAGGATTCTGTGCGAGGATCGTCTGCACATGGGAGTACAGCGTATTGAAACCCGCGCGCATGTCCACGGGATTCAATGCCACGAAGATGCGGGTCGCCGGCGATAGACTGAACATCACCGGCCACGCAGCAACCAGGCCACATCAGCCACCGGCAGTGGCTCCCGGCAGCGCACCGTGACGCCATCAGGGCTGACGACCTCCATCGCCCACTGCGATGCAGAGGACGGCATAACGGGAAGCCTCACTTCCCTGAACAGCACCGCCGGGGCCTTCTTCGAGGCATGCCTGGCGGCTGTCAGCCATTTGCTCAGGGTGGATATCGGAATGGCCTGGGACTGGGCGAACGCAATGCGAGTGAGGCCACTGCGGTGAAACTGCTCGATGATCTCGGCACGCTGCACCAGCGTTCTGTAGTTTCGCTTTCGGAGAGTGTTTTCAGATTCCATGGGTCGCAGCTTACTCATGCGCCCATGCTGTCGCTAGATGTACCCGGCTTACCGCATACGGAAGATCAACAGTCAAGGGCGTATTCGGGCCGGCAAGTCATGGACTGCGAGATGCTTGCCCGGTATGTGTCTCGCAG
>JAFNAG010000509.1 GCA_017860135.1 Acidobacteriota bacterium
CCCTGGACTTAGCGCGTTTTACTGAGTCAGAAGGGGAAGGTCCGCTGGTGGCGTTTCTGGAAGCACGCATCAAAAAATACCCTGTTGACCTCGTAGTGCCCGTCGGTAGCGCAGGTGTGCAGTTTGCGGCGCGCCACCGTGAACGCCTTTTTCCGGACACGCCGGTTCTGGTTCTTGCATCGGACCCCCGCTTCATCCCGCCCGGCTTTCTGCTGCCGAATACCACGCTTGTGACTCAGAGGGTCAATCTTCCCGGCACGGTTGAAGATATCCTGGAGATGCAGCCGAACACCACCGATATCGCGGTGGTGTTCGGCGCTTCCGCGCTGGAGCGCAACTGGGTCGACGAGTGCCGCCGCGAGTTTCAGCCTTTTGCGAACCGCGTGAGGTTCACTTGGCTCAACGGTTTGCCTTTGCAGCAAGTTCTGGAGCGATGCGCCGTTTTGCCGCCCCATTCTTTCATCTTACACCTATTGTTCGTGGTGGATGGCGACGGAGTTCCCTGCGAGCAGAACGAAGCATTACGGCGCCTGCACCAGGTCGCAAATGCGCCTCTCTTCGGATACTTCGCCAGCGAGTTCGGCATGGGGCCGATCGGGGGCCGGCTCTATCGGAATCCCTACGTTGGCGAACAGGCCGCCCGCACCGCGGTCCGGATTCTGCGCGGTGAGAGCCCTGGGAGCATTCCTCCACAAGTGCTTGAGGACGCGACCCCGGTTTACGACTGGCGCGAACTCCAACGCTGGGGCATCAGCGAAGCGCGCCTCCCCGCCGGCAGCGTCATCCAGTTTCGACAGCCTGGCTTCTGGGAGCTTTACCGGTGGCCGATCATCGGCGCAATCCTGATTGTCCTCCTTCAAACGGTTTCGATCATCGGTTTGCTGGTGAACCGGGCCAAACGCCGCCAAGGGGAAGCGGAAGCGACATTGATTGCCGATATCTCATCGAGGTTCGTGAATCTTCCTTCCGGCGATGTGGAACATGAGATTTTGGATGCCGAGCGCCGCATCTGCAAGTTCCTAGGCCTCGATCTTGCCGCGCTATGGCAGTATTCGAAGGAGGCTCCGGACTTTTTTACTCCCACCCACGTCTACACTAAAGAAGGTCTGCCGGCTCCCGGACAGTTGGGCTTTGAGCATTTCCCCTGGTACATGCAGCAAATGCTTGCCAACCGCATAGTTGGGTTTTCTTCTCCGAAGGATCTACCGCCAGAGGCCGCCGTTGACCGCGAATCCTGCCGCCAACTTGGCATCCAGTCGAATCTGACAATCCCGCTCTCAGTGGGAGGCGAAACGCCCATAGGGCTCCTCGGCTTCAACACCATGCAAAAAAAACGCGCCTGGCCGGACCCGCTGATAAAGCGGCTTCAGCTGGTCGCGCAGATATTTGCCAATGCCCTGGCTCGCAAGCACGCAGATCAGGTCTTGCGCGAAAGCGAAGAACTGAACCGTGCCACGTTCGAGCAGGCGGCTGTTGGTATCGCTCACGTTGGGACCGACGGCCGCTGGCTCAGGATAAATGACAAACTCTGCGCCATCGTCGGCTATCAGCGCGAGGAGTTATTGGAGTTAGCATTCCAGGATATTACCCACCCGGAAGATTTGGAAACAGATCTCGACTTCGTCCGTCAGATCCTGTCCGGTGAACGCGAAAGCTACTCGATGGAGAAACGCTGCATCCGCAAGGATGGATCCATCGTCTGGGTAATACTCAACGTCTCCCTGGTTCGGACTGCCGCCGGGTCACCATTGCACTTCATCTCCGTGGTAGAGGACATCACCGATCAACGACGGGCAGAGACGGAAGCTGAGGAACTGCGCGCCAACCTGGCGCACGCCGGCCGGGTCACACTGCTCGGACAACTGGCCTCCGCGCTGGCCCATGAACTCAGTCAGCCACTCGGGGCAATCCTGCGCAACGCTGAAGCCGCTGAGATTATCCTACAGGAGTCTTCGCCGGATTTGGAAGAGCTGCGTGCCATCGTCACGGACATTCGCGGAGACGACCAAAGGGCGGGCCAGGTAATCGACCGGCTCCGGTCATTGCTCAAGCGGCGGCGAGTGGACCCGCAGCCGATCGAACTGCAGAGTGTGGTCTCTGAAGTTTTCTCGCTGGTGCGCGCCGATGCCGCCGCTCGTCGCCTGAAGCTGGATTACTCTCCCGCATCGGTGCTGCCAATGGTCCGGGGCGACCGCATTCATCTTCAGCAGGTCCTGCTCAATCTGATCCTCAATGCCATGGACGCGATGGATGGACATGCTGAGAGCCAGCCTTGCATCCAGGTGTGCGCTCACCGGGCGGATTTCGCCACCATCGAGGTTCGGGTTTCCGACAATGGTCCGGGGATACCCGGCGAGTCTCTCGAACGTTTATTTGAACCGTTTTTTACTACCAAGGCGAACGGGATGGGCATGGGTTTGCCTGTGTCGAAGACTCTGATTGAAGCGCACAAGGGAAGAATCTGGGCGGAGAATGGGCCGGAAGGCGGAGCGTGTTTCTGTTTCACTCTTCCGATCGCTGACTTGGGAGGCGCGCCGTGAACAACCCGATGGCCACCGTCTTCATTATTGATGATGATGTTACTTATCTACGCGCCCTTTCGCGAATGCTGCGGGCCTCGGGCTTCCAGGTGGTCACGCACAGCTCGGCCTCGGGGTTCCTGGCGGAGATGCAGCCCGAGATGAATGGTTGCGTGATCACGGACCTCATGATGCCCGGCATGGACGGGATGGCCTTGCAGGAGGCACTGCGAAATGCAGGAAGCCCCCTGCCGATCCTCTTTCTCACAGGTCATGGTGATATTCCCGCCACCGTGCAAGCCATGAGGGGCGGGGCAGAGGATTTCCTGACCAAGAACGCGCCTAAGAAAGACCTGATCGCCGCCGTGAACCGCGCGCTGGCTCGCAACGAACAGAATCGGGCCGGACACGCACGCCTGCTTGCGTTGCGTCGGTCGTTCGAGTTGCTGACCGACCGCGAACGCGAAGTCCTCCGGCACGTGGTGCAAGGCAAGCTCAACAAGCAGATCGCCGCCGACCTCTCAATCCACGAACGCACGGTAAAGTTTCATCGTCACAACATCACGACCAAGCTCCGGGTATACTCCGTGGCCGAACTGACGCGCATTGTTCAGGAAGCCGGCCTATTTCAATAACCTGCCCCAGTGGGCAGCTTCCCCTAAGGGTAGTAGAAATCGTTTCGATCTCTCTGCCAGTATAGCGCCATGCAATCGCACGGCGTTGAACATGGAATCATCTATGTGGCGGTAGTGGACGACGACAACAACATATGTCGCTCGTTCGGCCGATTGCTCCGAGTCGCAGGATTTCAGCCCGTTACCTACCCCTCGGCTGAGGCGTTCCTCGGCGACACCAAGCGCCCGCGGTTCGATTGCCTGGTGCTGGACGTTCAGTTGGAGGGGATGTCCGGCCTGAAGCTGAGCCAGGCACTTGCGGCGGTAAAAGATACCACTCCAGTAATTTTCATCACCGCGCACGACGATCCCGAGGTGCGGGCGGAGGCGGAAGCATCCGGTTGCG
>JAFNAG010000043.1 GCA_017860135.1 Acidobacteriota bacterium
GCTCTTCGATCCCTGCTTCACCCAGGCCGAAGCTCAGCAAAAGCTGTCACGAATTGCACGAAACAGGCACATGGGACGGTCGGAGAAATTCGTGAAATTCGTGGCTGCTTTGTGGATTCCAGGTTGCGCAAGCAGCCTTAGTGTCAGCGCGGCGGTTTGGCTAGGTGGAGCTGGATGGTCATGCGAACGCCCATAATGGAAACTGTTCCGTACTCCCCGGAAGAGTCCCGGAAGACAAGACGGCGATCGTTCCGGCTCTCGACTTTGAGATAACTGTCGAGATTGTCGAGGACGTGCTGAAAGGTGCGCCGGGCGGCCTGCTCATCGGGATAATCAGCGAGAATCAGGGTATGTTTCCCGTTCGCGTCCCGGTAGTTCCCGGCAACCGCGGTGATCTGCCTGCCCAACTGCAGGATATCTCCCTCGCCCAGAGTGAAAACGGACTGCAATGCATAGGGTCCGCGAATCAGCCGGACGGATGTTGTGTCCAAGCCCGCCTTGGGCAGGATCTGATCGGCTTTCATAGCTTTCTCGCCGGGCAGTCTGGACGCGATGTGACGGGCAAACTCGATCACGTCAGGCTGGATGGTCTTGTCGCCGTCCACATTGTTGATGATGACGTAATGCCGGTCCTTCTTGAAAAGGAGCTGGAATTCGTTCCGCGTGTGACGCTCCGGGAAGGCGGGGGCCGGCGTCTCCGTACCGCAGTTCATGAGGTATATGCCCGTGGCGGCAACCGGGTCCTTCATCCGGTAGATCTCGACTTGAATTTCTCTCGCGGGAAGCCGCGTTGGCATCGAGGGATTCGGCGAAGCGTACGGCTGGACGGTGAGCTGCTCGAAACCGAACTCCAGGAAAATCTCGGCGCCGCCGTCAATATATCCGTACAGGTCCGACGAAGTGAAGATACGGGTTTTCTCCGATTTTCTCCAGATTTTCTGGAAGCCGTCGGGGGGAAGCAATGCCGGATCGTCCGCGTTCGCGGGGCGCCCGGCGGCCGGGGCAGAGACGAGGAGCGCGAAAAGGAGAAGGACTCTCATGATTCGATCTGCCTGACTTTGATTCTCCCTGGATCGGCGACTCCGAGGCCGAGTTTTTCCGCATAGTAAAGGTATTCGGTGAAGCGCGGACTCTCGTTTACCGTGACTCCCTTTTCCTTGCGTTTTGCGACCAGTTCGCGGTGACAGACCATATCAAGCGCGAAGGGATCGGTGGCGAAGTACAGCGAGTGGTTTGCATACAGGAACTGGGCGTTCTTGTCGGGGCCGCCGTCGTATTGTCCGCGCAGGCCGTCGGTGATATTGAGCGCCAGCTTGTCCCTCAGAACCGGCGCCGCCAGGACCTCGGTGCAGACATTGAAGAACAGCGGGTCGTGCAGACGCCCGGTGTTGCAGATCGAACCATAGCTCAGGTTTTTCGTGGCCATCGAAATGCCGCTCCCGGTGTTCTTGTAGGCGGGCAGATTGATGATTTTGGTGAGCTGCCGGGTCAGCAGCTTTCCGAAGTAGGAATATTCGCCGTTGAAGACGTGCTGGTTGAGGTAGAACTCGTCGTCCTTGTAACCGCGCACTCCCTTGCCGACAACGCCCTTGGCGTAGTAATACGCATCGCGGTCAAAATTGTCGATGCTCAGGTGATTCCCGTTCTTGTCCCGCCAGTTGTTGCCACGCTCGTCCATCGTCTGCAGGCCTTCAATCCGGACGCCCGGAAATCGTTGCGTGGTGTAGCCTGCGTCGGCGAGCATGTAGTCAAACCGGTCCCAGATCACGATGTTCTGTTTTGGCAGGCCGTTTCCCGCAAGCCATTCGATCACTGCATCCACGATTTCGTGCCGGGTGTTGATCAGGGGCGGGCCGACAGGGTTCACCTTCAACCCGACGACGTCCTCCCTCGCGAAGAACATGCCGAAACTCTGCTTCATGTCTTTCCCGGTCAGGCCTGTGATGCCCTTTTCGACCATCCCCGTGATGACGGCGGCAGCGAATTTGTCTCCCTGGAGGGAACGCGGGTCCCTCACCTTGACCACTTCGCCGGGGAAAGGTCCGGGAAGAGAGTTCTTTGATTTCGGCACCTTCATGAAATCACCGATGTTTGTCTCGACCTTTGCGGGCGGTTTCTTCTCCTGTCCGAAGATGGGAATCCCGAGGACAACGCCGCCGGCTGCGGCGGAGCAGGTACCAACGGTTCTGACAAAGTCGCGCCGGTTCATGCGCGCCGGGTCGGGATAGCTGACATATCCTGATTTGCTCATGTGATGCCTCGTTTATGGTTTTCCACTTGACTTAGTGAGTGCGGACTTCCGCATCAGTGAGCACGGGCTTCAGCCCGTGCGCTTTAAAACGCCTTTGCCCTCCCGCCCGGCAGCATTTGCAGCGCCATCGCCGGGGATCGGTCCGGCAGTCCGAGGCGCCGACCTCGCTCCCACGGAATGTAGAGGCGCTTGGAATTATTCGGTTTAAAGCGCGCGGGCTAAAGCCCGCGCTCACTTGGCTAAAGCCCGCGCTCACTTGGCTAAAGCCTGCGCTTACTGCTCGGTGCCACGAAATCGTAGCACATCGAGGGATAAGCTGATAGGGTTAACCGGCGAGTTTTGTCCCATTTGTCTGTTACGTCATCGGACACGGGGAAGCGAAGCGACCCGCAAGCCGACCGACCTGCATTTGCACAAGGCGTCGCCGAATGAGCTGTGGAGGTGTAATGGAGACTGAGAGCCATTCCGATGTAACTCCCTATGATGAAGTTGCATACCCATGCCGTGCGCACCAGCAAACTCATCCCGATCTGCTTGCAACCCTCGGGCGGTTGTTCGGCATGCAGCCGGCTCCTGTGGATCATTGCAGTGTCCTGGAAATCGGCTGCGGGGATGGCACGAACCTGATTCCCATGGCGTACAGCCTGCCGGGGAGCCGGTTCCTGGGGTTTGATCTCGCCGGGCTGCCGGTCGCGCAAGGCTGTTCCGTCGTCCAGAAGCTCGGGCTGGCTAACGTCACCTTGTCCAGGCAGGACCTGATGGGTTTTGCCCTGGACTCGGGCCCCTTCGATTACATAATCGCGCACGGGTTCTATTCCTGGGTGCCGCTGCAGTTGCGGGACCGGGTGCTCGAGGCCTGCCGGGCCACCCTCAGCCCGCACGGGATTGCCTACATCAGTTACAATTGTTACCCGGGTGGGTATTTGCGCAGGATGTTGCGCGAAATGATGCGGTTTCACGTCCAGCGCGCACCGGATCCCGCGACGAAGATCGGACAGGCTAAAGCCCTGCTGGGGTTCCTCGCCGATGCCCCGGTCCGGACTGACGAGTACCATCAGATCCTGAAAAAGGAATGGGCTCAGATCCAGCAACGGGATGCCGGCGGTTTCTATCATGATGATCTTGCCGAGGTGAATCAGCCCGTTTATTTTCACCAGTTCGTTGAGCATGCCGGCCGGCATGGCCTGCAGTTTCTGGCGGAAGCAGAGTACTTCATGATGCAGGACCGCGATCTGACCCAGGAGGCTCGCCAGGCCCTCGAAGGGCTGGAGAGCGATCGGCTGCTCCGCGAACAGTACCTGGATTTCATCCGGTTCCGGCGGTTCCGTCAGACTCTGCTGTGCCGCGAGGAGGTCCCGCTGCGGAGTGGACCGGATCCGGCGGTGGTCCCGCATCTCAGGGCGGCATCGTCCGCGCGGGTTCAAGCAGCCGAGACGGGCGCCGATCCTGCTGCTCCGGTCAACTACTGCAATGAATCGGGCGGGGTCATGACCTGCGGCGATGCGGCGTCGAAAGCGGTCCTGAAGTCTCTCACCGAGGCGTGGCCGCACTCCCTGGTTTTCCGGGACCTTGCAGAGCGGGTAGGCGAGGCGATCCCCGCGGCATCGCCGCAGGAGAGCGAGTCTTTGACCGTCAGAGTGCTGCTCAGCGGGTATGGCCTGGGCATGGTGGAATTGCGAACCTTCGAACCGCTTCTGGCATTCGACGCAGGATGCCGGCCGGTGTGCAGCCCGGTTGCGCGCCTGCAGCTGTCCACGAGGGACGTCGTGACCAATCTAAGGCATGCGTCCGTGGGCTTTCAGGGCGAGACGATGCGCCGGCTGGTGCCCTTGATGGACGGGACACTCGACCGCGCAGAGCTTGCGGTGAGATTGCGGCAGATCAATCCCGACGCGGAGTCCATCGACCTGATTCTGGATGAGCTTATCCGGCTGGCGCTTCTGCTTCCATCCGCAGGGTGAATTTCCGCCATCTCGTGGTATAGTGCCTCGTTTTTTTCGGAGAAGGCAGTGATCCGCTTGCTAGTTTTGTTTTTCCAGTTGTCGCAGGCCGCCGCCCCGGCCGTTGAACAGGACCGGCCTCACACCTTCGTCGCCCCGCGCATCGAAGCGGCTGCAGTCATCGACGGACGTCTCGACGAGGAGGCCTGGTCGCAGGCGGCCAGGCTGACGGATTTTTCCCAATATCAACCGGTGGATGGACGCCCGGCCGAAGAAAAGACCGAGGTGCTCGTGTGGTATGCGCCGTCGGCGCTCTACTTCGGCATTGTTGCCCACGATTCGGATCCCAAATCGATCCGGGCGACGATCGCCGACCGCGACAATCTTGGCAATGAGGATAGTGTCACCATTTTTCTCGATACCTTCAACGACCGCCGCAGGGCCTTCTTTTTCACCGTCAACCCATTCGGCATCCAGGAGGACGGTGTCCAGTCCGAAGGTGGATTCAACGCGGGCAGCTTCCGGGGAGGGGGGAACTTCCAGGGAGGGACGCTCGACAAGAACCCGGATTACATGTGGGAATCCAAAGGAATGGTTGGCGAAGGGGGATATACGGTCGAGGTTCGCATTCCGATGAAGAGCCTGCGCTACCCCGGGAACGGGCCCCAGACGTGGGGCATCAACATCCAGCGAAAAGTGCAGCGCACCGGATACGTGGATACCTGGACGGACGTGCGCCGTGCCAGCAACAGCTTTCTCGGGCAGGCGGGCTCCATGGAAGGGCTGCAGGACCTGAAGCGGGGCGTCGTGACGGAAGTGCAGCCTTTCATAACGGCAAGCAAGAACGGAACCCGAACCGAATCCGGTGAATTCCGGAGGGAGGCGATCGAATGGAATCCCGGGGTCAATGTGCGGTTCGGTTTCACGAACCTCTCCCTGGATGCCACAGTCAATCCCGATTTCAGCCAGGTGGAATCCGATGCCGGGCAAGTGACCGTCAATCAGAGATTCGCCCTCTTTTATCCGGAAAAGCGTCCGTTTTTTCTTGAAGGGATCGAGCTGTTTTCCACTCCCAACCAGCTCGTATACACCCGGCAAATCGTGGATCCGATTGCCGGCGGAAAAGTGACCGGGAAGGTCGGTCGTTTCGGCATCGCTTATCTCAGCGCCGTCGACGATACCCCCGACGGTGGCCACGCCCTCTTTAACATCACCCGGCTGCGCACAGACCTCGGCGCCGACTCGCTGGCGGGGATCACCTACACCGATCGGGCAGAGACCGGGGACACGAACCGCGTGCTGGCGGCGGACGCGCGGCTGACCTTCAAGAAAATGTACTATGTGCAGGGCCAGCTGGGGCACTCCTGGAGTGAACTCGCCGGAGTGAAAACCGGCGCACCGCTGTGGAGCGCGGAATTCGACCGCACCGGGAGGGCCTGGGGCTTCAATTACAAGCTCAACGGCATTGGAGATTCCTTTGAAGCGCGTTCCGGATTCGTTCCCCGCAACGATATCGTGGAGGGTCGCGCTTTCAATCGGTTTACTCTGTACGGTGAACGTGCTGCGTCAGTGGAGAGTTTCACCACGCACTTCGGTCTTTCGCGGATCTGGAGCTACAGGGACTTCGGGAGTGAAAGGGCCATCGAAGGAGAGGAATCCGTCAGCCTGTCGGCGCAGATGCGCGGCGGCTGGACCCTGCGTGGCGAGGGTCAGCGGGCGTTTGTACACTTTGATCCGGAGATGTATGCGGGGTACCAGGTGCTGCGAAATGATGGGACCATCGATAGCTTCCAGGTTCCCGGAATGCTGAGCAACCTGTTCGGTGCAAGCGTCTCGGTGAGTACGCCCACTTTCCGAACTTTCTCTGGCCGGATTGAGGCGGGTTACGCGGAGAGCCCCTTATACCCGGAAGCCGCTGCCGGCCGCGAGACGGCTTTTTCGCTGACGGCAAGTCTGCGGCCCACCGACAGTGTGCGCGTGGAAGCGACCGCGGTGTTCTCGCAGTTGGTTCGTGTCCGCAACGGGAGCGAATTCGCACGCACCGTCATCCCGCGTCTGAAAATGGAGTACCAGCCCAGACGCTCTCTCTTTTTCCGCATCATCGGGGAGTACCGCTCGCAGCGCCAGGCGAGCCTCGAGGATCCACGCACGGGGGAGCTGTTGATCGTGGATGGAGACTACAGCACGCCGCAGAAAATCAACGGGCTGCGGGTCGACTTCCTCATCTCGTATGAACCTACGCCGGGGACGGTGGCCTTCTTCGGCTACGGCAGCTCCCTGGAAAGCGACCAATCTTTTGGCATAACCGACCTGACGCGAACCAGCGACGGGTTTTTCCTGAAACTTGCCTACCAGTTCCGCCGCTGACCTTCCGACAGTATGCGGACGCTGATGCGGCGCCGCCGTTTCCGGGAGGATATCATGGATTCCGATCGAGGAGGTGACAGGGGAAAGGTAGCCATCACAGGCTTTCCATTGGACAGCAATTCGTCGTTCATGAAAGGCGCTGCCGAGGCTCCTCCCTTGATTCGGTCTGCGGTTTTCTCGGATGCCTCGAACCTCTGGAGCGAGAGCGGCATCAACCTCGGCGGCGAACTCGCTCTGCAGGACGCGGGCGATCTGGCATTCGCCTCCGATATCGACGAGTTTGCTGCCATCGAATCGGCTGTCGAGGCACTCCTGGGGTGCGGCCTGCTCCCCATCGCGCTGGGGGGCGACCACTCGATTACCTATCCTGTCATTCGGGCGGTCTCAACCCGGCATTCCGGCCTGACCGTGCTCGACTTCGATGCGCATCCTGACCTGTACGACGAGTTCCAGGGCAGCAGACGTTCGCACGCATGCCCCTTTGCAAGAATCATGGAGGAGGGGCTGGTGCGCCGGCTTGTGCAGGCGGGGGTGCGCACCCTCAACGATCACCAGCGACGGCAAGCGGAGAAGTTCGGAGTGGAGGTGATCGAAATGCGGGCCTGGAATGACTCCCTGCCGGACCTGCAATCGCCGCTGTACATCTCCTTTGACCTCGATGTCCTGGACCCGGCATTCGCTCCCGGCGTAGCCCTCCGCGAACCGGGAGGGCTTTCCGTGCGGCAGGTGCTGCATGCGATCCAGTCGCTGCGGGCGGAAGTGGTTGCCGCGGATATCGTCGAGTTCAATCCGCGCTGTGATCCCGCGCAGATTACCGCATGGGTCTGTGCCAAGCTGGTGAAGGAGATGGCCGCAAAAATGCTCGAAGGCAATCGCCGCTAGCCCGCGGCGGGGTTTTCTGCCCAGATCTGCGCAAGATGGACGACGGTTTCCATGGATTTTTCCATTGCGGCCACCGACAGCCACCCGGTGGGGCCGTGAAAGTCATGGCCGCCGGTGAGGAGATTGGGCGTGGGCCATCCCTTTTCCGTCAGGCGCGAACCATCCGTGCCTCCGCGGATCGGCCGCCACTTCGGCTGAAGTCCTGCGCGCTTCGCTGCCTCCCACAAATAATCCGGCACGCGCGTGTCGTCCCCCGCTTCTATCTAAAAGCGGGAGTGCTTTTCCCGTCGGTTTTCGCCACCTCGAAGTCATTCGCCTCGAGCAGGGTGTACATGTTCTGCTGCAGGTTGATGATCGCCTTCCGGAACCCGATCAGGGCTTGCAGCTCCGATCCCTGGGCCGCGGCCAGATCCGTCTGGCGCTGCAGCACCAGGAAGTTCTGGCTCATGCCGGCCTGCAGGCGCTTGGTCTCGCCATCCAGTTGCTGCTCCGCGAGTTCTCTCGAGATCCTTGCCGTTTCCACAGCCTGCCGGGCGGTTTCCAGCAATTCCACCGCATTGCGGACCTGAACGATGATGTTCTGTTCCGTTTTGGTGCGGTTCATCAGAAGTTGCTGCCTGGCGATCTGGGTTTGCGCCAGTTGCGAATCGATGCTCCGGCTCTTGACGGGAATCTGAACGTTGAAAACAACGCTCCAGTTCGTCAGCCCCTCTGTAAACATGGTTTTGTAGGCAGTCAGGATGTTCCCGACGAACTGGGGCTGGATCTTCGGCAAGCCGTCGGCTGTATAGGACTGGGGCCCTGCAGTTCCGGTGGACCCGAACGTGCCCGTGACGTCGAACTGCCATTTTTTGGAATTCTGCTGCGACTGGTACGAGATGTTGTTTTGCTGCAGCTGGATCTCGTATTGCTCCAGCTCGGGCCGGTTCTTCATCGCCTCCTGGATGGCCTGATCCATGCCCACGTTGTACTCCAGGAAATCGGGCGCATCGGTCGGCACGATGATCTGGCGCCAGATGTCGGCATTGCGGTCCTTTGAGATCATGTTTCTCAGGCTGTTTTCTGTGGTGAGAATGTTCTGGCGCGATCGGATCAGATCGATCTCGCGGCTCGCCTGCGTCGCCATCGCTTCGGTGATATTGATTGCGGCAGCCGTGCCGATCTGGACTTTCAGCTTGTTCTGGTCGACCTGGATTCTCGCCAATTCCACAGACTGGCGTTTGATATCATAGTCGCGAATCGCACCGACCAGGTCCCAGTACAGGCTCTGGATGGAGGCAATGGTATTGGTGACGCTTTGCTTGAATTTGCTGTCATTCGTCTTCAGGTCGAGGTTGGTGAGCTGGATGTTGCTGCGCGTCTGGTCGATGCGGCGGTTCCGCCAGAGAGGCTGTGTGAACTGGATCGACGAGGCCACCGAATACTGCGGGGTAAACAGCGCAGCCAGCTGGTTCGTATCGCTGCGGCGGGAGTTGAAATTCACAGTGAAACCCCCGCCCGAGGTGACGTTTTGCTCATAGGAGAAGTTCCAGTCGGCGGCATCCCTTTGGTTGAAGCCGCTTGCCGAGACGTTTGTGATGTTGGTGTTGGCAGATTTGGTGCGTCCGGCATTCAGGTAGAGGCTGATGGTGGGATCGTAGTACCCGTAGGTCTGGGTAATCCTCGATTGGTACAGGGCCTCGTTTGTGTCGGAAATCGCGATGTCCAGGTTATTCTGCAAGGCAAGCTTGGTAAGGTCTTTCAGTGAAATATGAAGGGCCGTGCCGTCCTTTTCTGCCTGCTCGATCGGACCGAGGGGCAGGTCGCGTACCTGCGGTGTCTGGACATCCTGAGCTGTGGTGGTCTGCCTTTCCTGTGCGAGCGCCGTCCAGGGGGGTGCAGAGGTTATCGCCAGACAGGCACAAACGATCGTTAGTAAAGTCAAAAGCTTAGCGCCCTTGCTCCAACGCGGGCGGGCGTCCATGGTTTTCATAGTTCACTCCTCATCGAATGCTGCTTACCCGGCCATATTCAAACATCAAGAGGGAATACGATAGGGCAGGCGAAATAGTTTCACCAGTGAAAAAAGCGGGGCGATCCCAACAGCGACCCGGATACCGATTCCTGCGCTGAGGGGAGAGCGGAATTGTCCCGAATTGCGGGGCATGCATAAGCCGTGCCCTGGGGGCGTGCTGGATTATTCGCATCTCAGGGAGGCCATGGGGTCTATGCGTGCCGCGCGCCTGGCAGGGATATAGCATGCCGCCAGTGCTGACAGAATCAGCATTGCGGGAACCAGGCCGAAGGTCAAGCGATCGGTCGGTGTGACTTCGAACAACAGCGAACGCATGAAACGGGTGAGGACGTAAGCTCCGGCCAATCCGATGCCGGCGCCGGAAAGTGCGAGGACCATGCCCTCGCGGACCACCAGCCGCAGGATGCCTGCCTGGGTCGCTCCCATTGCCATGCGGATCCCGATTTCCCTGGCACCCTGGCTGACCAGATACGCCATGACTCCGTAAATGCCGAAGCAGGCCACCGTCAGGGCGAGGCCGGCGAACAGGGCAAGGAGGAGCATGGAGAATCGCCGGCGGGCCAGAGACTGCTCCACGTATCGCTGCATCGTTTGCACGCGGTATGCCGGCAGGTCCGGATCAATATCATGAACCACTTTTTTTACGGCCACTGCAAGGGCAGCGGGTTCGACCCGGGTCCGGATCGTGAGGGTCATGCCCCGTGTGGGGTATTGCGTCTGCGGCAGGTAGACAACGATGCGCGGATCGGAGTCCAACGCGTCGTGTTTCACCTGTCCGACAACACCGACGATGGTGATCCAGGGTGCGTCGGAGTTGGTGCCGCCGTGTCGAATACGCTTTCCGATCGGGTTCTGGTCCGGCCAGAACTCACGGGCCATTTTCCCGTCTACGATAGCGACAGGGATGCTGTTTTGGGTGTCCTTTTCATCAAAGGAACGCCCATGAAGCAGCGGAATCTCCATGGCCTCGAAATATCTGCCGCCGACGATTCTCTCGTCCGTGTTGATGAATCTTTCACCCGGCTGGGGCGTCCTGCCCTCAATGGAGATGGGAGTCCAGGCCAGCGTTTGACTTAGCGGCAGCGCCGTGGTCGCGCCCGCAACCACCACGCCCGGCAAACTCTCGATTTTTTCCCGGAGCTGGCGATAGGTTGCGAGCACCATTTGCGGCTCGGCATATTTCTGGCCGCTCAGCCGCAACTCCAGCGTCAGGAGATTCCGGGATTCGAATCCGGGGTGCACGTCCTGCAGGATCGCGAAACTACGGATAAGCAACCCGGCCCCGATCAGCAGCACCACTGAAAGCGCCAACTCAGCCACGACGAGCAGCTTGCGCATGTTCCAACCCCGGCCCCAAATCGCGTTGGCGCCGGAGGAATCCCGGCCTGCCTCCTTCAGAGTCGCGATCAAGTCCGGGCGTGAAACGCGCAGGGCGGGAGCGAGACCGAAGACGACTCCTGCGGACAAGGATATCAGAAGAGTGAATGCGAGCACCCGGGCGTCGACGCGGATGTCGGACAACCGCGGAATACTCCCGGGACCCAGGATCCTGATCCCATCGAGACTCCAGGCCGAAACGAGCATCGCCGCCGTTCCCCCCAAGAGCGCGAGGATCAAGCTCTCCGTTAGCAACTGGCGGATGATGCGGATGCGGGTGGCCCCCAGCGCCGTGCGCACCGCGATTTCCTTTTGACGGGCGAGCGCGCGAGCCAGCGAGAGGTTGGCGGTGTTCGCACACACCACAAGCATGACGATTCCGACCGCGGCGAGCAGAATGTAGAGCGGACGGCGCACGTTTCCCACCACCTGTTCGAGAAGGGGGACAACACTGAATGTAAGTCCGCCGTTCGGCGGGTAGACATCCGGGTGGTCCCTGCGCAGTCCAGCGGTCAGGAGGTCCATTTCCGACTGGGCCCGGCGGATGGTAACGCCCCGCTTTAACTTGCCGACGATGTTGAAATCCTCCCGGTTTCTGGTTTGTTCGGCAGATGCCGCCAGGGGCAGCGGAAGAAATATCTCGGCCTCCGCAGAGCCGTAAAGGGTCGGAAGCACTTCCCGGGGCAGTGAAAAAGATTGCGGCAGAATGCCGACCACCTCGTAGGGAAGCCCGTTCAGGGTGATTTTTCTGCCTATCATTCCCGGATCGGCGCCATACCGGCGAGCCCACATGCCGTGGCTGAGCAGCACCGTCGCCGCACGGCCCGTGATGTCATCTTCCGGCAAAAACAGCCGGCCTGAAGCGGCGGAGGCACCCAACATGGGAAGGAGATTGGAGGATGCCTGGATATAAGCAACACGCTCCGGTTCGCCGTCTCCGGTGAGGTTCATGTTGCTGCCAAAGGCAATCGCGAGCTCCTCAAACCCGCTGTGGCCGTTCCTGATGTCAAAATATTGGGCTGTGGAGAACCAATCTTCACTAATACCAAGACCCGGCGAGCGGTTCCAGAGAATGACCAGCCGGTCCTGGTCCCGATAGGCAAGCGGATTCAGCAACAGCGAGTTGAATACGCTGAAAAGCGATGCGTTGGCGCCGATGCCGATGGCAAGGGAAAGGACGGCGGTCGACGCAAACCCCGGGTGCCTTCGCAAGGAGCGGAACGTCTGGCGGATATCCTGAATCACATTGCTCCAGATTCGGACCTATACGCAGCGTCATAAGTCCGCGACACGATTCGAGAGTCGGTTTACGTCTGGTGAAGTCAGGATCGATCGCATATTCACCACAGAGACCACTGAGATCACGGAGGGGGAATGCCGCTGTTCATGCCCGGGGGCCAACGCTTCGCGTTGCGCGATTCACGTCCGGGAGCGTCAGGAAAGCCGCTCCCGTTATGGGTTCCATACGCGTGCCTGATGGCTTTCCCGCCGCTCCCGGACGTTAATCGCGGCCGACGGCGCCCCGGGCAGGCCTGGGATATCTCCGTGATCTCAGTGCTCTCTGTGGTTCGTTTTTGTTTTTCCTAACCTCAATCCGGCCCGAAAACCTGTCGGGACTTATGACGCTGTGCATATATAAAGAACCGTCACTTTTATCCGACATTCCCCATGATGCCTGTCCATGACGTTACCGGCGACGGGAGTCGGGTAACATTCCAGCCTCCCTTCAAGTCACAGGAGAAATCCGGCGGAACTCCGAGATTATAGCACGCCGCAATCAGCAGCAGTCCGGGAGCGAATATGATAAATATGTTGCATGCGGCGCGATCCCGACTTTTTCCACGACCAGGAGATGGTTCTCATTTATCTTGCCAGGCGGCTCAAGGAGGCAAAGGCGCTCGAGGCCGTGCTCGACGCCGGCGGCCTGGACTATGCTGTCGAGCCGGCTCCCTACGGGAGCGGCACCCTTTTTCGTTCCCAGCGTATCGGTGCGTTTTTTTATGTCCTGCCTCAATCCGTGGAGCGCGCTCGTGCCCTAATGTTCCGGGACGGTTACATCCCCTATTCCGAGACTTGACCGGGAGGAAGGGCGGCTGTTCCTGCCGTTCCGGCGTTTCGTTACAGCGGCAAGACGTGCTCGATACAACGGAACAGGAATCGGCATCTGACGCGGAGGTTGGCCCGCGCCAGGGTGTTTCCGTAGTTTGTGCGCGCCTGGGATTCGAATTGCAGGTACAATGCGGCGGCCGATTCGGGGAGGAATTCATGGGGAAGAGGATTTGGCGTCGCGAGTTTTTGGGTCTGGGTGCCGCGGCGGGCGGTTTTCTGGCCGGGTCAGGCGCCGATGGGCATTTTGTGGATGCGGATCGGGATGGCTCTTTGCCATTTCCGTGTCTCCATTACACGCTGGACCAATGCATCCGGGCGTGCTTCTTTTTCACAGGAACGAATCGAGCGGTGCGCCCGGCTCGTGGCGAATGTCGCAGGGTATGCAGCGGACGCATTGAACAAAGCGCAGGGCGAAAACTCCCCAAAGGTGCTGATCAACACGGCCGCCGAGGGATGCCTCCAGTGCCACGCCCAGGGCAAGCAGGCGCCCGATGAGCCGGAAGTGGTCGGCCGTATGACATGCACTACCTGCCACAACCCGCCCCATCAGCCGCGCAAGTAGCCCCGGCGTACCACAGGGAATGCTTCCAGGAACTGCATTTCTACTTGAACCTCAATTTCATGAATGCAATTATTATCTATTGCGGCTCGGATACCGGATTGTCTCTACGATTCGAGGGATTTCGTACCATGTTCTGTCGCTTCTTTGCCGTTCTCCTTGTATGTATCTGCGCGATTCCCGCCCAGGGCGGGGATTGGCCTCAATTCCGCGGACCCGACCGGGATAACATCTCTAGAGAGACCGGGATGCTCCGGTCCTGGCCGGCAGGTGGACCCAAGATTCTCTGGAAGATACCCGTCAGCCAAGGGTATGCCGGCGCTGCGATCAAAGGCGGTCGGGTCTACGTCAACGATTACGACGAGACCAAAAAGGCGCATCTGGTCCGCTGCCTTTCGCTCGAGACCGGAAAGGATATCTGGCAATGGAGTTACCCTGTGGAAATCCGGCCCAATCATGGGATCACCAGGACCGTGCCTTCCGTCGGTCAGAATCTGGTATTCTCGTTCGATCCCAAGTGCCGGTTCCATGCTCTTGATATCAAAACCGGCAAACCGGTGTGGCAAAAAGACCTGGTCAAGGAATACAAGGCCACCATTCCCGGCTGGTATGCCGGGCAGAACCCGCTCCTGGAAGGGAAACAGGTCCTGATCGCGACGGGCGGCGATGCGTTGGTGGTGGCATTCGATCAGGCGACCGGCAAGGAGATTTGGCGCTCGCCGAATCCAGCCAACGATTTGATGTCCCATGCCTCGCTGATGCCGGCAACGATCGCGGGGATCAGACAGTTCCTCTACCTGACCATGAACAAGGTGGTCGGCGTCTCGGCGTCCGATGGCCGCATCCTCTGGACGAGCCCTTTCATCACCAAGATCGCGGCGGTCCCTTCCCCCATATCCGTGGGTGACGGGCGTGTGTTTGTCACGAGCGGATACGAGGCGGGGAGCGCGATGTATCAGGTGGAAAAGGGGGTTTCGGGATTCAGTGCGCGCAGGCTGTACGAACTGACGAGCATGCAATTCAACTCCGAAGCGCACACGCCGATCCTCTACGAGAATCACCTCTTCGCCGTTGGCAGCAAGACACGAGGCAGGTTTACCTGCCTTGGCCTGGACGGGAAAGTCGTTTGGCAGAGCCCGGTCGATTCGTCGGCCCCTGGAGGGCCCCGGACTTTTGACCTGGGTGGATTCCTCCTCGCCGACGGTTTGTTCTTCGCTTTGGACGGCAGGTCCGGCATCCTGCGGCTGTTCGAAGCCAGCACTCAGCAGTACAAGGAGCTCGCCAGTGCGCAGATTCTCGAAGGCGAAGAAATCTGGGGGCCGATGGCGCTCTCCGATGGGAAGCTGATCATTCGCGACTTGAACCATATGGTCTGTCTCCAGGTCGGGAGACCGGCAGGCAGGTAGAATCCGGATTCGGGATTTGGGATTTTGGATTTGAGGCTTGGGAAGGTTCATCGACTGTTGAAATAGCATGCACTTCCCAGTCCAAGATCCGCAATCTGCAATCCCAAATCGATGGAGTAGTCATGAAACCGCAGCAACCGGAGGCAGGTGAAGGCAATCTGCTGGATCGCCTTCGAAAATCGTGGTTTCCCGCCGCCGCGGTCGTAGGGGCGCTGGCTTCCTTCATCGCGGCTGCACTCCGGCTTCGACCGGAACCGGGTACAGTTCTGCAGACCACGGAAAAGCCGGCACCGCCCGTTCCTCCGCAGCAGGCGGGCCCGAATCTGCCGGCGGGAGGCTTCAAGAGGGAGTACCGGAAGTCAGGCAGTCTGGTTGGCGGTGCTGCGGCGCAGCAGTTTCGGAGTTCCCTGGCGGGTATTGCTGTTGGACCCGGCGACAGAGTTTACGCACTGGGCGATGGCGAAATCAGGACTTTCGAGCCCGGCGGGAGCCTGGTGGCGGTGTGGAAGGTGGTGCCAAACGCAAGCTGCCTGGCGGCAGGATCCGATGGGCACGTTTGCATCGGCGCGCCGGGCCGGGTGGAAATATATGATCCGGCGGGTCGTCACACGGGAGGTTTTGCTGCCGGCGAATCCGCCGGCCGGCCGGCCGGCATCACTGCGGTGAAGTGGTTCCGGGACGAGATTCTTGCGGCGGACGCCGATGCGCGCCTGATCCGGCGCTACGACCGGCATGGGAAGCAGCTCGGGCTGATCGGGACCAAAGCCAGGGCAGGCAGCTTCATTCTTCCGAACGGATGGCTGGATTTCGACGTGGACGCACAAGGGGTTATCCGCGCTACGGACACGGGACGCCACCAGGTCACCGCGTGGGCATTGGACGGCACGCCTCTGGGTTCCTTCGGGAAATTCGGCATGGGCAATCCGGAAGATTTCGTGGGTTGCTGCAATCCGGTGAATGTTGCCGTCACTCATGACGGGAAAATTGTTACCGGCGAAAAGATGGTAGCCCGCGTGAAGGTGTACGAGCCCGACGGAAGGCTCCTTGCCCTGATCGGTCCGGAAAACTTCGACCCCAAATGCATTCATCTCCACCTGGCGGTCGATTCCAAAGGATGGATTCTGGTCGCGGATCCGGTGCGGCGCGAGGTGTCCCGGTTCTTTCCCGTGGCCGAAGCCGCGGATAACGCGCCCCTCCGTGACAGGGAAACCGCCGGCGGAATTCGACAGGAGTATGCACGCATATGAGTGACAAGAGTTCGCGGCGTCAGTTCATCGACCGCTCCTTCCGCATCATCGGTTTTCTGGGAATCGGCGGCGCGGCGGGCGTGCTTACAAAGAGGGCTTCCAGCTCCGCCGTGTATCAGATCGACCCGTTCAAGTGCACTTCCTGCGATCTGTGCCGGACCTCCTGTGTCTTGAGCCTGTCGGCGGTGAAGGCGGTGAACGATTTCGAAAAATGCGGCTACTGCATGCTCTGCCCCGCGTATATGGACGTGAACAGCCGGCCGGATGAAAAGGGGATCCCGACGGGAAAAGTCTGTCCCCAGGATGCGCTCAAAAGGCGCGTGGTCGGCCGCGTGGATCTGGAAGATCCCAACAACAACTATTACGAGTACGCAATCGATGAAACCCGATGCGACGGGTGCGGCAAGTGTGTGAAGGCCTGCCTGCCTCCTGCAGGAAATGGATCCCTTCGCCTCGAAATCCGCTACACGCGCTGTGTGGAATGCAATGAGTGCGCGATCCGGGTTGTATGTCCGGATGACGCAATCGTGCGCGTGCCGGTGCCCGGAATGGCGCCCACGGCGGATTCTTCCGAAAGAGAGAAAGCCTAGCTTGCAAGTCTGTATGATCCGGTCACGCCGCTTCCGGCCGCTGATCCTGTTGCTCATGGTGCTGGCCTCGAGCGCGCTCTTCGCCCAGTACCAGCGGAAGCCCCCTGATTTCGGGGGAAGCTACAGCTTCCCGTCTCCCGAGCATCCGGAACCGCGTTCCGAGTGGGTCCGCCTGCTCGACGTCGGAATGCTGGTCGCGGGTCTGGCGCTGGGAACGTGGCTCATACTCAAGCGTCGCAGCCGCGGTGGCGTGATGTTGCTCAGCATTGGGGCGCTCGCGTATTTCGGTTTTTACCGGAAAGGGTGCATCTGCCCGATTGGGGCCATTCAGAACGTCACCCTCTCCCTGACGGATCCCTCCTATGTTGTCTCCTTGAGCATTGTAGTGTTCTTCTTTCTTCCGTTGGCAACGGCGCTCCTTTTCGGGCGCATCTTCTGCGGAGGCGTTTGCCCGATAGGAGCAATCCAGGACCTGGTCCTGCTGCGGCCGCGGAAGGTCCCGGAAAAGCTCGACAGGGCATTGCGCTGGCTTCCTTACCTCTACTTGGGGCTTGCGGTCCTGTTCGCCGGCTGGGGCCTGGGCTTCAAGATCGGCGCCTGGGAAGTGCAGGCTGCAAGGCGCTTCCTGATCTGCGAATATGATCCCTTCATCGGCCTGTTCCGGATCTCCGGGGCTTTCCACATGCTGGCGATCGGTGCGGGATTTATCCTGGCCGGCATGTTTTTCGGGCGGCCATATTGCCGCTGGCTATGCCCCTACGGCGCGCTTCTGTCGATCCTGTCCCGGTTTTCCTGGAAAAACGTGCAGATCACTCCCGACAAGGAATTGGACTGCGGCCTGTGCGCCGACGCCTGCCCGTATGGCGCCATCCACAATTACCGTGCGGACCGGGCCTCCTGCCTCGCCTGCGCGCGCTGCTATGAGTATTGCCCGCGCGAACAGGTGCTGCGCGGAGCCGGCGACGAATTTGTGCAGGTAAAACTGCCATGATACGTCGCTGGACATCCGTAATACGCAGTTGGGCTGGGATCGGCGCTGCCCTTGTCGCGTTGATTGCGGCGGCCTGGCTTTTTTCCGTGTACGTCCAGGCGCAGCGTGCCCTGCCGGTCGAGAAGGCCCTGGTCGACGATCTGAAAGCCAAAGCGAGAACGGATGCGGAGGTGCAAAAGATCCTGCAACCGGAATTGGATCGTCAGCATGAGACATTGGTGCGAAAAAGAAAAGTATACGACCGGGGCGGGATTGTTCTGCTCATCGCCGCTGGTGTTTTCCTGGCGTGGTTCAAATGGTTCCGCCCCGGTCCGGGGGAGTGGGCAGGTGTCCCCGCGGCACTCCTGAAGACGCTGGAATGTATCCCTCCGCGTTCTGCCGAGTCTGCCGCCGGAACGCACGCAGCCAAAATTCATGAAAAAGCCGGAATTCAGTCGCCTGTTCTCAGTCTGCCGCCGTCGGACTCGAACGCGGTTCCGGGCGCCGTCGATCTTGGCCCGATGCGTGAGATTCTGGAGCGGGAAGGACGGAGTCCGGAATCCATCATCCCGATCCTCCAGGCCATACAGTCCAGGTACCGGTATTTGCCCGGCGCGGTGCTGCGCAAGGTGTGCGAAGAAACCGGGATATCGCCGGCGCAAATTGCCGGTGTGTCCACGTTTTATGGGCAATTCCGGCATGATCCTGTCGGGGAACACATCATCCGGGTGTGCGAAGGGACAGCTTGTCACGTTTCCGGCGCCACGGAGGTGGAGAATGAACTGCGCCGTTGTCTGGGAATGACCAACGGATCGGGCACTGATCCTTCCGGACGTTTCACGGTCGAGCGGGTGGCATGCATCGGCTCCTGCAGCCTTGCGCCGGTCATGACGATCGACGAGAAGATCTACGGGCGGCTGAGCGCCTTCAGCGCCGGCAAGACGCTCCGGGATTTTGTCAGGTCCGACGGCGAACAGAAGAAAAACGGCAATGGGAAGCAGGGGGCCGCGGCGAGAACTTTTTCGCAGGCCGGGGAAAGCAGCGGCCGGAGTGGAGTGGAGGTCCGCGTCGGTTTCGGTTCCTGCGGCATTGCCAGCGGTGCACCCGCGGTCATGGCTGCCATGCAGGAGGCGGCCAGGTCGATGGGAGGCGGTGTTGCCGTGAAGCCTGTCGGTTGCAGCGGCCTCTGCCACTCCGAACCGCTGATCGAGGTGATCGATCGGAACCGGAGCACGCTGTACGGAAATGTGAGCCCGCGGGACGTCCGCAGAGTCCTGCGCCGGCATGTCGCGCCTCGCGGCCTGGTCCGAAGAGCCCGTGAAGGAATCCGGGAGGCGCGCGAGCGGCTTTTAAAGGATGATGCGTGGGTTCCCGCGAGGGAGCGTGAGGTGGACGCGGCGCCGTACATCCGCAAGCAGGTCCGCGTTGTGCTCGAGAATTGCGGGAAAATCGATCCGCTGTCGTTCGACGAATATCGTGGGAGGGATGGATGGCAGGCGCTGGAATTGTGTCTGACCAGGCTGCCGCCGGAAGATGTAATTGAAAAGATCAGGGCCTCGGGGTTGCGAGGCCGCGGGGGCGCAGGCTTCCCCACCGGCGTCAAGTGGGAAATCGCGCGCCGCGGCGCCGATCCCGTCAAATACGTCATTTGCAACGGCGACGAAGGGGACCCGGGCGCCTTCATGGACCGGGCGGTTCTGGAATCGGATCCCTTCCGGGTCATCGAAGGGCTGGCCATCGCCGCATATGCCATCGGTGCTGCAGAAGGATTCATCTATGTGCGTCGCGAATACCCCATCGCCTCGGAGCACATGCGCGAGGCGATCCGGCAGGCCGAAAGCCACGGCCTGCTCGGCGACCACATTCTGGGAAGCCCGTTCAGCTTCAAGCTCAGAGTGAGGGAGGGTGCCGGCGCGTTTGTCTGCGGGGAGGAGACGGCGCTCATCCAATCGATGGAGGGCAAACGCGGCATGCCTCGCCTGCGGCCGCCGTATCCGGCCCAGTCCGGGCTTTGGGGAAAACCGACACTCATCAACAACGTCGAGACGCTGGCCTGCGTCCCCTGGATCCTCCGAAAGGGACCCGAGGCATTTGCGGCCCTGGGAACGGATAAATCCAAAGGGACAAAAGTCTTTTCACTGGTCGGGAAGATCAACCGCGGCGGACTTATTGAAGTTCCCATGGGAATTACAATTCGCGAGATCGTCGAGGAAATCGGCGGCGGCATCAAAGGCGGGAGGAAGTTCAAGGCCGTTCTGGCGGGCGGCCCTTCTGGAGGCTGCATTCCTGCAAGCCTGGCAGACACGCGCATCGATTATGAGGATCTGGCTTCCACGGGCTCGATCATGGGATCGGGAGGGCTGGTGGTTCTGGACGACCGCGACTGTGCGGTCGAGATCGCCAGATATTTCCTGCATTTCACCCAGAACGAGTCTTGCGGGAAGTGCACCTTCTGCCGCATAGGGACCAAACGCATGCTCGAGATCCTGGAGCGAATCTGCAAAGGGAAGGGGCGCGAAGGAGATCTGCGCGACCTGGAGGATCTCGGCAGGCACGTCCGGAAGGGCAGCCTGTGCGGGTTGGGACAGACCGCTCCCAATCCGGTGTTGACCACGCTGCGTTATTTCCGGGAAGAGTATGAGGCGCATATCCACGAGAAACGCTGCCCGGCGGCACAGTGCAAGACCCTGATCCATTACCGGGTCCTCGACTGCTGCACCGGTTGCACTCTGTGTTCCCAGGCCTGCCCTGCAGGGGCAATCGAGGCGCGGCCTTACGAGCGCCATGTGGTCATGGACGACCGATGCACGAAGTGCGGCATGTGCGTGACCGCCTGTCCTGAAAACGCAATCGAGGTGGCTTGAAATGCAGATGTGCGGATCATCATAGAGACACACGTATGATACAACTGACGATTGACGGTCGGGAGACCTGGGTCGAAGAAGGGACGACGATCCTGGAAGCCGCGCGGCGGATGTCCATCCGGATCCCAACGCTCTGCCACGTGGAGAACTTTCCTCCTTCCGCCTCGTGTTATCTCTGTGCGGTGCAGATCGAGGGAGTTTCTCACCTCTCCCCGTCGTGCGCGATGCCGGCGGCAGACGGCATGGTGGTCTCGACCGACTCGGACGAGGTGCGCGCCTCGCGCAAGACGGCGCTCGAGCTTCTGCTCTCGGACCATGTGGGCGATTGCATCGGCCCGTGCAGGTCGGGCTGTCCTGCGCGCCTGGACATTCCCGGTTTTGTCACGGGCATCGCCAGAGGGGATTTCCGGCGCCCGGCGGAAATTGCCGCCGACGCTCTGACGCTGGCCGGCTCTCTGGGGCGTATCTGCCCGCGCTTGTGCGAGCAGCGCTGCCACCGATGCGAGACGGGAGAACCGCTGTCGGTGGGCAATCTGCATCGTTTGGCGGCTGACCGGGACATGGCGTCCGGGGCGCGCTTCATCCCGCGAAAGGAAAAGAGCACGGGGAAGAGGGCGGCCGTTGTCGGCGCCGGGCCTGCCGACCTGGCTGGCCCGTGAGATCGAAGTGATTCGCGCGCTGGGCGGGGAGTTCCGCATGGAGAGCCGGTTGGGCCGTGACTGCAGCCTCGAAGACTTGCGACGCGATTTCCACGCCGTCTTCCTGGCGATCGGGGCCCAGGGATCCCGCGGCCTGGACTGTCTGGGCGAGGAGCTGGCGATTCCGGCGATCGACTTTCTCGGTCAGGTTGCTGGCGGCGTGTCGCCCCGCACCGGCACCGAGGTCGTCGTCTTCGGCGGCGGCAACACCGCCATGGATGCGGCCCGTACCGCCATCCGGCTCGGGGCAGGATCGGTGCGGGTGCTGTACCGCAGGACGCGCCGCGAGATGCCCTGCCTCATGTCGGAGGTGGAATCGGCCGAGGCGGAAGGCGTCGTGCTCGAGACCTTGATTGCACCGGCCCGGCTGGCGCGCGCTGCAGGCGGCGGTTTCGAGATCACCTGTCTCCGCATGGACCTCGGGGCGCCGGATGAAAGCGGTCGGGCGCGCCCGGTCCCCGTGCCCGGCTCGGAGTTTTCCCTGCATGCGACCTGCGTGCTTGCCGCCATCGGTCAAACCGTGGAGGCGGGTGCACTCTGTGCCGGAGATCTCAAGCTGTCATCCAGGGGTATTGCCGTCAATCCGCTGACCCTGGCCACAAACCTCGAAGGCGTGTTTGCCGGTGGAGATGCGGTGAGCGGGGCGGACCTGGCAGTCCGGGCTGTGGCGGCCGGGAGACTTGCCGCGGTCTCCATGGATCAATTCCTGGCAGGAAGGCGTGTGCACGGGGATCCGGAGATGGTCACCGTCCTGATGGGAAAGATGCAGGAGGAGGAGTTGGCCGAGTTCTTCCGCGGGATCGAGGCATCGCCCCGTGCATGCACGCCGGAACTTCCTGTGGAAGAGCGTGTCAAGAGTTTTGCCGAAGTGGATCTGGGGTTTTCCGACGAGTCCGCCCAGAGTGAAGCCGGGCGCTGTATGAACTGCGGCTGCTGGAAGGCCGGCGTCTGCAGCCTGCGGCAACTGGCCACGGAGTATGGCGCGGACCCCGCGCGCTTTGCGGGTGCGCGCAGGCGGTTCCATCGGGACTCCGCCCACCCGGAAATCGTATTTGAGTCCGGGAAGTGCATCCTCTGCGGTGCATGCGTGGCGGCCGCCGCCGGCGTGGGGGAAGGCCTGGGGCTGGCCATTGTGGGCAGGGGATTCGAGGCAACGGTAGCGGTCCCGCTGCGAGGAACCATGATCGAAGCGCTGCCTTCCGCCGCGCGGCTCGTGGCAGAGGTGTGTCCGACCGGTGCATTCTCAGTGAAGACCAATGGCAACGGAGGCTGCTCCCATGGAACATGCTGACCTGCGGATCCCGAATCCGCGCGGCGCCGGCGTTCGCGGAATACTGCAGACCATCTTATTCCGGGGCCTGCTCCTTCCCGCTTGCTTCGTCCTCTTCCTTTCGGCAACCACGCCTCCCTCTTCCCAGGACTGGCCGATGTGGGGCGGCACCGCCTGGCGGAACATGGCTTCACCGATGAAAAACCTGCCTGATTCCTGGGACGTCAAGACCAGACGGAACATCAGATGGAAGGCGGACCTGGGAGGGCAGTCTTACGGAAATCCCGTGGTCGCAGCCGGAAAGGTCTTTGTAGGGACCAATAACGAGAACCCTCGCGATCCCGGTATCACCGACGACAAGGGCATTCTCCTCTGCCTGCGCGAGTCGGACGGCGAATTCCTCTGGCAGGCGGTCACCGACAAACTTGCCTCCGGAAGTGAAAACGACTGGCCGGCCGTGGGTATCTGCTCCTCGCCGGCGGTGGAAGGGAACCGGCTGTATTATGTTTCCAACCGGGGAGAACTGGTTTGCCTCGACACGGAAGGTTTTTCGGATGGAGAGAACGATGGGGCTTTCCGGGAGGAGAAACACAGAGGCGCACGCGATGCCGACATCATCTGGAAACTGGACATGATGAAGGAACTCGGTGTGTACCAGCACAACATGGCCAATTCCTCGCCGGCAATCTGGGGGGACCTCCTCTTTGTGGAAACCTCCAACGGCAACGACGAGACCCACGAGCGCATTCCCGCACCGCAGGCTCCGAGTTTCCTGGCGGTTGACAAAAACAGCGGCAAGGTGGTGTGGCAGGACGATTCACCGGGGAATCGCATCCTTCATGGCCAGTGGTCTTCGCCTGCACTCGGAGAGGTGAACGGGATGATGCAGGTCTTTTTCCCCGGCGGCGACGGGTGGCTCTATGGTTTTAATGCCAGGACGGGGCAACAGATATGGAAGTTCGATCTGAATCCCAAGGGTGCCGTGTGGCCCAAGACGAAGAGCGATGCTATCGCCACACCCGTTTTCCACGACGGGAAGATCTATCTGGCGACAGGCCAGGATCCGGAGAACGGCGAAGGCATCGGACACCTGTACTGTATCGATCCCGGGAAGAGCGGTGATGTCACTGAGTCCGGGCGCATCTGGCACTTCGACAAGATCCGGCGCAGCTTGTCCATGGCTGCGGTAACGGACGGACTGGTGTACATATCCGATTTCAGCGGGTTCCTGCACTGCCTGGACGCGCAGACAGGGAAGCTCTACTGGACTTATGACGCGCTTGCCGCAGTTTGGGGCTCTCCGCTGGTCGCAGACGGAAAAGTCTATCTGGGGGATGAGGACGGCGATGTTGTCATTCTCCAGACCGGAAAGGAGCTCAAGAAGATCGCCGAGTGGAACATGGGGAATTCCGTCTACAGTACGCCCGTGCCGGCGAATGGAGTGCTGTACATCATGACGCGCAGCGAACTGTACGCCATCGCCAATCCCACGGAAAAAAATAATTAAGCGCGGGCATCGGCCCGCACGCTTTATCCTTGTTTGAGTGGGACGAAAGTCTGAATTTGCGACTGTTGAAACAAGGGCCAGCTACGAATCCCACGAATTGCACGGACGAGCGGGCCGGGCTTCTCATGGGTGATATTCCCGGCGGTCTTTCGAGCGGATGCGCGAAAGTGGCGCAAGGATTCGTTCTGACGATGGATGATAAGTTTCCATTCGTGATCCTGTTCGGCCTGATGCTTCCGGGAGCAATTCGCCAACCGGATGCCTGGCCGATGTTCCGCGGGAGTTCCGCCTTATGAAGCGTTTCGGAAGCTGAACCGCAGACATGAAGATCGCATACATCACAGCAGGGGCCGGGGGAATGTACTGCGGGAGCTGCCTGCGCGACAACACGCTTGCCCTGGCCTTGATGAAGGCCGGGCATGATGTGCTTTTGATACCCACCTACACGCCGACCCGGACGGATGAACGGAACGTCAGCCAGAACCGGGTTTTTCTCGGCGGGATCAACGTATTCCTGCAGCAGAATTTCGGCCTGTTCCGCAGGACACCTGCGTTTCTGGACCGGCTCTGGGATCTTTCGCCGGTCCTGCGTTTCACTACCCGGTGGGGGATCAGGGTGGATCCTGCTCACCTCGGGCGACTGACCGTGTCCATCCTTCGCGGCGCGGACGGCTTCCAGCGCAAGGAGATTCTGAAACTGACGCGGTTTCTGGCCGAACGCGTCATGCCGGATGTCATCAACCTGCCCAATTCGCTTCTGATATCACTGGCGACTGCAATCAAGGCGGAAATGAACGTGCCGGTCTGCTGCACTCTGCAGGGGGAAGAAGTCTTTCTGGATGGTCTGGGGGAACCGTATCGCAGCGAATCCATGCGGCGGATTCGGGAACACGCGGACAGTGTGGACGCCTTCATCGCCGTCAGCGATTTCGGCGCCCGGAAAATGGCCCGATATCTGGGGATCGATCCGGATCGGATCCGTGTTGCGCCGCTCGGGATCCATTTCGACGGGTATGAGGAAAGAACCCCTGCGGATTCCCAACCATTCACGATCGGTTACCTTGCGCGGATCACTCCGGAAAAAGGGCTGCATACCCTCTGCGACGCGTACCGTTCTCTGCGGGCCCGTGACGGCCTGCCGGCAAGCCGGCTCTGGGCGGCCGGCTACCTTGCCCCCGAGCACAAGCCGTATCTGGCCGGAATCAAGTCAAGCCTGGATTCCTGGGGGCTGTCGGGGCACTTCCAGTATCACGGCGAATTGGACAGGCAGCAAAAGCTCGCTTTTCTGAAGAATCTGAGTGTGCTTTCGGTACCGGGTCCGTATGATGATCCCAAGGGCATCTTCCTGCTGGAAGCGATGGCCGCAGGAATTCCGGTCGTTCAGCCGCGGCGCGGCGCCTTCACGGAAATCGTGGAAACGACCGGAGGCGGCATCCTCGTGGAGCCGGACAATCCGGAAGCGCTGGCGGAAGGGATGATGGAGATGTGGAGGAATCCCGAACGGAGAAGGGAATTGGGAATGAATGGATACCGGAATGTGCGGGTGCATTACAGCGCAGCCCGCATGGCGGAAAAGGTCACGGAGGTCTACCGGGCGTTGCTGCGCGAACCGGCGGTCGGCCGCTGATATCAGGAGATGAGAGGTGCTTGAAGTTCACAATCTGTCCAAAGAGTATCCGACCGTTTCCGGACCGCTTCGGGTTCTTTCGGAAATTGAGTTTTCGATGGATCCGGGGGATTCCGCCTCGATTATCGGCCCTTCGGGCAGCGGCAAGTCCACGCTCCTTTATGTCCTGGGAGCACTGGAACCGCCCACTTCCGGAACTGTCTTACTGGACGGCAGAAACCCGTTCGCTCTCGCCGAAAAAAGCCTCGCTGCTTTCCGGAACGACAAAGTCGGTTTCGTCTTTCAGGACGCTCACCTGCTGCCGCAATGCTCGGTGCTGGAAAACGTCCTGATCCCGACCCTGGTTACAACCCGGCCTGAGGAGGCGACACGCCGAAAAGCTCTTGGACTGCTCGATCAGGTCGGACTCGGCCAGAGAGTGCATCATCGTCCGCACGAGCTGTCCGGCGGGGAGAAACAACGGGTTGCCCTGGCGCGCGCCTTGATCGGCGACCCGCGCCTGGTTCTGTGTGACGAGCCGACGGGGAATCTGGACCACGAGTCCGCGGAAGCCGTGACCTCACTGCTTCTGAAACTTCATCGAACCCGGCAAAACATCCTTATCGTGGTCACCCACAATTTGTGGCTTGCCTCGAAGTTCCGCCTGAATTTCCGGCTCATCGACACACACCTGCACGCCTATGACTGATCGCGATCAGCCGGATGCCGGTTTCATGGAGCTCTTTAACAGCGATACGGAGTTTGGGAACGAAATCGGCACGGATCTCGGCACCTCGCGCCTCCGCGCAGTTCGGCGCGGGAGACGTCATTGGTCGATTGTCATTTGGGGGCTCGGCAGGTTGGCTCTGCGCTCGGGTACGTCACCCGCTCCGAACGCGATCAGGACCGCACGGGCCGAAGGCTTGCAGCGGCCAGATGACAAATGACCATTGACCATTGATACATCCTTTTGTCGTTGATCGTTGCGCGACATAAATTTTGCGAGGATTGAGTCTCACTTCCGATTGCATTCATGCGGCGGAGCATTTGTTGGTTTCTTCGTGGAGGAATGGTAACACAGCCCGCTGGGCAGGATCAGGAGAATCACAATCATGCGCTTCTTTCGAAATGCCGTGCCGAAGCCTGTACTCATCATCTCGATATCTGCTTTGTTGGCGGCAGCGGAATCCGTTTCCGTCCACTGGCCGTCCTTCCGGGGTCCTCAGGGCGGGGGAGTGGCGGATGGCCAGAATCTGCCGGACCAATGGAACGGGGAGACCGGTGTAAACATCCTTTGGAAGGTCAAAATACCCGGTCTGGCGCACTCGAGCCCCATCGTTTGGGGAGACCGCATGTATATCACCACCGCCATCAGCAGCCAGGCGGATGCCACTTTCAAGCACGGCCTCTTCGGCGAAGGGGACGCGTCGAAGGACTTTTCGGTCCACCAGTGGAAAGTCTATTGTCTCGACAAGCGCTTGGGGAAGATCCTGTGGGATCGCGTTGCCCATAATGGGGTCCCCAGGGAAAAGCGCCACGTCAAGTCAACCTATGCCAGCTCCACCCCGGTTACCGACGGGAACCATGTCGTTGCTTTTTTCGGTTCCCAGGGGCTCTACTGCTATGACAGCGACGGGAAGCTGCTCTGGAAACGGGATCTCGGCGTTCTCGATCTCGGTGCTTACGATGCCCCGGAGTATGAGTGGGGAACCGCGAGCTCGCCGATCATCTACAGAGACAAGGTGATCGTGCAGTGCGACACGCAGAAGGAGGATTTCCTCCTGGCGGTGGACATCCGCACAGGCGAGACCGTATGGAAGACCGAGAGAGACGAATTCCCCTCCTGGGGAACGCCGACCGTTTATCCCGGCTCCGGACGGGCCGAACTGATCACCAATGCTTCCAACTTCATCCGCGGGTACGATCCCGAGTCAGGGAAGGAACTCTGGCGCCTGGGGGGCAGTTCAAAGATCACGACCCCTACACCGGTCTTTTTCGAAGATCTGATCGTAGTCGCCAGCGGCCGCAGGCCCGAGGCGCCCATTTTTGTGATCCGTGCCGGCGCGCACGGAGACATCACTCTGAAATCCCCGGGCGCTTCCAGCGAGCAGATTGCCTGGAGCCGCCAGCAGAGGGGGCCCTACATGCCGACGCCTCTGATCTATCGCGGAGACTTGTACGTACTTGCAAACCAGGGAATCCTCGACTGCTATGAGCTTCGCACCGGCAAAGAGACCTATCGACAGCGCATCAGCCATCAGGGGGGAGGTTTCAGCGCCTCTCCCGTGGCCGCCGACGGCCGGATTTACCTGTCGAGCGAGGATGGCGACATTTTCGTGGTCAGAGCGGGGAAGGATTTCTCACTGCTCGCCACAAACCCCATGGGCGAGCGTCTGATGGCGACGCCCGCGTTGTCAGGAGGCAGGATGTACGTGCGGGGTGAGCACACCCTTTTCGCCGTTGGTCAGGCGCGGTAGGCTATTTGCCGAAGCAGTAAAGCATGCTGCGGGTTCGGACGTAGATCCTGCCGTCCGCGATGGCGGGCGTCGCAAAAACCTCGTCGTCGAGTCTGTTGACCGCGAGGGTTTCCCATTCGCCTTTTGCAGCCACCACCGACACGGTGCCGTCCTGGCTGCACAGCCAGACCTTGCCGTCGGCGCCGACCGGCGAGGCGAAGTACTTATCGATCGCGCCCTGAAGCCTCCCCTGTTTGAGCACGTTGCCCGTCGCCGGATCGAAGGAGATCAGGATGCCGCTGTCGTTGACCATATATAGGATGCCCTGATACAAAAGGGTCGAAGGCACCTGGGGCACAGGCCTCTGATACCGCCAGCGGACGGCGCTGTCGGTCACATCCCCCTGTCCCCCGAGCCTGATTGCCAATAGACCGTTTTCGGCGGCCATCATCGAACGGAAGACCTGCCACTCGTCCGCGTTCAACTTGCCGTTGCGATCGAGATCGAATGCGTCGAAACCATAATTCGGCCCGAGCATTTTGTCCATCGCGTCGGAACCGGAGATCTCCTCCTTCGCGACCAGCCCGTCGTTGTCCTTGTCGTAGCGCTTCCGCCCCTCCTCGAATGTGACTGTGGGGACGTGCCTGCCGGGCTGGTTTTGCGGGAAACCCCAGCCGTTGATGTACAGATATTCGTTGTCATAGCTTGCCACGGATTTCATCTCGCATGGCAGTCCGCGCACCCACCAGATCCTTTTACCGTCCTCCACCGAATACGCAGAGAGCTGGAAGGACTCGGGAATCATGACCTGCTTCGGGCCCGTCTTCGGCTGGTAGATGGTCGGAGTCGAATATCCCGAAATCACGCCGGGGCGGGCGACCTTCCATTGTGTCTTGCCGGTGTTCTTGTCTATGGCGATGAGGTGGGAACCGAGGTCCTGATCCACCGGCAGTATCAGCTTTTCGTCGACGAGAATCGGGGAAGCACCGAAGCCGTAGAATATGTTGAAAGGGCCCATCGGCAGACGCCACTTTTCATTCCCGTCGGCATCGAACGCCATCATGCCGAATTCCTGAAAAAATACGTAAGCGTTCGCTCCATCGGTGACCGGGCTGGGGGAAGCCGGGCCGTTCACGTTCTGCAACCGGCCCTCGTGCACGCGCGGGACCTCACGCTGCCAGAGCGTCTTTCCCGACCGGCGGTCCACGCACACAACGAGCAGTCTGTATTTCTCCTTGTCCTGTTCCTTGGTATGCGCCGTGAGGAAGATGCGCGTGGGAGTGAGCACAGGGGAAGAATGGCCCGGCGGCAGTGGAGTCTTCCAGACGACGTTATTCCCGGGGCCGAATTCGACCGGCAGGTTGGCAGCGGTGGCCACCCCGGTGCCGTTCGGACCGCGAAAGCGGTTCCACTCCTGGCCGGCGCCTGCCGGGTGGAGTGCATCCGATTGGAAGCAGAAGGCGAAGACCAGCGCAAAGAAGAACACGCGACGATGCATGAACTGCTCCTTATTGAATCAGCCACAATATCATCGAGTCCTGGTCCCGCACGAAGAAACGGTTCCCTGCGACTATGGGATGAGCGTAGGTCTGCGTGTCAGCCACCTTGATCGCGGCAATCTGCGTGAATGCCTGGCTGTTGGATTGGAACACGGTCAAGGTGCCGTCCTGTGTCAGGCCCATGAGGACTGCGCCTGCATCCAGGATGGCTCCGAACTGCCCCCTCCGGGTCGTGTCGGTCCACGCGGTTTGCCCGGTTCCGGCGTTGATGCAGAAATAATACCCGCGGTCCGAGAGCCCGTACAGGAACCCGTCTTTGAGCACGGGAGTATTGAATTGCACCGCCAGGTCCGCGTTGGCCCACAGTTCCTTCGCCGCGAAGACCGCACCCTGCTTCTCGATCCGCACCGCCCGGGTGCCGCGGCCCTGTCCCGTGACGATGACGGTCTGGCCGTCGACGATAGGGGTAGCGGCATTGTATGCTCTGCCAGTTATGGCGAATGGGATCTGCCACAGGAGTCTGCCGTCCGCCAGGGCCACGCCGACTACCATTTTGTCGGTCAGAGTCGCGATCTGCCGTGTACCCTCGACTGTCACGAGCACAGGCGATGCGTATGCGGGGCCATCGCCGGCCCACTTCCACTTCGGTTCGCCGTTGTTCACGTCATAGGCGACGATCGCGCCGTTGTCTGCTCCGCCGACGAAGGCGATCGCCATGCCGTCGATGATCAGAGGCGACATTCCCGTGTAAAACTGAGGATACGCGCCCGGGAAGTCGTCCTTGCGCCACAAAAGCTTGCCCGTCGCAGCATCCAGACAGGAAACGATCCCCGTCACGCCGAGTGTGACGACCTTGCCGCTGGCTACTGCCGGCGAACTGCGGGGCCCCGGATGGATGGACGCGGAAGGCCCCGTTACTGCCGGGCAAGCGTACCTGTCCTTCCACAATTCCCTGCCTGTAGCGGCGTCCAGGCATATGGTTGTTTCCTCCTGACCCTGGCGGGCAAACAGATAGAGTCTGTCGCCGACCAGGGCGGCGGAGGAATCGACGCCGCTGCCGACGCTTACCTTCCATTTCTGAGTGAACTGCTGCGGCCACGTCGCAGGCGCGGAGAAACCGGTCACCTTGCCGTCCCGGTTTGGCCCGCGCCACTGCGGCCAATCCTGGGCCAGTACAAAACCGGCACCGAACAGCAATGCACCGCAAGCGATAAGGGAAACGCTCCGCCCTGGTTTTTTCATATCGGCTCCTGCTTCCTTTCGGTCAGCCCGGAAGACAATCTCCATGCCTGAAATCTATGACAGAATCCTCGTGAAGTCAAAGGCCGCGGCAGAGCAACTGAAACGGCCCCCTTGCCTGGGTTTGTTGAGGATGGGCTCATTGCGGCTTCCGGTCTTTGCCTTGCCGCCTTATTGCAGGCTCAAACCGAGGCCTTTGGCCACGCGATCCGGAAAGGCCCCGCCGTTCCGGCGTTTTGTTGAAGTGGCGAAATGCGCTCAGCACGGCTGAACATCTCCCTCCGAATCGGTATCGGAATCGGCATCGAATTCCAGGCAGATCTTGAAACCGCCGCATTGATCTCAGCTGCGACATGAAGTCGATGTCGACCGCGATAACGATTGCGACCCCGATACCGGTTCCGATACCGAAGGCAGTGAGGGATTGCACTGCTTTCCAGACGTGGTAGTTTATCCAGCGAGAACCATCCTTTCGGGTTTTCTGATAGACTCTTACGTCGGAGAGAGGGATGAAGCTGAGCCGGCTGATACTGCGCAACATGGCCTATTACTGGCGCACGAACCTTGCCGTTGTCGCCGGCGTGGCGACGGCAGTGGCGGTGCTGTCGGGGGCCCTCCTCGTAGGCCGGTCGGTGCGGGACAGCCTGCGCGACATGGTGATCCTGAGGATCGGCGCCACCGGGACCGTCGTATCGGCCGACCACTTTTTCCGTGAGGAGCTCGCAACCGAGCTGATATCGTCCCACCAGAGAAGCGCACCTGTTTCCGGCTGTCCCATCATTTTCCTCCCGGGTGTGGTTGTTCACGAGGCCACCGGCGCGCGGGCGCTCGACGTCAATGTCTACGGCGTCGATGAGAGATTCTGGAAATTCCATGGCGTGGAACAGGTGCAGATGGAGGCCCGGACGGCGCTCATTGGCGAGCCTCTGGCCGGTGCAATCAGAGCGCGGGCCGGGGACAGCCTTCTTCTCCGGATCGAAACGCAGCAGGGCGTACCCAGGGAATCTCTGTTCGGGCGCCGCGAAACTGTCGGCAGAACCGTGCGGCTGGCCTGTGGCGATATTCTTTCCGCGGAGCGGCTCGGGGAGTTCGCCTTGAGACCCGCTCAAGGCAACATCCACTCCATTTTTGTACCTCTGCAGCGCCTGCAAAGGGAGCTCGCACAACCATCGCGCGCCAATGCGATCCTGCTTGCCTCCGATTCACAACCGGGTGATGCGGGGATGTACGACGACCTCCTGAAGCAGCATTCCACCCTTGAGGATGCCGGAGTCAAGCTGCGTCCTCTCCCGACACTTAACGCCATTTCCGTCGAGAGCGTGCGCGTCCTGCTCGATGAACCCCTGGCACAGGCTGCCTTCGCGGCTTCCGCGGAAGCAGGAATGCGCGCCTCCGGTGTTTTCACCTACCTGGCCAATTCCATCCGCGCCGGCGGCCACGAGATTCCTTACTCACTCATCACGGCTGCGGACCTCCGGAAGGGGGCCATGACTGCCGTGAAAGACGCGAAAGGTCTTCCCCTGCCGGATCCTCGGCCGGCGGCAGACGACAGCATCTGGCTGAATTCATGGGCATGGAAGGATCTTGGCGTCACGGCCGGAGACGTGGTGGAAGTGGATTACTTTGTCTGGCGTGATGAGGGACGGCTCGAGACGCGCACCGCACGCTTCCGTCTGGAGGGCATTGTTGCCATCGGGGGAGACATCGGTCCCGAACTGGCTCCGGACTTCCCGGGCATCGCGGAATCGGCAAACATGAGCAGTTGGGATCCTCCCTTTCCTCTCGATCTCCGGCGCATCCGCCCGCAGGACGAAGAATATTGGAAGCTGTACCGGACCACTCCCAAGGCCGTGATCCCGCTGGCCGGGGGAAGGCAGCTCTGGCAAAACCGTTTCGGCTCCCTCTCCTCCGTCCGCGTAAAGCTGCCGGAAGGCGCGGAGTTTGGATCATCGCAGCGGAAACTCGCGGCAGCCATCCATAAAAGGATATCTCCCGGGCAGGCGGGCTTCTCCATTGCCAACGTGAGGGAACGCGCGCTGGACGCCTCGCGGGGATCCACCGATTTCGGAGCATATTTCCTTTACTTCAGTTTCTTCCTGATCGCCGCGGCCATTCTTCTCGCGGCACTGTTTTTCCGGCTCGGAGTCGAACAGCGCGTGCGGGAGATCGGCACCTTACAGGCAGTGGGCTTCTCCCGCAGGGTGCTGCGGCGCATTTTTTTGCTGGAAGGTTTGCTCCTTTCTGTTACGGGCAGCATTTTAGGTCTGATGGGATCGGTTGCATTCGGCGGACTCCTGGTTGTTGGGTTGCGTACGTGGTGGATCGGCGCGGTGGGCACGCGCAGCATTTCCCTGCATATCTCCGGGTATGGTCTGTTTTGGGGCGCAGCTGCCGGCATTCTCGTCTTTCCGGCTGTGATCGCCTGGACGCTGCATGGCCTGACGCGAAACCCGCCGCGCGCACTCCTGGCGGGAGTTCTGGAATCCATCAGGGCTCGGCGCCGGCATGGACGCAATCTCGGAATTCTTGCCGCGGCCGCGTTTCTTGCTGCCGTGACGATGCTTTTGGGTTCGCAACTCGGCAGGATGCCCGATGCCGCGGGCTTTTTCGGGGCAGGCTCTCTTCTGCTGGTTTCTTTGCTCAGCCTGACGGCGGCTTATTTGCGCAGGGACCGGCCCGGGATAATTTCCGGGCGGGGCTGGCAGGCCTTTTTCCACCTCGGCACCAGGAACGCCACGCACCGGCCGGGGCGAAGCCTGCTCTGTGTCGCATTGATCGCATCCGCGACGTTTGTCATCGTTTCCGTGGAGGCGTTCCGCAGGGATCCGGGGGGCATTTCCCTCGAACCATCGTCCGGCACGGGAGGATATGCTTTCGTTGCGCGATCCGCGCTTCCCATTCTCCATGATCTCAACAGCGTCGAAGGCCGCGAGGCCATGGGGATTAGGGACATGCCTGTTCCGGTCCGGTTTGTGCCGTTTCGATACCGTTCCGGCGACGACGCGAGCTGTCTGAATCTCTACGCTCCCCGGGAACCCAGAATCCTCGGCGTCCGGCCCTCCTTTGTGGCGGATCCCCGCTTCTCGTTCCAGGACAGCATGGCATCCACTCCGGCTCAGAAACAGAATCCGTGGCTGCTTCTCGAGTCTGAAGCGGAGGACGGCGCCGTCCCGGCGATCGGCGATGCCAACACCATTAGATACATCCTGCACCGTTCCCTCGGTGAAGAGATCGCCGTACTCGGCTACAGCGATGTGCCGGTCCGTCTTCGCCTGGTCGCAGCGCTGCGGGATAGCCTGTTCCAAGGCGAGCTGTTGATTTCGGAGGCGAACTTCCTGCGGGCGTTCCCGGATCAGGAGGGCTTCCGGTTTTTCCTCCTCGACGTCCCGCCGGCCGGATCCGATCCAGCGGCTTCCGCCCTTGAAACCCAACTTGCCTCCTGGGGCTTCAGTATCGAATCATCCCGGGAACGGCTCGCAGCCTACCACCGGGTGGAAAACACCTACCTTTCGACTTTTCAATCGCTCGGAGCGCTCGGATTGGTCCTGGGAACCATGGGGCTTGCGACTGTGCTGCTGCGGAATGTGCTCGAGCGGCGGCAGGAACTGGCGCTGCTGCGGGCAGTGGGGTATCGCGGATCCGCCCTGTCGGGAATCATTGTGGCAGAGAACCTGGTCCTGCTGGTCTGGGGGCTTGCCTGCGGTACATTCTGCGCTCTGCTGTCGATTCTGCCGGCGCTTCGGGCCCGGGGAGTGCCGTTCCCAGCCGGGATGGTAGCTTTGACCCTGACGGCTGTCCTATTCGTCGGGCTGTCTTCATCCTTGATGGCGGTGCGGGCCGCTCTCCGGTCCCCCCTGCTCCGCGCCCTCCGCTCCGAATGAGCCTGGCGCTGCAAGCTGATCCTGGACTGCTCGGGAATCCGGCACAGAGTATTCATAACCGCGTGGTTGCCGCAGAACCTGAGAATCTCCCCGAGGGGCAGCGGCTGCGGGACCGCCAGGTGCCGCGCTTCGTTGAAGGCGAGCTCCGATTGTTCTTGGAGTGCGGGATACTGGCCTACGGTCTTGTTGAGGGTGCACTGTGCCGCTCACATGAGAATCCTTGCCAAAAAGGAAAGGATTTTTCAGCACCACGGAATGACGGTCGGGGTCGGTATCGGCATCGGGATCGCAATCGCAGTCGCAATCGCTATCGAAAACAGTGCATGATCAGACGCCTCCGTGTTGATGCCGGCAGCGCAATGATGCCGACGTCGATCCCGATAGCGATTGCGATCCCGATGCCGATTGCGCCATGCGTTCGTCCGCCGCGTAGGGCATGCCAAAGCCACGCTTTCCAGGAGTGGTCGCTGGCCTGGTTACGGCCATCGGCCGCCCTCTGATGTATGCGCCCGCTCTCCGGATTGCTTCTCCCTGAAGTCTGACTGCGACCTTCAATCATCCTCGAAACAGAGGATGCGGTGCTTGAAAGCCTGCAAATCGATCGAGGCATACATGGCTGCCAGCAACGATGGTCCCAGGCGGGCGATCATGGGGTGCACACCGAGCTCCCGTTCCTGCAGGTTGTCGTTGGGAAAGCAGTTGCTTTGCAGATCCGAGAGATCCTTTCGCAACCGTTTGTCGTTTCGCACCCGGAACCCTTCGAATCCCCTCCGCAGGGAGTCGAGCCGGAATTCCAGCTTGCGACCGATGGTTTCCGTCGCGGGTCCAAGTGATGACTCGGCGGCGGCCAGGGCCGCTTTGAGTTCCGGCATGGTGCGTTCTATTCGCGTTTCGAGCTCCTCCAGCAGGATCCCGGATCTATCGGAGTGCGCACGCAGCATCCGGCGGATCAGGGTTCGCTCGCCACCGTAACAGTCTTCCGGCGCCAGGGAATGACGCTTCAGGATTTCGCACGTTTCCGGGCCAAGCACGGTGAAACTGCTTCTGGGCCACACGACCGGCATGGACCGCCGGAAGTAGCGGTAAATGGGGCCGGCCTGTGCGAAATACGAGATCTCGGCCGGGCCTCCGACATAAGCGGCAGTGGGGAACAGGTGGTCCTGCAGGACCGGGCGGAGCAGCGCGTTGGGGCTGAACCGTTCCGGAGCGCTTGCCGTAAGGCCGGACAACTGCTCGCTGGTAAAACGGCTGCGTGAATTCTTGAGGGCGAATTCCTGATCGCGAGCCAAGACGAGCTTCCGCTGACCTTCTTCCTCGTAGAAAACCAGGGTGGAGTGGGGAGGCACGGCGACCTGTTCCCGCAATCCCATCGCATGAAGTGCCAGGATCTGGTCCGTGAGTTGCGCTCTGAGTTCGTGCGCAGAGAGCAGGGCCTTCCGGATCAAGGGCGCGGCAAGCCTCTTTGCTCCTTCGTGTCTCGGGTCAAACAGAATCAGCCCGTGGTCCCGGAAAAGTCGCGCCATGAGCCGCCCAAAGGCTTCAGTGAAAGTGGCGCCGGGCTGGTAGGCCGCTGCCAACTGCACCCTGATGGTGTCACTCTGTGCGGAACGGGCAAAGGAGCCGACATATGCCTCGACAAGCGCCCGGATGCTCTCCGGCAGCCGGAGGCATCCCACAGGACTGCCGGGCAATTCTGCCTGGCCGAACAGTGTCTCCCTGGCATCCAGGACACGGGGACCGTCCTCTGCTCCGGGCAGCACCAGTCGCGTGATCTCCGCAAGGTCGTGGTCGTCGGATGCGATCCAGAATATTGCCACGGCGTTATGGCCGCTGCGGCGCAGCTCTTCGCTCAGGCGAAGCGCTGTGAGTGCCTTGCAGATGGTGAGCATCGGACCGGTGAACAACCCTGCCTGCTGTCCTGTCACCACGGCGACGGAATCCGGTTTTGCCAGGTCCTCGATGCGCTGCCATACGGGCGCCGTACTCCCGAAGGTCTGATTCTGACCGCTTGCCACTTCGGCCATCTCGCGTCTCGGAAAGGACGTCCGGGCGATTGCATTGGCTTCCCGTGCGAGTGCTTCCAGTGTGGGAGGGTGCCGGTAGAACCGCATTACCTCTGCCGACCCTTCGAGGTATTTCAGGAATATCGCGGGCTGATGCGGGATTCGGGAAAACGGCAGCTCCCTGATCGAAGGCGAGCGGTGCATAGGCATTGAAATCAGGCGCTCAACTCGTGGGTTTCACACAGGCCAGTAATCGCTTAAGGTCAGCTGCCCGGCTTTTGTCGCACACCAGAACCTGTCCGTTGGCTTGAACGACGATGAGATTGCAGGCGCCGAAGGTCGTGATCGGGCCTGCGTCCGAATAAGTGATGCAGCCGCTCGATTCCACGGATGTGTGCTCGCCGCAGGCGACGTTTCCGTCCGTATCGGCAGGCAATGCGCGTTCCAATGCCCCCCAGTTCCCGATGTCGTCCCATGCAAAGGCGGCCGGCACCAGCCGCAGGCCGGACGTCTTTTCCATGACGCCGAAATCGATGGAAATGCGCGGCAGCGCCGCGAAAGCGCCATGCAATTCGGACTGCCGTCCTCTCTGTCCAAGAAAAGGGCGGAGGGCGGCGAGGCCGCGGTCCATCTCCGGCATATGCAGCCGGATCAACTCGAGCAGGGTGCGGTTTGCCCATAAAAAAATGCCGCTGTTCCAGAAGTAGTCTCCCGATGCCAGATACTGCGCAGCCCGGTCCGCGGAGGGCTTCTCGACGAATCGGAGCACAGGCAGGGCTTCGAGGCCCGGCACAGCGCCGGCCACCTGTATGTATCCGTAGCCAGTCTCCGGCCGGGTGGGATGTATGCCGAAAACAACGCCGGTGGCTCCCGGCAGGGCGACCAGACCTTTTTCCAATACGCTGCGATACGCGACCTCATCGCCGACAAAGTGATCAGCCGGGATCGCGAGCATGATTCCATCCGGCTCACGGCCCTCGATGTGGAGGGCGCAGTACCCCAGGCAGGCGGCGGTATCGCGCCCCACCGGCTCGATGATGAAGTTCCGCTCCGGAATCTGCGGCAGCTGCGTCGCCGCGATCTGGAGGTGGGCTTCCCCGATCGAAATGAGAATCCGTTCCGGGGGAATCAGCGGCAGAAGGCGCTCAACCGTCCGCTGGATCAGCGATTTCGGCCCGAGGAGCGGTATGAAAGGCTTGGGGATAAGCTCTGTGCTCAATGGCCAGAACCGTTCTCCCCGGCCGCCTGCCATGATGACTGCGTACGCA
>JAFNAG010000169.1 GCA_017860135.1 Acidobacteriota bacterium
CCCTTGCGGCTAGAAACGGGGGATGAACCGCGGTAAGTTTTCGAGCGGTGTGCCGCCCGCTTCTGCCAGTGCCCTTTCCTCCTCCGGGATCCTGCGGATCAGGATGAGTGCATTGGCAGCCGTGAAAACCGCCGCCGTAATGTACGCGCCGCACATGACGGGGACTGCGACGAGTTCGACGATGACCGCCAGGTAGTTCGGGTGCCGGACAAAGCGGTATGGACCGTCCGTCACGGGCTTGCTGCCGGGTATGACGATGATCCGGGTGTTCCATCGCGGGCCCAGGGAGCGGATGGACCAGAGGCGCAGAAGCTGGGCAGCCAGCAGCAAACCGAGCCAGAGCGGCCACGCGGCACTCCAGCCCGGTGACCGATACCGCCACTCCAGCCACAGGGAGACGAAGAAGAGTGTGTGAACGGCCACCACGACGGGGAAAAAGCGGTTGCCGCGTTCCATGCCTCCGCAAGCCAGCGCCCAACGCCGGTTCCTTGCCGAGAGTGCCATCTCGAGGAGGCGCTGCGAGACAAGCAGCAGGAACAGGGCTGCGAACACGGCCGGCATCACCCCTGGATCAGGAGCATTTCGGAGCTGAACCCCGGGCCCAGTGCAGTCAGAAGTCCATACTCGCCGGCTCCAATCGCTCCGGACCGCATGAAGTCTTCGAGGACAAAGAGCACCGTCGGGGAGGACATGTTGCCGTACCGCCGCAATACGTCCCGGGCGCGCGCCATCTTGCCATTGGCGAGCCCCAGCGCCTGCTCGTACGCTTCGATCACTTTCGTTCCTCCCGGATGGGCAATCACATGGTCCAGCTGCTGAAGCGTCATTCCCTGAGCAGCCAGAAAAGCCTCGAGCGCGGGAAGTGCGAGGTCGCGGACAATGGTCGGGATATCACGGGAGAAGAGCACCTTCAACCCTCGGTCGTTGATACTCCACCCCATCACCTCCAGAGAATCGTACCAGAGCGTACTCCTGCTGGAGAGAATGGAGGGACCCGCATCGCGGGTTTCGTCACCCGACACCAGTACCGCGGCTGCGCCGTCACCAAACAGCGAGGTGGCGACGAGATTGCTCTTGCTGAGGTCGTTGCGCTGGAACGTGAGGCCGCAGAGTTCCAGGGCGAGCAGGAGCGCGCGCTCGCGGGGAAATGCCTGAGTGTACTCGTATGCCCGGGAGAGACCGGCGACCCCGCCTGCACAGCCGAGGCCCCAGATCGGCGTGCGCCGGATATTCGGACGGAGCCGGAGGCGGTTGATCAGGCGGGCATCGATGCTGGGAGTGGCAATCCCGGTCGTCGACACAAAGACCAGGTGATCCAGGTCTTGCGGACCCAGCCCGGCCGATTCCAGGCACGCGGTAATCGCGGCCTCCCCCAGTTCGAGGGCGCTCTCGATGTAAAGCTGATTCTTTTCCGCAAAACTGTGCTCGGATGAAAACCACTCCGGCGGAGCTGAAAAATAACGGTGCTCGATCAGAGCGTTGCTGAATACGGGCAGGAAGCGATCGATATCTGCATAGGCCTCCTGGAAGAGGGCGCGGCAGAACTGCCGCGCCTCATCCTGTCCGACTTGATGCCTGGGGACAGCGGTCCTCACCGCTGCGATTCTGCTCATTACTGCCACCTCGCGTAAATTCTATGGAGCCCCGTAGAAAACCGGTTTCCGGATCCCGGGCCGGAGCATCCCCATCCCGGCACGGATCGCATCATATCACAGACTGCAATCGCGGCGGCCGCTCTCGACAGTCCCGCAGCACCACCTGTAACCGACGGGCTCCCATTGGTATCCCCCCCGTTACGCCTGCGCGAGGTCTGAAGTCTGAGGTCTGCGGTCTCAAGTCTGAGGTTCGTTATTTCGGCGCTATGCGTTCGAAATCGGCCACCGAAGACTCCAGTTTCTTCAGCGCATCGATCAGGCTCGACTCCCGCAGGTCGCCGAGAGGCACCGTGTGCGCCTGCGGGTAGAAGAAGGCGGTGATGCGCCGCCCGAGATGCAGGGCTTCCGAGGAGAGTTCCCGGGCAAGTTCGCGGGGATCGGCGGATTTTCGGGAGGGTTCCGGCGCGGGCCTGGGCCGGCCCGCGCCTGAGCCGCGTGGAAGCGCGTGCGAGAGGTTCTCCTCAAGCCGCGACGCGTACTTCGCCAATTCCCGGGCATGTGCACGGCACACAGATCGGGAGAGCGACCGGAGGTCCGCGAGCTGCACGGGTCCGTACCCGGCTTCGGCCAGAGGGGGAAGATCGGCGGCCAGCCGCTCCATTTTGTCCTTCCATTCGAGGATCTGATCGCTGAACAGCTTCAGGTTCCGCTTCAGGACCGGATTCGCTATCACGCTTTCGTAGGCGACAGGATCGTCAAACATGCCGGCACGGCCCGCGAAGGGATCGCGATAATAGGCGCGCAGCTCCGCATTCGTCCACAGGCTGGGCGGCGGATCATCATCTTCGGGCGCGTATGGCTTCTTCAGGCGGTCAGAGTGGGTCGTGTATATGTCGATGCGATAAGACTTCCGCAGCGGCTCCATCAGGGAGGCCAGCTTCTGATAGTCGCCGGCATCGTTCGCAAGGCACCATATCTCGATGCCTTTGGGCTGGAACACGAAGATGCTGTCCACATCCAGGCAATACTCCTTCTCGTGAAAGCGCAGCCAGGCCTGCAGCAACGGCGCCGCGACGTCCTCAAGCAGAGCGCCTCGTATGCCTCCCGGAGCGGCGGGTTCCGGCCGGGCCGGCATATCAAGTACGTTCCCGAGAATCAGCATCGCCAGGACGATCCACAGGCGCCATTTCATCGACAGATTCCTCAGCACTAGAGTACGCGGATCGGCCCCCGCTTGTACAGGCCGACGATGGAATGGAGGCGGGGGGAGGGCTTCACAAAAAAAAGGGCGTCCCCGCCGGGACGCCCTGACACGGGAAGGCTCATTCCTCCCAGATAAACGAGCCTTCCCGTCTTAAAATCCCGGGACCCGGCGTGTACAGCCCGAGTCCCCCTTTGCCTCTCGGTATTAAAGTATGAAAAGAGGCTGAATAATTCCCCCGCCGCAGCGGTCCGGGATCAACGAAATTCCGCCTTGCATCATGATCCCAAGAAAATATAGGATTGCGCGGGCAATAAGTGAAATGAATAAGAATGATATTTGGCATTAGCTGATCTAATGCTTATGCCGGATGGGCGGGCGGAGCACGACATGCAGGTGGAAGCCTTTAAGGTCTTTTGCAACCTCGTCGAGAGCGGGAGTTTTTCTCAGGCGGCGATGCAGAACTTCATCACGCAATCGGCGGTCAGCCAGCAGATCCGGTCGCTGGAATCGAGGTTCAACACGCGACTGCTGCTGCGGCAGGGGCGCGCCGCATCCCCTACCGAATCGGGACGCGTTTTATACGAAGGCGCGCGTGAGATCCTCGATCGATTTGAGCGCCTGGACCTGCAGCTCCGGTCGCTGGGGGAGGAGATCTCCGGCACGGTGCGGATCGCCACCATCTACAGCGTCGGGCTGTACGAGATGTCGCGGGCGATCAAGACATTCCTGAAGGAATACCCCAGGGTAAACCTGCATGTGGAATACAGCCGGGCCAACCGCGTCTACGAAGGGTGCCTGAAGGCGGAAGCCGACATCGGCATCGTCACCTATCCAAAGCCCAGAAAAGGGATCCACATCATCCCGCTCCCCGCGGATCAGCTGATCCTGATCTGTGCGACGCAGCACCCCTTCGCGAAAAGAAGGCAGATCGACCTGCAGAAACTGAACGGCCAGAATTTTGTCGCCTTCGAACGGGACATCCCGAGCCGTCGCGCCATCGATCAGATATTCCGCCAGCACCGGATCAAGGTTCGGATCGTAATGGAGCTCGACAATATCGACACCATCAAACGCAGCGTGGAAATCGGCGCGGGAGTCTCCATCGTCCCCCTGCTGAGTGTGCAGCGCGAGGTCCAGTCCGGCGCGCTCGCCCAGGTGCGCTTTGCCCGCCACACTTTCCTGCGGCCGCTCGGCGTCATCGTCAAACGCAACCGCGCCCTTTCCGCGGCGGCGCGAAAGCTGATCGACCTGCTGCAGCGCTCGCAACGGGACTGAAGGCCGGGGCAAAAGAAGTTCACATCGAGTGAGTTTTTTCTTGCGTGAACGCCGCAATCCATGAAAGCGCGGTGAAACACCGGCCGTTGCGAAGCATCTAATACAGCAGCAGGAGCAAATTCGGGAGGTGCCCATGAAATCACTGCTGCTCGCCGGCGCATCCCTGGCCATGCTTGCAGGCATGGCGCCGCATGCTTATGCGGGGGGAGGGTTCTATTTCAATTTTGGCTTCGGCGGAAGAGTCGCCTTCGGGTCGCCGCCGTTTCACCTTCAGTTCTGGTACGGCCACCCGGCGGGATATCCGGTCGGCTACCGCTATTACCGGCCGCTGGTCAGAGTGCCGGCTGTCCGATACTACGCCGCACCCGTCTATCGTCCGTATCGCGCAACAGCAATCGTGCTGCCTGGCCGTCGCACGGTGGGGAACGCCATGCCGAAGCCCGGAGGCATGAGCCAAAAGGCCTACGGGATGTACGTTCCGAGGAGGTATGTGCGGGGCCGCTGATTCCCTGAAATCGCGTTCCCTTCCCGTCGGATGAATCGCGTTTTGAAGGCCGGTTTCGGCTTGACATCTGCGGCCGTACTGTGCAATAAACGCCGCGGTGCCGGATCTGTTCCTGCTCCCGCTGGCTTCTATCGCGCACACCGGATGCTCATGTCCAGGGCCGGCACCTGCTTTTTTTATTCCGCTATTTTGACACCTCGATGGCCAGTATCGGGACCGGAGAGGAAAAAAGCCTGCAGTTCCGCTGCGGGCTTTTTCTCTTTGAGCGCCGGGACCACCTTCAGTGCTTGTAAAAGGAGGCGAACCCACCGCGACTCCCAAAAGCAGCCCAACCCGATTTCAGGATGCGGCAGAGGGCCGCCTTCTGACGCCGCCTGAAACCCCAGGCCGGTGCGGATTCCGCCGATGACATAACTCCGGGCCTGCGGCCGCAATGGCAAAACAGCTGAAATCCGTGGCGTCTTGTGATGGATCTTCCCCACAGAAAGGATTATCTTGATCCGTGATTGCACGGGAAATCCGCGCGCACGGCGAAACGGACGCACAGCCTATCGCATCGGTTATGATGATGAAGAACTTCCATGGCACATATTGCCGCATCTTCGGCTTCGCATGCTCTGTCAGTCTATTGCTGAATCCGGCCATAGCCGGCGTTCAGATCGGCCAGAAAGTGACCGGGATTCGCCTGGCGGATTCCGCGGGCGGGAGCCACAACCTGGATGAGTATGCCGGAAAGATCCTGGTTCTCGAGTTCTGGTCTTTCAAATGCCCCGTGTCCCTGTCATACGACATGCGCATGGCAGCGCTGCTGTCGAAGTACAGCGGGCGCGGAGTGTCCTTTCTTGCCGTCGCATCCAACCGGAATGAATCGCCGATCGAAGTGCGGCGCAATGCCGAAAACCTGAAGTTGCCGTTCCCGGTTCTGCTGGACGGGGAGGGCTTGCTCGCCGACCGGTTGGGCGCCACCCACTCTCCCAGCGTGATGATTCTCGACAGATCCGGAGTGCTCCGCTACCGGGGCGCGATTGACAACAACAAACACGAGGGAGAGCGCGGCCGGATCGCATATGTCGAACAGGCGCTCGACGCAATCCTCGCCGGGCAGCCGGTCCGTGCAGCGGAGACCCGGCCTTTCGGCTGTAGCATCCGCCGCTAACGCAGGTCATGCCGTCCCGGAGGGACCCACCATGATCCTTCTCAAGCAGCTTCTAGCAGCCGCCTTCTCGCCCGTCGGCATCACGACACTCCTGCTTGCCGTCGGACTCCTGATGAGACTCAGCCGGCGCATGGCGCATGGCGGTCGCCGATGTATGATGGCCGGCGCCGCCCTGTATTGCTTTCTGATCCTGACACCATTCTCGGAGATCGTGGTAGCCCGCCTCGAGCGGGAGTACGCTCCGCTCCTGCGCGTGGGGACTCCCACAGGAATCCGAAACATAGTGGTACTATCGGGTTACGGAGAAGACGATGCCTTTCTTCCGGTCACCAGCAAGCTCCGGGGCGACACCATCCAGCGCCTGGTGGAAGGCATGCGCCTCGCTCGCGAACTCCCAGGTGCCAGGCTGCTGATGAGCGGCGGCGTGCAGCGGGAAGGGGACCCGCCCGTGGCCTCCCTCATGGCGGATTTCGCGAAATCAATGGGAGTGCCAGGGAATGATATTGCTGTCGAAGCCAAATCGCACACCACCTATGAGAATCTGGCAGAGACCAGGCAGCTGATCGGAACGGAGCCTTTCATCCTGGTGACTTCAGCGTATCACTTGCCGCGCGCGATGGCGGTGGCCCGCAAACTCGGCATGAATCCGCTGGCAGCACCCGCCGCCATTTGGGCCTCTCCTGATTTTCCGCCAGGCATGTCCTGGAAGGCATGGGGTAAAAAGGTCGCGGAAAAGCTGATCGATCCTTCAACAAACCGGCTCGTCCACCTCCAGCTCGCTTACCACGAATACCTCGGTTACCTCTGGTACAAGATTCTAGGGCGCGTTTGAATCAAAGGGCGATCGGCAGTGGGGAGCGACGTTGGGGAATAGATCACAATCTATTCGGACTGACATGGTATTCGGATCTTGATTTGATGGAAGGTGGGGTCTGTGGGTGCACGGGACCGAGCGTGCAGGCGGCGCCGGTAATTGCACGATTGAATAGGGTCTTCAAAAGAATCCGAGGGTAAAACGGTGTGCAGGGAGCCAGCGTTGATGGAAACGTCGCCTCTGTGAAAATCCGCAATATGCACCGGCACTTTTCCACATTTCCACAGGTCCAGTTGCGATCCCGCCCACCCTGGTGCCGAGCCCTGGCAATGTCGAGCCGTGAATAGCCGCCAAGATGCTTGGTATCAGTCGATTACTTGGATAGCATAATCTCGTTTGCCCACACATTCCGCTGCCGAGGCACACACTTTATCCACACCCGGGTGCCCCCCCGCCGCCCACTGCCTACTGACCTCTGCCCTCTGCCTTCTGCCCATCATCATCTGTTTTTTCCGGCCGAGACTCGACCGTGCACGAATCCCGTGACGCTCAAGTCGGGACTCCGAAGGCGGGGAGGATCCAGCGGGTCAGGGCGAACCAGGCCGCGAGAACGATCAGTATCCAGACATAATCAGGCATTGCATTCATTCCCCTATGTTCGACCGGCGCCGGACCTTTCTTCATACACGTTGATAAATCCTGCTGCCGCGCCGGAGAAACTCGCGTTTCATTTCCTCCAGTCCTGCCTCGATCGCCTGCTCCTGGGACAGGCCTTTTTGCTGCGCGTAGTCCCGGACTTCCTGCGTGATTTTCATCGCGCAGAAATGCGGCCCGCACATGCTGCAGAAGTGGGCCAGCTTGGCTCCGTCCTCCGGCAGGGTTTGATCATGGAACTCCCTTGCGGTTTCAGGATCCAGGCTGAGGTTGAACTGATCCTCCCAGCGGAATTCGAACCGGGCGCACGACAGGGCATCGTCGCGGAGCCGGGCGCCGGGGTGCCCTTTGGCGAGGTCCGCCGCATGCGCCGCGATTTTATAGGCAATGACCCCGTCACGGACGTCTTTCCTGTCGGGCAGGCCGAGATGTTCTTTGGGGGTCACGTAGCAAAGCATGGCGGTTCCAAACCAGCCGATCATCGCGGCGCCGATTGCGCTGGTAATATGGTCGTATCCCGGAGCGATATCGGTGACCAGCGGGCCCAGGGTGTAGAAAGGCGCTTCGTGGCACACTGCCATCTGACGTTCGACATTTTCCTTGATCTTGTGCATGGGGATATGACCGGGCCCCTCGATGAGCACCTGGCAGTCGTGCGCCCAAGCTTTCAACGTCAGCACTCCCAGCGTATCGAGTTCGGCGAACTGGGCTTCGTCGTTGGCGTCCGCGATCGAGCCCGGGCGCAGCCCGTCGCCGAGCGAAAACGCAACGTCATAGGCCTTCATGATCTCGCAGATTTCGTCGAACCGGGTGTAGAGGAAGTTTTCCATGTGGTGCGCCAGGCACCACTTGGCGAGGATGGAGCCACCGCGGCTGACAATGCCGGTGACCCGGTTCGCGGTCAGCGGAATGTAGCGCAGAAGGACCCCGGCATGGATGGTGAAGTAGTCAACCCCCTGCTCGGCCTGCTCGATAAGCGTGTCCCGGAAGACCTCCCATGTGAGTTCCTCGGCTTTGCCTCCCACTTTCTCCAGAGCCTGGTAAATGGGCACGGTGCCGATCGGCACCGGCGAATTGCGGACGATCCATTCCCGGGTCTCGTGAATGTTCTTGCCGGTGGAGAGATCCATCACAGTATCGGCGCCCCAGCGGATTGCCCAGGTCATTTTTTCGACTTCCTCCTCGATGGAGGAGGAAACGGCCGAGTTGCCGATATTGGCGTTGATCTTGACCAGAAAATTGCGCCCGATCGCCATCGGTTCGCTCTCAGGATGATTGATATTCGCAGGCAGGATTGCCCGCCCGGCGGCGACTTCGCTGCGGACAAACTCGGGGTCCAGGTTCTCCCGTAACGCCACGAAATGCATTTCCGGGGTGATCGTGCCCCGGCGCGCGCAGTGCAGTTGCGTCACGTTGCCGCGGCCACGCAATACCTGGCGCCTTCGTGGCAAAGGCGCATCAGGATCGCTATGCCCGAGAACCGGGCGGTAGCTGGGGTCGCAGATGTCGTAATCGCCGCGAGCCAGGATCCAGGGCTTGCGCAATTCAGGCAATCCGCCCTCAAGGTTGATCTCTGCTTGCGGATCGGTGTAGGGGCCCGAGGTGTCGTAGAGGCGCACCGGCGGCCCGGCTTGTTCTGCGCCGGTCACGCTCCTGGCCGGCGTGATCCGGACTTCCCGCATCGGCACCCGGATCCCGCTGGGCCCATCGACGTACACTTTCCTTGAACCTGGAAACGGGAGTGCACCGGCGACACGGGAATCCGCTTTGCCGTCGTGGAATGAATGCATTGTACTTCCCCCAAGTAAGGCACACTAACGGCTAAACACATTATTCTCTCAAAATCATCGCGTGCGAACAAGCCCCGGCAAAGTCCGGGGTGCAATCGGAAGTGAGATTCAATCCTCGCAAAATTCAGGTCGCGCAACGATCAGCGAAAAAAGAATTTATACACGGCGTCATAAGTCCCGACAGGTTTTCGGGCCGAATTGAGGTTAGGAAAAACAAAAACGAACCACAGAGAGCACTGAGATCACGGAGATATCCCAGGCCTGCCCGGGGGCGCCTTCGGCGCTCAACCACGCTCCATCCCTGTCCCGGCCTGACGGCCGGGCCT
>JAFNAG010000170.1 GCA_017860135.1 Acidobacteriota bacterium
GATCGATTTCGGCATCATCGCGCTGCCGGCATCAATACTGAGTCGTCCGATCATGCATGATTGTCGATAGCGACTGCGATTGCGACCCCGATGCCGATACCGATACCGACCGTCATTCCGTGGTGCTGAAAAATCCTTTCCTTTTCGGCAAGGATTTTCAGGTTAGTAGTATAGAGGAGTTATGCCGCAATTTATGCCCGGGGACCAACGCTTCGCGTTGCGCCCCCGGGCAGGACTGGGGTATCCCTGTGGTCTCCGTCATCTCTGTGGTTCATTTTTTGCTTTTTGCCCGACCGCAATTCGGTCCGAACAACTGTCGGGACTTATGTCGCTGTGTATAACAATGAGGTTTCCGAGTCTGCGCTGACTTCGACGGCGATTGCGCCGCAATTGCGATACCGACCGTTATTCCATGGCAGGACACGAATATTGCCGCTTTCACCGAACGCCGGAACGGCAGAGCCTTTCAGGGTCGCACGGCCATCGGCCGTGGTTTGATGTTGGGGTCAGGGAGAATGTCGAGAAAAGATGCAAGTCTGAAGCGCTTGCAGCCGACAAGTTACTCGGAGTATGGAGGTTTCGATCTTGAGGACGCGCTCGGGCCCGCCCGTCCCGGAACATTCACTCATCTTCGGAAAGAACGACACGAACCGATGCCGGAACAGATTATTGAACTGGGACTGATGTCGCACCGGAAGGGAGATGGGGAGAGTTTTGTCTCTCGGCTGGGCCGGCAGGTCGCCCGCCTTTTTTCCCTGCTGTCGGAAATCGCTGTGGAAAGCGAAAGCCTCAAGACCGGCGAGTTTCGATCGCAGCTGGAAAAATGGCAGGCACAACTGGCGCAGGTCACCGAGCTCCGCACACTCGAGAGCATCATAGAGGATTGCCTCAATCGCTGCAGTAAGTTCTTCAGATATGCGCAGGGATACCTGAACGAACGGGAGACCGAGATCCGCGAGGTCGTCGACGTGCTGAGGGACGCTGTCGTCAAGCTGACCGGGGATTCCAACGCCTTCAACGAGCGCCTCCTTGAAACCTCCACCCGTTTCCAGCAGATGAGCGAAATCGAAGACATCCGCGAACTCAAGATCCGGATTGCCCGAGAAGTCGGAGACCTCACACGCATCGTGGAGGATAAGAGGCAGCAGGATGAAGCCCTCTACTCCCGAATGTCGAAACGGTTCGATGTTCTCCAGGAGAAGCTTCGGAAGACCAGGCAGGAAGTCCTGATGGATCCATTGACACAGGTGGGAAACCGCCGCAATGTGGACCTGTCGCTCAAACGCCTGATCCAGGATCCTGCGAAATCGCCGGTCGTACTCGCCATCCTTGACGTCGACGATTTCAAGAAGATCAACGATGTCCACGGACATCAGGCCGGTGATCGGGCGCTGATCGAGGTCGCCCGGCGGCTGGCAGCGCAGGTCCGTTCCGGAGATTTTCTGGGACGCTACGGCGGGGACGAGTTTGTGGTTCTCTTCCCGGGCACCTCCCTGTCACAAGCGGAGATCCGCTTCCTGCAACTGCTCGCAACCATGGCGGCCACGCCCCTCCAATATGAAGAAGGGGGAGCGACGCACAGCATCCGCCTCGCCCTCAGCTGCGGTCTGGCCCAGGGTGCGCCCGGCGAAAGCGCCGAAGCGCTTATGCGTCGCGCCGACGAGGCGCTCTACAAGGCAAAGAAGCGCGGCAAGAACTGCCTGGTCACCTCCCACACCTCTTGACCGGTTTCCTCTGGGCTGACTGCGGCTGCATTTTGCGGCAGACGATCGGTCAGTCAAAAAAAGCTCAAGACAGGAACCACGAAAGACACCATCTTCTCCGCGCGCGCATCCAGGGTGCCCGCCTTCGACATGCTCATTCCGGGGGCTGCGCTCCGCTGAAATGCGCTCCAAAGACGCCACATCAACGGACGGTCTTCCGCCGGTGAAGCAGCGCAAAGAAAATGCCGAACGCCAGCATCAGGAATCCCCACCAGAGATCCGGATGCAGATGAGCGAGGACCTTGGATTCGGCCGGGGGGTTCGCCAGGGAATACAACGCGGAGGCAGTGATGATGGCGCCCATGGTCGCCAGCATCAGTCCGACGAAGTACCAGATGGATTTCATGCCGTGCCTCTACCAGTAATAGATGTTGAGCAGAATCAGGACGACGATGGAAATGATGCCGTAGAATTCCGGCTTTTTGATGAAAGGCACCGCGACCGTCGCCGTTTCCGCCGTGAGCCCTTTCACCAGGCCGACGAGTTCCTCCCGCGGCTTCCTGCGGGTGAACAGGCTGACCCCGATCGTTACAAGGAAACAGATCACCCAGGCCCACCAGGCGCGCCAGAAATTCGCTGCCATGTCGCTCGCAACCGGCGAGAGCGTGATCGCAGCCGGTGCGATCCATGCGAACTTGACGGCGAGGAACAGGAAAAACGACGACCCCATGCCCGCCAGCAACCCCCAGAAGGCTCCGTTCGGCGTGATCCAGACGACGAACATGCCGAGCAGCATGGTGGCAAATAGAGGCGCATTCACCCAGGAGAAAATCGCCTGCATGTAGTCCATGATGCTGGGGAAGGATTTGGCCCAGTAGGCCGTGCCGACACTCAGGACTATGCCGACGATCGTCGTGACCCTGCCCATCCACAAGAGCAAATCATCCGACGCCTTCGGATTGATCAGCGCCCGGTAAATGTCATAGGTCCAGACTGTGTTGAACGCGCTCACGTTGCCCGCCTGCCCGGCCATAAAACCGGCCAGCAGCGCCGTGACCCCCAGGCCGATCAGGCCCGGGGGATAGTAGCGTTGGATCAGCAGCGGGAGCGCCGAATCATAGTTGACCTGATTGCCGTCGCGCAGCAGCGCAAAACCGCTCTTCGGGTCGCTCGCCAGGGCCAACGCCACCAATCCCGACATGATTACCAGAAAGGGCACCGCCATCTTAAAGAACGAAGCGATGATCGGCGTCATCCGCGCCGCACGCAGATCGCGGGCCGAGAAGGCGCGCTGTACTACGAGGAAATCGGTGGTCCAATAGCCGAACGAAAGCACAAAGCCCAGTCCCAGCACGATCCCCGCCCACGTGATGACCATCCCGTTCTGCGCGGGATCGCCGGAGGTGGACCAGAGTGTCGCAAAAGACGGCGGAATACGCGCCATGACCTCGCGCACGCCCCCGAACTCGATGATCCCAAGCGCCGATACCAGGAACAGGCCGAACCAGATCAGGAAAAACTGGATGATCTCCGTGAAGATCGCGGACAAGAGCCCGCTCAGGGTGACATAGGCGGCCACTGTTCCCGCGGAAATCAACATGCTGACATCCCAGTTCCAGCCCAGGAATGTGTGCAGCACCAGCGCCATCGCATACAGGTTTATGCCGGAAACGAGCAGGGTCATGACGGCAAATGCGATCGCGTTCAATACCCTCGTTTTTTCATCAAAACGAAGGCGCAGGTAGCCCGGGACGGAGTGGATGCGGCTGCTGTAATAAAACGGCATCATGTACAGGCCCAGGAACACCATCGCCGGAATTGCCCCGATCCAATAAAAGTGGGCCACATACATCCCGTACTTGAACGTGTTCCCCGTCATTCCCAACAGCTCCAGGGCGCCGAGGTTTGCGGAGAGAAAGGCCAGTCCGGCAACCCAGGAACTGTTCTTCCTGCCCGCGATGAAGAAATCCTCCTGGTTCCTGGTGAACTTCTTCAGGTAGTACCCCAGCCCGAGGATGAAGCCGAAATAAACGGCAATAACAAGCCAATCGACCGGATTGAGGCCAAGAGTGACCATACGGCTCCTCCGACTCCCGTGTCAGCCTGCCGCGTCCCTGAGCGGGGGCAGGGTCAGCCTGACACAAGAACTGGTTAGTTCTGCTGCGCGACTATGTGACTGTCCTTCCTGGTCCCGGAAAGGAATGAGGGAGTTTTCATACCTCTGTGCTTCCACGGGAACGGACACGCAGGACCCGGACGCTGCCCGCGCCGAAGACGGATTCCATCCTCTCCCGGAACTCATCCGAACGGCCGGCAGGCAGAAAGACCAGGATCGTCCCGGCGAAGCCCCCGCCGTGCACCCGGCAGGCGCCGCCCCATTCCTTTACCATCCCCTCCGCCAGAGCCAGTCCCAGGGCAATCCCCTGCTCCCGAGGATTGCGGCCCGAATGACAATTCTGCAGCCACCGGAACGAAGAATCGCCCGACTCTTCGACGAGCCGGAGGAACTCCTGCATGTTCCCCTTGCGCAATGCATGTATTTGACGGTCGACCCGGTCATTTTCCTGCAAAAAATGCAGCGCGCGCAGTATCGCCCGGTCTCCCGCGGTTGTGCGCAGCCCTGCCAGGCGCGCGAGCAGATCCTGCATTGAAATCTCGCGGCACACCTGACTGCCGAATTGGGCGGCGACCAGCTTCATCTCGCGTGGGATCGCCGCATAGTCATCCGTTAAATCCGCATGGCTGCCGCCGGTGTCGACAACCAGCAAATCACATCCCGCCTTTGCGAAGTCGAACTCCACTCTTTCCACCCGGGGAGATCCGGGAATTTCGAAGTCGATCGCCACTATGCCTCCTACCGCACTGGCGATCTGGTCCATGAGCCCGCATGGCTTGCCGAAATACACGTTTTCGGCGTACTGGCCGGCGATGGCGATACGTTCCGGCCCCAGCCGGGCCTCGTTGCAAATGACGTTGAGAATAGTCCCGATCAGCACCTCGACGGCTGCCGAGGAGCTGAGCCCGGAGCCTACGGGCACGTCACTCGCAATACAGGCCTGCACGCCGCCGACGGCGCATCCGCTGTCCCGGAAGCGGGCCGCGATGCCGCGGATCAGAGCCGCGGTCGTGCCCCGCTCATCCGGGTGCATCGACAGATCGTCGAGGCCCACGACAAACGGCTGGGGATACCCTTCGGAGTATACGGTGATCGCGCGGTCGGAACCGGGCGCGGCCGCCGCGATGACATCGAGGTCCACCGCTGCGGCAAGCACTTTGCCGTGATTGTGGTCGGTGTGATTGCCGCCGATTTCCGTGCGGCCGGGCGCGCTGAAAAATCGGGGCGCCGGCCCGCCAAAGCATTCCCGGAACCGTTCGGCCAGCCCCCCCCACCGCTGCAGCTGCCGGGCCAGCTCGTGGCCTGAGGTCCCGTACAGGCGTGCGAGCGCAGATTCCATCGGGGCGGCGTTGGTCATCGATCCGCGTCCTTCCGGAAACTGCCGGCACCGGCATCCGCGAGCGACTGCAGGCGCCCGGCCGCCGCTTCGGGGGTTATGTCGCGCTGCGGCTCTGCCAGCATCTCGTAACCGACCATGAATTTTTTTACGGATGCCGAGCGCAGCAGCGGCGGATAGAAATGCGCATGGAGCTGCCAGTGGGCTGGATCGCCGGGTTCGTTCGGGGCGCCGTGCCACCCCATGGTATAAGGAAAAGGCACACCGAATAGGTTGTCGTAGCGGGTCAACAGCCGCTGCAGCAGATCCGCCAAAGACACCTGCTCGGCCGATTCGAGATCGACCAGGCGGTGCACCTGCCGCCGCGGCAGGACCAGCGTCTCAAAAGGCCACTCGGCCCAGAATGGGACCAATGCCACCCAGTGACTGTTCTCCACCACCACACGGCAGCCCTGGGACAGTTCGAATTCCAGCGCATCCAGCAGCAGAACCGACTCGCGCTCTTGCAGGTACCGGCGCTGGCACACATCCTCTTTCGCAGCCTCGTTCGGCGCCGAGCTGCTGGCCCACAGCTGCCCGTGAGGATGCGGGTTGGAGCATCCCATGATTTCCCCGCGGTTCTCAAAAATCTGCACCCACCGGTAGGTCCGCATCAGCTCGCGCATCTGCGCAATCCACAGCTCGACAACTTGACGGATCTCCTCGAGACTCATCCGGGACAGAGTCAGGTCATGCCGCGGCGAAAAGCATAGAACCCGGCAGATCCCCCGAACCGCCTCCTGGCGGAAATACGGCGGGCCAGCGAGATCACCCGGTTCGGTTCCCGGCAGGAGAGCGCTGAAGTCGTTGTCGAACACGTGCACGCCCCGGTAATCGGGATTCCGCAGGCCGCTTGCGCGCCTGTTTCCCGGACACAGATAGCACTCGGGATCGTACGCTGGGATCGGCGCCGCGGAGACTGCGTCCACTTTGCCTTGCCACGGCCGCTCGACACGGTGCGGCGATACCAGCACCCATTCACCGCTGAGCGGATTCAACCGCCGGTGTGGCCGGTCCTGGATGGCGGAGGGCGTGGGCGGCAAAATCATGGCAGCTTGGACTCTAGCATGAATCGCCAATCGAATAACCGCAGACGGATCGGGATCGCTCCGGGGCTCTTCCTCCGGGCCGACAGTGCGACCTCGCGCGCGTAAAATCAGGGCGCCATGCTATCTTGGCCTTTGAGGGAAAGCAAGGTGAAACACTACATATCAGTGCTGCCGGGCTGGCCTGACCGGAGCGCAGAGCAGGAACCTGTACCGTTCGTTTGCGGTACTGGTGTATGTTAATGCCGTGCGTTGCAGGCGGATCATGAAGGCCGCGCGAAGCGCCGGCAGCAAACGGGTGACTCATGAGCGAGGAAACGATGCGTCATTGCCGGATATGGTTCCTCGATTTCCTGTGGCTCCTGGCCATCCCTATCGCGGCCGGCCTGCTCCCGCTTGCCGCCGGCTCTCAAGATGCCGCCGAAGATATCCGCATACCGCAGCGGGTCATCAGTTTTGAGCACATCAACCGGGAACTGGTGCTCAAGTGTGATGTAGGATTCCTGACCATCAAGGCGTATGCCGACAATATCATCCACGTCAGTTATTCCCTGACGCGCACAAAGACCCCCGCACGGCTGTGGGGAATCCGCGCCAAACCGTCTGAACAGAATTACCGTGTCGAATCCGCCGCGGCGGCGGTCCGGTTGGTGGCCGGCCGGCTCGCGGTCCGCGTGGATCGCAAGACAGCGCAGCTTACTTTTCTCGACGCGAAACAGAATGTCCTCCTGGCTTCGACCTCGTACCGGCTGCAGGACCCTCAGGCGCCAGCAGGTTCCGGTGCGTGCATACATGCCGAGTTCCGGTCATCCGAACAGGAAGCCTATTACGGTCCCGGGGAAGATCCCGGTTCATCTGAAAGCCGGCGAGGACAGACCATCTCGTTCCCGCAGCATCCCGAACTGGGCGGACAGAAGACCGCGGAAATCCCTTTCCTCCTGAGCAGCCTCCGGTACGGGATCGTATTCAATAATCCGTCAAAAACAACCGTCTCTCCCGGCAAAGACAACCTGACCACCTGGGACGCCGAGTCGGGCACAGTACTTTCTTATTTTGTCATCTACGGCGAGACATGGAAAGAGATCCACAGAGGATTCGAGTTTCTCACTGCAAGATATTAGCCCGGATTGTTTTTAATCGTGATGGCATGAGATGGGAGGCGGAAGAACGCCGCTGAAGGCTGCAATGCAGTCATTCGGCGGCGTGAAGGAGCTTCTGCCGCCTCCACAATATATCAACCTCATGATTCACGAATCATGCGCTTCAGGGAGCGATCATGCGCTATCTTCTGGGCATAGACGTTTCCACCACCGGCGCCAAGGCGCTGATCATGGACCCGTCCGGCAACGTGGTTGCCATCGCGACGACAGAATACCCGCTTTCCACTCCACGCCCGTTGTGGGCGGAACAATCGCCCCAGGACTGGTGGGACGGCGCCTGCTCGAGCATTCGCGCCGCGTTGCACCAGGCGGGGTTGACCGGCGAGGACGTCCAGGCGGTCGGCCTGACCGGCCAGATGCACGGACTGGTCATGTTGGACGCCGCGGGGAGTGTCCTGCGTCCTGCGATACTCTGGAACGATCAGCGCACAGAGCGCCAGTGCGGGGAGATCCTGGAGAAGTGCGGCGGGGTGGACAACCTGGTGGCAATGACCGGGAACGCGGTCCTGCCGGGATTCACCGCTCCCAAAATATTATGGGTGCAGGAAAACGAACCCGAAGTGTATGCACGTGTAGCGCACATCCTGCTTCCCAAAGACTACGTGCGTTTTTGCATGACCGGAGAACACGCGACCGAGGTTTCCGACGCTTCCGGCACTTCCCTTCTGGACGTGGCCCGGCGGAGATGGTCAGAGAGGATGCTGGATGCTCTTTCGATCCCTCGGGAATGGATGCCGCAATGCACTGAATCGCAGGAAATCTCCGGCAGGATCACCCGCGAGGCGGCACTCCGGTGCGGCCTGAAGACCGGCACGCCGGTGGCCGGCGGAGCGGGCGACCAGGCGGCCCAGGCAATCGGAAGTGGCGTGATTCAGCCAGGCATCATTTCGGTAACCTGCGGCACATCCGGCGTGGTGTTCGCTTTTATGGACACATTCGCGGCGGAGACGCACGGCCGCCTGCACGCTTTTTGCCATGCGGTGCCCGGCGCATGGCACTTGATGGGTGTCATGCTTTCCGCGGGAGGTTCTTTGCGCTGGTTGCGCGATTGTCTGGGTGAGCCGGAGCGGACGACGGCACGCAACCGGGGGGAAGATCCCTACGACTTGTTGACTCGCGAAGCCGCCAACGCACCTCCCGGCTGCGACGGACTGGTTTTCCTGCCCTACCTTACCGGTGAGCGCACGCCTCACCCCGACCCGAGGGCGCGCGGCGCTTTCGTTGGACTGACTGTCCGTCACAACAAGGAGCACCTGATCCGCGCGGTGCTCGAAGGAGTCTCCTTCGGACTGCGAGACAGTCTGGAGCTGATCCGCAATCTCGGCGTTCCCATTGAACAGGTCCGGGCTTCCGGCGGAGGAGCCCGCAGCTCGCTCTGGCGCCAGATTCAGGCCGACGTCTTCGGAACCGAGCTCGTCCGCGTGAACGTGACGGAGGGCGCTGCCTACGGAGCGGCACTACTCGCGGGCGTCGGCGCCGGAATATTCTCCAGCGTCCCGGATGCCGTCGAGCAAACAGTGACAGTCATCGATCGGGTGGCTCCGGATCCGGTAAACATCGAACGATACCGGAAGCTCTACGGCGTGTTCCAATCGCTGTATCCGGCTCTTCGTCCGGGTTTCCACGCACTTGCAGATTATCAGTAATCGACCACGCCTCGAAGGCGTGGCTTCGGCCTGCCCCGCACAGCGGGGCGAATCCGCGCCACAATCGGTATCGGAATCGGTATCGCAATCGCTATCGGGATCGGGATTGATGTCATGGCACTGCCGATATTAACAAAGAGGCCTCCAATCCTGCACTGTCTTCGACTGCGATTGCGATCCCGATCCCGATACCGACCGCTATTCCGTGGCAGTGCGCCAATATTGCCGCTTTCACCAAACGCCGGAACGGCAGAGCCTTCC
>JAFNAG010000510.1 GCA_017860135.1 Acidobacteriota bacterium
GAGTCCCGACGTGTGTCCCGCGAGTATACAGACTCCGGGGGCGGCTCACGAACCTGCCTCCGAGCATTCGCGCCATATCTCCAACATCGTGAGATCATCCTCGGCAGGGGAGTCGGCTTGCCATAGTCGCACGGCCTCCAGGAGTTCCGGACCCCAGGGCGGGCCCTTAACCTCGGCGAGCAAACCGACCAATCGTTCGGCCCCGAGGAGTTCGCCTTTCACGTTCCTCGCCTCTAAGATCCCATCCGAGTAAAAGAGCACCGATTCTCCTGGGCCAATGATTAGTTCGCTTTTCTCGTAGCGCGCTTCGGGCGAAACCCCCAGGGCGATCCCACCGGCGACATTCAGCTTGCGACTGCCGCTGTCACCGGTCCACAGCGGCGGCGGATGGCCAGCGGTCAAGACCTGTATCCTTCCCGACCCCGGCCAATAGCGTCCGACAACGATGGTGATGAAGAAGCCCTCTTCGGATATGAGCCGGCAGGTGCTCGCATTGATGCTTCCAACCAACTCGCCTATTTCGTGCTGCTGCTGTGCCTCGCTCCGGATCCGGGTCGACAAGGCCGCCATGATCAGCGCGGCAGGGACGCCCTTGTCGGAGACATCCGCGACATAGACCAGCAGGCTGCCGTCCGGGAGCGCAATCACGTCGTAAAAATCCCCGCCGACATACGCCGCCGGGACCGAGACCGCCCAAACGCGGCTGCCGCCTTTCAGAACGGGCAGCTTCGGCCAGAACAACGATTGAACCTTGGTGGCCGTTTCCAGTTGGAATTTGAGCCGCGCCGACTGCTGCAGGACCGTGTCGTGGAGGTCCTTGATCCGGAGCATCGATTTGACCCTGGAGACCAGGGCCGCATGGTCCACCGGCTTGGTCAGGTATTCGTCGCCCCCGGACTCGAGCCCGGCCACGACATCCTTCGACTCGGCTTTTGCGGTGACCATGATGACCGGCATGAACGGCAGCGAGGGATCCGATTTGATCTCCCTGCAGACCGCGAGCCCGTCCTTCTTGGGCATCATGACATCGAGCAGTACCAGGTCGGGCAGACGATCGCGGGCCTTTCGAAGGGCGTCCTCTCCATCCACGGCGGTGATGATGGCGTAGCCGTTGGCCTCCAGGCGCATCTGGAAGATTTCGACATTGGCCGGATTGTCATCGGCGATCAGGATCAGCGGCGGCGATTTCATACCGGATGCTCTTATGGGAGGATATTCGCTACGGGATATACTCCCGGACCTTTGCCAGGAGCTCACGAGGGCTGAAGGGTTTCGCCATGTAGGCATCGCAGCCCGCCTGAAACGCTTTCACATCGTCCCCGCTGAGCGCGTAGGAGGTCACCACGATGATCGGCGTTCCCCTGATTTCGGGATTCGCCTTGATCCGCCGGGTGGCCTCGTACCCATCGATGCCGGGCAGCTGGATGTCCATGAGGATCAGATCCGGACGACGGGTTTCGGCCGTCTTCACCCCATCCAGCCCGTCGACGGACTCGATCACATCATAGCCCTTGGTCGTGAGCAGATCGCGCATGATACGCCGGTTGTCTTCCTGGTCTTCGATCACCAAAATGACCTTGTTCATCATGGATTCCTCTGTTGCTCTACTTGCACGGGCAGCGTGAAGTTGAAGGTCGAACCCTTTCCCGGCTCGGACTCCACCCAGATACGCCCTCCATGCATCTCGACGATTCTCCGGGCGATGGCCAGACCGAGACCGGTTCCGCCTTTTTTCCGAGTACTGGACATGTCGGCCTGGTGAAACTCCTCGAAGATCATCTTCTGATCCGCTTCCGCGAGCCCGGGTCCCGTATCGGACACGGAGACCATGAACGTTCCGTCGGAAATGCTCACCCCGACCCGGACCTCCCCCTCGTCGGTGAACTTGATGGCATTGCCGACGAGATTCACCAGCACCTGGACGATGCGTTGTTCATCGCCTCGCCCTATTATCAGGTTGTCCGGGACGGTCACCTTCAGGTCTAACTTTTTCTCTATCGCCAGGGCCTCGACCGATGTCGCGACCGTTTGGACCACTTCCCTCATAGAGTAGTCATTGAGGGACAGACGGAGCTGACCGGCTTCGATCTTGGAGAAATCCAGGACATCATTGATGAGCGTGAGGAGGTGACGCCCATTCTTTTCCAGGCGTTCGAGGGTCTCTCCTATCTTCCGTGGCACGTCGCCGTAAATGTTGTCGAGGATCAACTCTGTGTAGCCGAGGATGGCATTCAGCGGGGTTCGGAGTTCATGGCTCATGTTGGCCAGGAATTTGCTCTTCACGCGGTCGGCTTCCATCGCCTTGTCCCGAGCCTCTTCGAGCTCCCCGATCAGCTTCGACAGTTCAGTCTCATGCTGCTTGAGCGCGCTGATGTCGGTGTACACCGCAACGGTGCTGCCATCCGCCGTCTTCCGCTCGCTGATCTGGATCCAGTGATCCTGGTCCAGTCGATGGACATGCGGGCCTGTCGGGTTGCGGTGTTGGGCCACTCGTTTCGCAAGCCACTCGTCGATACGCCCCTTGGCCTCGCTGATCACCCCCCGCTCGGCGGCCTCCCGAGCGATGCGGGTGAACGACATGCCGGGACGGAAGAAGTCATCGGTCACGGGATACAGTTCCCGGAACCTGCTGTTCGACATCACCAGCCGGTCCTCTTTGTCATACAGGGAGAAGCCTTCCGAAATGCTTTCGATGGCATCCACCAGGCGTTGGCGTGCCTCGGCGATGTCACGCAGGTTTTTCTCCTCGATTTCGACGGCGGTGTCGCGAAATACGGCCAGGGCCGCGGCCATACGCCCGATTTCGTCGCTGCCCACCGGCGGCAGCGGCGTTCTGAGATTTCCGCCGGCAATCTCCATCATGCCGTTGCTGAGAGCGGTCAGGCGCGCGACCAGGTTACGGCCCACGTAGAGCCAGGCGATCAAAGCCGAGCTCGTCAGACTGAGCGCCACAATCAGAACGAGGGTGACGCGGCTTCCCTTCCGCACGGCATGCGCCTCGGACATGGCCCGGGAGATATCCGACCGGGTGCCTCGGACGACCCGTTCGACCGATTCGCTCACCTCCTGCGACAGCCGGGCGTTTTCGCGTTGCACGGCTTCGCCGTTGCCGATGAGCTGCAGTTCGCGCGCCCGCAGCGAGGGCATGCTGGTGTCCCCCTCGGCGAACCGTCGGAAATACGCGATCTCGGCTAAGATGAGCTGGCGCGGCTGAGGCCCCACATCCCTTGCCAGGGTACCGAGCGCATCCATCGACCATTGAATCCGCAGCTTCAACAGGTCGAGGCGCTCCGGCTTCTCGGCAGAGGCCGCCTCCAGAAGGTGAGCGTGAACTTCAGTGACTCCCTGCAGGATCTGCTGCAAAGACGCCAGCAGGCTCAACGCCCCTATCAATTGCGTTTCAGAAACCGATCGATCGGTTGCCGAACGTCTCGGATCGCCGACGGCCGTTCGCAGGCGCTGAACGTCCCGGCTCACGTTGATGATCCACGGTCCCAGGACCGTCATCGTTTCTTCGTGCTCCTTGA
>JAFNAG010000171.1 GCA_017860135.1 Acidobacteriota bacterium
CTGGGAATGCGTCCGGTTCAGGTCGTCGGTCTCGTCCTGGCAGAAGCGACAGGATTGGTGATCGTCAGCCTGGTCTTAGGAGTAGCGCTTGGGGCTCCGCTTCTCTGGTATCTGCAGGTCCATGGCCTGGAAGTGGGCGGCGCCGCAAACGAAATCTCTGTGGCTGGAGTAAGGTTGGGGCACCTGTGGTACGGCCGGCAAGATTTTCCCGCGTATTCCAAAGCGGCTCTGGGGCTTGCCATCACCGCCGTTGGCTCCTCCTTGTATCCTGCGTTGCGGGCGGCGCACTATCGGCCGACGGAAGCGCTGCGAAAGGCCTAGGGATGACGGCACTTTCCCTGCTGGTAAAGATCGGCTGGCGCAATCTTTGGCGCAATCCCAGGGGCACCCTGCTGACTGCCCTTGCCTTGGGTGCGGGTCTGGCGTTGCTGCTGATCTCCTTGGGCTTCCTCGACGGCAGCCACGAGCGGATGCTTGCCGATGCGGTGCGACTGGGGTCGGGGCACGTCGTGATCCAGGCAAAGGGGTATCAAGACGCCGGCTCTCAGGAGCTGTTGCTTCCGGCACGAGTCGTGTCTGTGGCCGAGGAGTTCCTGCACACCGAGGCGACAAAGGATGTTGCGCGTGGGGTGAGTCCGAGGGTGCTGGCCTCTGGACTACTGAGTTCCGCCACCAACGCTGAGGGCGTGAGTATTGTTGGGGTGGCACCACGAGCGGAACGGGCTGTTTCCCTGATCCCTCAGCGAATCGTCGCGGGGGCCTATCTGACCGACGACGGAGCGTCTGAGGCTGTCATCGGCATTGATCTGGCCCGCAAGCTCGAGGTGAAGGTAGGCTCCAAGGTCGTGCTCATGACGCAGGCGGTACGACCGCCTGGCGCCGACGCGGCGGATAGAGCCGAAGGGGAAATGCAAAGTACGCTCTGGCGGGTGAGCGGGATCTTTCAAACGGGTCTACAGTCGATCGATGCCCACATCATCCATTTGCGCCTGTCTGAGAGCCAGGCGCTGCTTGGGGTGCCCGATCGGGTGACGCAAATCGCCATCCTGCTGGCACAGGAGGATGACTCGCAGATGGTGGCAGACGGCCTGCGGCAGCAGCTGGCGGGAGTTCCGGTCGAAGTTCTGACCTGGCGGGAATCAACGCCAATGTTGGTTCAGAGCTTTCGGCTGGACGAGGCTTTCAACTATGTCATGAACGGCGTTGTCCTCGCGATGGTAGGGCTAGGAATATTCAACACGATCCTGATGAGAGCACTGGGGCGCCGCTATGAGTTTGGCGTTTGCACCGCTCTTGGTCTTCGGCCCCGGCAGCTCGCGGAGATGCTCATTGGGGAGTCGCTGGCTCTCACGGCCATCAGCCTTGCAATGGGCCTGGCGCTGGGTTTGGCTTTCCACCATTACTTCGCCACCGCCGGGCTGGATTTGCGCTGGTTCTTCAAGACCGGCTTTCCCACTGCGTTCGTTTTCGACCCGATCATCTACCCGCGTTTGAGCCTGCGGCGAATCGCCTGGTCCGTGAGCATCGTGTTCTTGATGGCCACAATCATGTCCCTCTACCCGGCGCTCAAGGCCGCGCGTACGGAACTGCCCGATGCATTGAAGGTCATCTAGAGCAGCGAGTGGACAGCTGGCGGCCGAGAACGGGTTGGAGGGCAATGTGGCTGAGTGGGCGGTGGAACTGAGTGGCGTGAGTAAGACGTACCATACGGGAGGACCGATTAAGGTCCCGGCATTGCGTGGAGTGCATCTACGGATTGCCCCTGGGGAATTCTTGACTATTGCCGGTCCTTCCGGTTCCGGCAAAACCACCTTGCTCAACATCATTGGGGGACTCGACCGGGCAGACACCGGCGAGGTCTGGGTGGCGGGACAGAACCTTCAGCTGCTCTCGTCAGGGGAGCTGGCGCGTCTGCGTTTGCAGCGCATCGGCTTCGTCTTCCAAGCGTACAACCTTCTGCCAGTCCTCACCGCCCTGGAGAACGCCGAGTTTACCTTGCTCCTGCAGGGCGTGCCGGCGCGGGAGCGGAGGAAGAGGGTGGAGAAGCTTTTCTCGGAGATCGGCCTCACTGGCCTTGAAGATCGTCGTCCAGTCGAGTTGTCCGGCGGGCAGCAGCAGCGGGTTGCCGTGGCTCGGGCCATGGTCACAGACCCTGCGTTGATCCTGGCGGACGAGCCGACGGCAAATCTGGACTCCGCCACCGCGCTCTCCCTCCTCGATGTCATGGAACGCTTGAATCGTGCTCACACGACGACGTTCGTCTTTTCGAGTCATGATCCTCAGGTCATGGAGCGGGCTCACCGTATGATCCGTCTGCGCGACGGCCAGATAGCATCTGATGAGTCGCGTGAAGGCAACGTCAGAGCGTAATTGTGAGTGACACCCCCCGGTGGTTGCCCAGGCGCGAACTGGGCTGTAATCGTCCGCACCGGCCCTGAGTGACCACGGTGCAGCGCCCCTACAACATGTGATCGTAGTTCGTCGTCACGGTGGGGTTTTCCGGGTCTTCGTGCCACCGGGCCGGGTTCTCCAACACGTATTGCCGGATATGGGTTAGCGATTCGTTGTTACGCATGATGTGTTCGTAGTAGTTGCGCTGCCACAAACGACCGGGGAATGCAGGCCAACCGCGTCGTTTGACACCATCCACATACCGTTTCGTCGTCATCGTTTTGAACCGGTGCATGACGTCCGGCAACGACAATGTAGGGGCAACCCCCTGTGGTTGCCCAGGCAATGTATCGGCAATCCTCTGTGTTTGCCCAGGCTCGGGTGGGGCCGTCGTCGCCGGCAACGATTCTGGGCGGCCACTGGGGGCCGCCCCTACGGCCGGGTCGCATCTGAGAACGATCATACCGTGGATGTGATTGGGCATGACGACGAATTCGTCGGTTTGCACGCCGGGATAATGGATCGGCATTTCGTCCCAGACCGTTCGCACCATTCGCCCGGCATCATTCAGTCGCATCACACCGTCCACTACCTCACCGAACACACACGCCCGCCCCTGCGTGACTATGGTGACGAAATAAGCGCCGGGTTCACGGTAGTCGTATCCATCAAGACGGACCGACCGTCGATGATGCCGATTAGGATCGTAACAAGTGCCCATCTCGCGCAAGGACCCAACCAAATCAGGGCAGGCACGGGGGCCTGCCCCTACGTAAACCAACGTCAACCCGCATTTGTAGGGGCAGTCGGGGTCCGCCAATCCCAACAGGCGAGACACCAGCCGTGTCCTTCCACGGCGAGAGCGGCCGCATAGCCAGGGGCAGGGGTCAGCTCGAGCAGAGACCAACGCTGGGCTTCGTGTGGATCTCCTTGGGTGCTCAGCAGTGCTGCAGGTTCCCCGGGAGCCAGCGACACCGCAAACTGGTCCAAGGGCAGTGAAAGCCCTTTACCCGTAGCTTTGATGTACGCCTCCTTGCGAGTCCAACAGCGAAAGAATGCCGATTCCCGTAGGTGGGTCGGGAGCGCACGGAGCGTGGTGATCTCGTGGTGGGAAAAAAATCGCTCGGCGATCTGCTCGACCTTCAGGTCGCTGCGGATGCATTCGACATCGATACCAACCTCCCGGACTCGAGTGACGGCGTACAGGGCCACTCCGTGAGAGTGGGAGACGTTGAAGCGGATTGCCGCCCCGCCAGATTCCCCTGCCAGGGCAGGTTTTCCATGAGAGCCGTCGCTGAAGGATACGCCCTCCGGTGCGCTGTTCGAGTACAGGCCGAGGATGGCTCGCAGCACGCCGCGCGCGACGATAAAGCGCTCGCGGTCTCTCGGAAAATAAAACCGCTCGGCCCTCGTTCGTTCATCTGCGGCAAGGGTGTGTAGGAAGCCATCGACCCGTGACGGGGACTCGTCCAGGGTGGCGCGCCAGACATGCACTTCGTCACGACCCAACCGTAGTGCTTCCGGCGCTGAGCACCACGGCGGAGCAGGAGCGGTGGTGGGCGCCATCTTCACGTCGCCATCCTCACAGGTTGCAGCGCAGTTCGTGAGCGAGCACCTGAAGCAGGAGCGGCTGAGTTGTGTTCAGGAAGAAGTGGTCACCGGGAAACATTCGCAACGAAAAGGAACCGGTCGTTTGATCACGCCAGGCTTCAAGGTGGCCGTGGCTCACGTGGCCATCCTGTAAGCCGCCAAAGGTGGAGATGTGGCAGTTCAGGGGAGGCTCGGGCGAATACACGTAGGTTTCGTACAGCGCGAAATCGGCCCGCAAGAACGGAAGGACGATTTCCATGAGCTCTTCGTGATCGAGCACCTCCTCGGGCGTACCGTTCAGACGACGCAGTTTCGCCACAAACTCTCCGTCTGGCAGGGTGTGCATGGGCGGCTCTCGAAAAGGAATCTGAGGCGCAGGACCGGCAGAGACAATCAAACGAACAGGATGCAGGTCATACTGTCCGCGGAGATGACGGGCGAGTTCAAAGCTCACCAACGCTCCGAGGCTGTGGCCGAAGAGGGCAAACGGCTTGTCCAGGAGCGGAAAGAGGGCGTGGGCAAGGGCCTGGATGAGAGGGGAGAGCTGAGCGAAAGGAGGCTCCATCAGCCGCGCTCCTCGTCCGGGAAGTTGAATCGGACAGACCTCGACATCCGCCGGCAAGCCTTCCGCCCAGGTGCGGAAAATCGAGGCGTTGCCTCCCGCATACGGAAAGCAGAATAGACGCAGGCGGGCATGCGGCCGCGGCCGGCGGCTTGCAACCCAGGGGTTGGGAACAACTGTGGCGGTCATGGGATGAAATCCGACAACGGGAGGGCGAGCCGTTTGGCTTCCACAGTGCGGCTCGGCAGGAGCCTCGCCCTCCCAGTTTGCATCAGCCCTCCTGTAAGCCAATTGGGAGACGCTATCCTTCCTGCTTCTCCATCGTCCTGCGCAGACTGAGCGGCCTCATGTCGGCCCATGCTTCTCTAATGTAGGCCAAGCACTCGGCCTTTGTTCCGATCGTACCTGCATCCCTCCAGCCAACAGGGTTCTCCCGAGCGGCAGGCCAGATCGAGTACTGTTCTTCGTGATTCACCACGACTTTGTAGCGTGCACTGTCTGCGTTGTTGTTCCCACTCATCGAGCGTCCCCCATCAATCTGTCGGGTGAATTGACTGCATCCGCGAACCAAGCCTCGCCGCTTGCAGCTTGCTTGATGCAAGCCCTCAGCTTCTCGGCCAGGACTGCAACGTGAGGCTTGTAAACCATGTTGGCATGATTGCCTGGGACGACGTGGACGTCCACTCCTCCAGCAGCCCACTGGCTCCAGCCCAACGTGGGGTCAGCGTCCGGGCCTGCGGCCGGCGTCATTTCGGCGGGTCCGCTCCCCGTTGGGTCGCTCCGGGTTGCCAGGTCCGATATGGTCCGTGGCTCTGCCTCGCTTGCCTTGAAAAGGATGAGGCGACCCGCGTAGCGATGTAGTACGTAGTCCCGCGTCGCTCGAAAGTCGGCCTTGCAGAGCTCGAGAAAACGCTCAGCTTGGAACGCATGAATATCCGGGGGCACCAGGCCGGCGCTCTTCGCCTGCTGAAACACACGGGTCAACAGTTCGTGCTTTGGCAGCCGCAAGAGGGACTCCCACGGGCCCAACGAAAGACCGAAGTAACGGATCACATCGGCCAACAGTGTCGCTTCGAGGTCTTCCTCTGCAAAGTGCTCGTCAGGGGTTGGAATCCGAGCATCCAGTAAGGCAACCAGGGCCACCCGCTCACCCTGCGCCAGAAGCTGCTGCGCCATCTCGAAGGCCACCACACCTCCCATTGACCATCCTCCCAGGAAGTAGGGCCCCTCGGACTGCACGGTCTGCAGCGCTTCGAGGTAATAGGTGGCCATGTCTTCGATCCGCGCCTGCGGGTCCTGCCCCTCTTCCAGCCCTCTGGCTTGGAGCCCATAGCAGGGTTGATCGCGGCCCAATGCGTGCGCCAGATGTATGTATGGAAACACGTGGCCGCCGGCCGGATGTATCAAGAAGAGCGGCGGTTTGGCGCCACCAGGCTGAATCGCCACCACACACGGGTGGGGTACTGGATTGGCGTTGTAGCGGAGGATGCCGGCGAGATGCTCAATGGTTGCGCCCTGAAAAACAGTCGCTAACGGAAGTCGCCTGCCGAGGTGGTTCTCGATTAGGGCGAACAGCCGCACGGCGGCCATCGAATGCCCTCCAAGCTCGAAAAAATTATCCGTCACTCCGACCGGCCGAACGCTCAGAACCTCCTCCCAGAGATGAGCGAGCTGGAGTTCCAGGGCGTCTCGGGGTGCGACGAATGTCCTTTCGAGGTCGGGTCGTGTGCGGTCGGGCGCCGGCAGTGCGCGGCGATCGACCTTCCCGGTAGGCGTCAACGGCAAGGCGTCGACCAGTACGAAGACCGCAGGCACCATGTGCTCGGGCAGCTTCTCCTTGAGAAAACTGCGCAGGTCATGAGCCGAGGGCGGGGACTGCGGCTCAGCAACCACATAGGCCACCAATCGCCTCTCTCCAGGCGCGTCGTCCCAGGCCAAGACGACAGCCGCACGCACCGCGGGGTGTTGGCCAAGCACGGCCTCGATTTCCCCCAGCTCGATACGGAATCCCCGGATCTTCACTTGGTGGTCCGCGCGCCCGAGGAACTCGATGTTCCCGTCCGGCAGATAGCGGGCCAGGTCGCCGGTCTTGTACAATCGTGCGCCGGGCTCGGCACCGAACGGATCTGGAACGAACTTCTCGGCGGTCAACTCCGGACGGTTCAGGTAGCCTCGGGCCACGCCCGCCCCGCCGATGTGCAACTCGCCGGGAACGCCAATTGGAACCGGGTTGCCGTGCTCGTCGAGAATGTAGGTCGCTCGGTTCGCGAGGGGACGACCAATGGGGACCCGCAGAAAAGTCTTATTCCCGCAATGTGGGTCTGTCGGTCTTCTCTGAAAGTACCCTTCGACAAGTCCAGGGTGAGCGGAAGCACCATTACTTGATGGACTCTGAGACCGCTCGTGCTGAGATTCGGACAAAGACGGCATGGTCGGTTGGGTCAACGAACCGGGGAGTAGACGAGGGCTCCTCTCTTCGTCATTCCCGCAGTCTTCAAGCGGGAATCCACTCCGCCCCGCCTGGATGCCCGCTGAAAGATTGCGGGCATGACAGATGTCTGTCAGAAGAGTCGGCTCAATGGGAGGCTCCCGAAGCAAGTCTTCGCATGTATCGACAGTCTCAAGTCGGGCGGGAATTTCGAAGGCAGTTGCCGTGATCGTCGTCTCGGTCGGGCCGTACGCGTTGAGAAGGCGGATCGAAGCCAGCGGTGTTCGCCGCCAGAGATCGAGAACATCGGGCGACATGGAATCTCCGCCGACGACAAAAAGTCTGGGCTGTATGTTCGGGACCAGCTCCGGGACGTCCGCCCACTCTCGCGCAAGTTCCTGCCAGTAGCCGGTTGGGAGATTCAGCACCGTGAGTCCAAACTCAGCGGCTCTCTTGTGGAAGTCTGCCGGAGGCCATAGCTCTGCACCCATCACGACCAGCCCGGCCCCGCTGATGAGCGTGGGTAAAATTTGCTCCAAGGACAGATCGAAACTCAGTGAAGCGAGCTGGAGTACCCGATCGCTCGGCTCGAGTTCGTAGTACCTTTGAACATCACGGCAATGATCGGCAAGGGAGCCGTGCGAAACGAGAACTCCCTTCGGCCGACCCGTGGACCCGGAGGTATAGATCACATACGCCAGGCCTTGAGCCGTCGTCGAGCTGACCGGGTTCTCGGCACTTTCTCGGGCGATGGCCTCCCAGCCCGAATCCAGACAGACGGCTCGAGCCTGATGTTCGGGCAGGCCCGTCACCAAGCGCTCCCGCGTCAACAGCATCGGCACCTGGGCATCTTCGAGCATGAAGGCGAGGCGCTCCTTTGGATACGTCGGGTCAAGAGGCACGTAGACCCCGCCGGCCTTCAGAATGCCTAGCAACCCGATGACGATCTCCAACGAGGGCTCCAGGCAGATGCCGACCGGCACCTCCGGTCCCACTCCCAGAGCCCGCAGGTGATGCGCCAGTTGGTTGGTCCGGCGGTTCAGCTCCTCATACGTCAACACCTCATCTGCGAACACGACTGCGATGGCGTCAGGCGTACGCGCCACTTGCGCCTCAAAGAGCTGATGAATACCCAAATCCTGCGGAGAGTCGGTCTTGGTATCGTTCCACTCCAGCACCAGTTGCTGCCGCTCCGCCCTGGTCAAGAGCGGTACGTCCGAGAGGCGGAGCGCGGGATCCACAACCACGGCGCCCAATAGGGTCTGAAAAGTGCGGAGCATCCGGGCAATCGTGGCGGCCTCAAACAGATCGGTGTTGTAGACGAATGTTGCCGTGAGCCCTGGCTCGGCGTCCACGATTTGCAGCGTCAAATCAAAGTGAGCCGTCTCGCTGTTTCCCTCGACCGGGCTGAGGGTCATGCCCGGCAGCTCTACCGGCCGCGGCACACCGTTCTGCAGCACGAACATCACCTGAAAGAGCGGATTACGGCTCAGATCGCGCTCGACGTGCAATTCCTCCACGAGCTTCTCAAAGGGCAGATCCTGATGGGCATACGCCCCTAAACAGACCTCTCGCACCCGCCGCAAGAGTTCCCGAAAACTCGGGTCGCCCGAAAGGTCGGTACGGAGGACGAGCGTGTTGACGAAAAATCCAATCAGCCCCTCGATCTCCCTCCGGTTACGGTTGGCGATCGGTGTGCCTACGACGATGTCGTCTTGACGGGTGTAGCGATGCAGCAAGATCTTGAACGCAGCCAGCACGGTCATGAAGAGGGTGGCGCCCGCTTCGCGGCTCAGCGCCTTCAGCCCCGCGCCCACGGCCTCGGGCAACAGCAACGATTCGTGCGCACCCCGGAACGTCTGCATCACCGGCCTCGGATGATCCGGCAGCAACTCCAACAGCGGAGGGGCACCACGCAGTTGCTGTTTCCAATAGCTCAGTTGCGTTTCCAGGACTTCACTGCGCAACCACTGTCGCTGCCAACACGCAAAATCGGCATACTGGATCGGCAACTCGGGCAGTGGCGCGGACCTTCCGAAGGAGAAGGCTTGGTACAGTACCGCCAGCTCTCGGATCAGGATGCCGGTTGACCAGCCGTCGGACGCAATATGGTGCAGCGTCAGGAGTCCCACGTACTCCTGCTCGCCCAGCTGTAGTACGGTGGCCCGCAAGAGCGGGCCTTTGGCCAGATTGAAGGGGAGCTCGGCCTCCTCGGTGACGAGCCGCTGAACCTCGGTCTCCCGTTCGGTTTCGGGCAGCGCGCGCGCGAACTCCCGCAGATCCACCACGGGCAGCGTGATCGTCAGCGTCGGTGCGATAACTTGAACCGGTCG
>JAFNAG010000511.1 GCA_017860135.1 Acidobacteriota bacterium
TGTCTGCCATCCGGTGCGGGCCAGGCCGGACTTCTCGGTAACGTCCGTAAACGTGCCGTCGCGATTGTTCCTGTAAAGGTGCGAGGTGGGACCCTTGCCAGGCTCGTACGTCTCCCCGAGGCGCATTCCGTTGGTCAGGTAGATATCCAGCCAGCCGTCGTTATCGTAGTCGAAGAAAGCGACACCGCTACCCTTGGTTTCAAGGATGTACTTCTTTGTCTCGACTCCGCCCCAGACATTCAGGGCCGTGACTCCGGCTTCCTTCGCCGCGTCTACAAACGTGACGGCGGGTTGGTTGGCTTGACGTGCAGGGGTGGCGGCGTTCAAGAGTAACGGGCCAGTCCACTTTGATTGTGGAGTCGTGAGCACTTCCAGCAGCTTTGAGCTCAGCAGGAGGGATGAGGAGCCCAGGAAACTACGCCGGCTGAATTTCATAGGAAAAAAACGGGCGGCGCAGGCCCTTTTCGCCTGCGCCGCCTGAGCAGATGTGGGTAAGTCGCGTCTCAGAACTGAATCTTCAGCGCGAATTGACCGATGCGGGGATCCCGCGCGTCGGTCACTCGGCCGAAACTTCCGGACGAGATGTTTCCGCTCGGACCAGCAAACTGGGCATGATTGAAAGCATTGAACAGCTCTGCCCGGAACAACACGGAGACTCCTTCCGTGATGCGCGTTATCTTCTGGATGGAGAGATCCCAGTTGTTCAAACCCGGACCATGGAAGAAGCGGCGGTTGGCGTTGCCGGCTACCCCCAACTCTTCCTGGGAGAATGGATCCCTTGCAAAGAACTGGTGGTTGTCCGAATCTCGCGGGTCCATGTACTGAATAGGCGACCCATCGTAGTTCGGTCTATCCACCCCCGAGCAGCCGCACAGTGATCTATCCCCGCTTGCGCTCATGCCGACCGGGAATCCGGTAGTGAACCTCGTGATACCCGAGAAACTCCAGCCATCCAGGAACTTGAAAAGCGCTCCGCTCGATGAGTTGGCCATGCGTGCAAGAGGTAGGTTGTACATGTAACTGATCACAAAATTGTGCCTCACGTCGAAGGTCGAGAGTGACCGGCTGATCTTGTGGTTGAACGGGTTAATCTGGTCGCCAAAGCCAGAAGAATTGTCCAGGGACTTCCCAAATGTGTAAGCCCCCAACAACTGCAAATCGCCTGCGCGCTTCTCGAGGCTGAACTGGAAGGCATGATAAGCGGAGTTCGCGATCGTCGACTCCCAGGTATTGTTCATGAAGTCCAGCAGGCCGTCGGCCGCATAGCGCCCCGAGGTGACGGAGTAGGGACGAGTCCCGAAGGCGTCCACCCCGAGGGTGTAGACACCATCCCCGTTGAGGTCATAGATGGTATCCTCGCCGTTGCGACCGCAACCGATGTCTGAACCAAGTAGCGCCCGCAGCTCAAGACAACGGGCCGCGCTGCCGGGGTTTGAGGAAAGTTGAGCAATCAGGTGGTGACCCTGTGAACCGACGTATCCCGCGCGTGCGATGATCGACTTGCGGAACTCGCGCTCGATGCTGAAGTTGTAGTGGATAGCATATGGCAAGACGTTGTCCGTCGTGAAACCAGGCGAGCTCGCGATAGGCTGGTACGTCGGCCAGATGCCGGTGGCTCCGGGCGGCGGAATCGTGAATGGGAATCGCTGCCCGGGGTCGTTGCCGCGTCTCCGGTCTTTGTACGGTTCCTCCAGATAAACTTCGGTGGGACTTACGTAGAAGAGCCCGAACGGGGCATCTCCCACCTCAACGAACAGGGTCATGTCTTCGATCGCGGTGTAGTAGATCCCGTATGCAGCACGGATACTTGTTTTCCCGGGACCACCGAAGATCTTGGCCAGAGCGCCGTCGGTAAATCCCGGGGACCATGCAAGACCGATGCGGGGAGCAAAGTTGTTATAGTCCGTGGGCGCGAGAGTCTTAGGTATGCCCGTGTCTCCCGGGAAGACCCATCCCGTGGGGGCATCCGGATAGACCGTGGATTGCTGACCCGGCACGAAAGCCTGTATCTTCCCTTGTGTGTCATAGAAAGGCTGGCTGACTTCCCACCGCAACCCATAATTGATGGTCAGGTTAGGTTTGATCTTGAAGGTGTCCTGGGCATAAAGCCCCACATGGTTGGTGCGCGAATCCAGGTACTGGCGGCTGGATTGGTTGAAGAGGTCCGGGGCACCGATCAGGTAGTCCGCGAAGTCGTTCCCGGTCTCGTTACCGGCGAAGTCGAAGTACCCATTCGAGGTGTAAGTGTTCCGCTCGTTGATCTGGAAATAGCGGTAGTCAGCCCCGAACTTGAAGGTGTGCTTCCCTGAGGCCTTGGTGAAATTGTCGCTCCCCTGGAAGGTATTGTTATATTGTCCCGTAGTCCCGTCGGGAAGACCGATCGACACGCCATAATTTGTGGTCATCGTCATCCAAGCCAAGCCTTCCGCGTTCGGGTCAACCGGGTTGACTCCCAGCCCGCCGGTCTTGAAACCAAAATCGGTGACCTTGCCCAAGCCCCCCAGGGGCTGGTTGGCAACCATTCCCATCCGGGTAAAGTTGAACCGGGCCTCGTTGACTGCAGTCGCACCCAGAGTGAGTGTGTTGGAAACATTGACCTGCTGCGCCCTAGTCGGTGTAACGGCCTCGAATCCAGGCACATTGGCGGTCGGATAAGGGTTGAGCACGGTCGAATCGTCAAAATAGTAGTAGAAGGAGAAGTTGCCCAGCCTCTGGGTCGTCAGATCGATACGCTGACCGAACTTGTCGTCACGAACCGTCTGCTTCGCCGCGGTGGTAGAAAAGTAGGGTAGTCCCCCCAAGTCTCCAATTGGATTGGGAATGTATTTCAGTGTCGCAATGGGGACCGGAGACCATGCCGATTGAGGAATGACCTGGCCCGGGAAGACGCACTTGCCTGCCTGGGCGTCCGCCAGCGTGTTGCAGCCCTCGGTCCAGTATGGTTCGCCGGATACCACTGGGTAACCCAGCCGTTGGGTGAGGGCCTCGTCGAAGGTTCCGTTGCCGGGGATATCGTCGCCTCGCACGATGCCGGTCAGGGCGGGAAATCCCGTTACATCCGAATCATAAAAACCACCCTCGCGGTTTATGAGCGAAGGCACCGTGACAGTGCCGATAGAGACTCCGCGCGACTCGCGGGTACCCTGGTAGTCGCTGAAGAAGAAAAGCTTGTTCTTCAGTATGGGGCCACCGAAGACGCCGCCAAACTGATTGCGCCTGAACACACCTTTTTCAGGGTCGAAAAAGTTGCGGGCGTCAAGATTTTCATTGCGCAGGAACTCGAAGGCCGATCCATGAAATTCATTATTTCCGGACTTCGTGAGCGCGTTGACGATCGCACCCGAGAATCGCCCATACTCAGCGTCGAAGGAACTGGTAATAAGCCGGAATTCCTGAATTGCGTCAAGAGTGGGCACAACGGAAGCTCCATTGTTGCGGCCTTCCTGCACGTCTCCGCCGTTGACCAGAAAGGCATTGGCTGCTTCCCGCTGGCCGTTGACCGAAATGTTGCCGGCATTGCCCAAAC
>JAFNAG010000512.1 GCA_017860135.1 Acidobacteriota bacterium
ACCATCGGCTTCCGCTTCGACGTGCTCCAGGGACTGGGCCGCGCGGTTGCCCTGTTCGCGCTGCCCACTTTGCTGATGGGATTTATTTTCCCGTTCGTCGCCAGGGTGGCGCTCGACGAGCGCGGCGGCACGGGACGCCCCATCGGCGAGCTGTATGCTGCGAACACCGTCGGCTCCATCGCCGGCTCCATCGCCGTCGGCTTCTGGATCCTGCCGAGCCGGGGTGCGCAGGGAACCCTGCTCTGGCTGGCGTCATTGATTGTCGTGGCGGCGGCCCTGAGCGTGTGGTATGCCCGCCCCCGTATGGCCGCGGCCGTCGCGGCCGCACTGGGAGCTGCAGCCTGCGTGGCGTTTGCGCTCCTGCCCTCCGACACCCTCGCGCGTCTGGTGTATCTGCCGCAGCACGCCAGCCATCTTGGTGTGGAGCCTTCCCAGGTGCGCATGTTGCAAGAGGGTCCCTATGGGACGGTCACGGTCGTGGATACGCCGCGGGGGCCTGCCCTCCTGGTCGACAGCGTGCACATGATGGGCGGCGGTCTCGAAGCGCGGCGATACGCCTGCCTCGAAGGACACCTGCCGATGCTGCTGCATCCTGCGCCGCGCAAGGCGCTGGTGATCGGTTTTGGAATCGGAATGTCCATGGGAGCGATCAGCCTGCACCCCGGCATGGAGATGACGCGCTGCGTGGAGCTGAATCCAACCGTGCTGGAAGCCGCCTCCTGGTTCACCTCATTGAACTACGACGTCCTGCGCCGCCCACGGACGGAGATTGTGTTCGGCGACGGACGCAACTACCTGCTGCGGAGCCGCGAACAGTTCGACGTCATGACCTTCGAGCCGCCGCCTCCCGTCAATGCCGGGGTTGTCAACCTGTACTCCCAGGAGTTCTATCGCCTGTGCCGTGACCGCTTGACCCCGCAGGGAATAGTCGCGCAGTGGGTGCCCCTGGGCGCGCTGGGAGACGACGGCACCCGAATGGTTATCCGCACCTTCCAGTCGGTCTTTGCCTTCTCGACTTTGTGGCAGGGCTCGCCGGGAAACCTGGTGCTGGTGGGATCGGCGTCTCCCGTTTTCATCGACGCGGCCCGGCTCCGTGAGGCCTTCGGCAATCCCGAACTTGGAAAGGCGCTGCAGGACATTGGTGTAGAAGACGAATTGAGCCTGCTGGGCGCCTTTCTGCGCGGCCCCGAAACCCTGCAAGCCTATGCGGGTCAGGCGCCCATCGTGACGGACGACCGCCCGTTGCTGGAGTACGGCGTGTCGGAACTCCGCCCCGTGGATCCGCGGCTGCGCACACGTTCGCTCGCCGAACTGCTGCAATACCTGCACAACATGCCGCCGGAGCAGGAGGCAGCGCTGCAGGAACGGGTGGAAGCCTGGCAGCGATTGCACGAACTGGCTTCGCTTACCCCGACCGTCCCCGACGAGTCGATCCGGGCGCTGTACTACTACGCGCTGGCCTATCGCATTCACACCGTGCTCCAGGGTAATCCCTATGCCGACATGGTGCTGGCGCTGGACGAGGAGGGAATGCGAAAGAGCGCAGAAGAGGCCCGGTCACCTAGCCCCAAATCCCTGGGCGCCTGGGCCATGCGGCTTATGTTGCGGACACGGCACCGGGAGGCGGCGGCAGTGATGGAGCAGGCGGCCGCCGCGGCTCCGCAGCACCCCCTGCCGCAGCTTCTGCTGGGCATCAGCGCCTGGTCGCAGGGTCACGCCGATGAGGCCGCCCACCGGATCCGGCAGGGCATGGCCCTGCTCGCCAGCGATGCCCTGCGGAAAATGGCGGACGAACTGCTGAAGGACATCGGCGCTCCCGTTCCTCAACAATGATTTTGGATCTTGGCATGCGGATTTTGGAATTGGGATTCCTGGGAATTCGCCATTTGTGAAATTGCTATTCTAATGCAGCCCCTCGATCAGCTCACTCTCCCCCAGCCCCCAACCCCCAAAACCCAACCCCCAGGACCCAGGACCCGACATTCAGTTGCATGTGGTTAAAATACCGCACAAAATAACCACATGATTGCACGCCAACTGGCACCGGTTCTGGCTGGCACGAAGAGAAGCTTTCTTCTGCTCGGTCCCCGCTAGACCGGCAAGTCCACGCTCGTCGCCAGCCTGAATCCCGACATCGAAATCAACCTCGCCCACGAGCCGACTTTTCTCGAGTTTTTGCGCGATCCAGCGGCGCTGGAACAGCGGTTGACGCCGTATCGTCGCCTGAGATTTCGGATTTGGGATTGTTACATTTTCTGTTGGACGGCTCCTTCCCACAGAAGAACTTCGCCGAGTCCCGGGCAAAGCTGGATCGGTTGAGTGCCGACTGGACTGAGACGGTAGATTACGAAGGTACGAGCCGGCGAGCCGAGCGGTTGCTTCTTCTTCATCCGCTTTCGGCCGCGGACGCTCTGCAGCTGGCAGCCGCCCTCGTGGCCGTCGAAGAAAGGACCCGTGGATTCGGCTTCGTCACCCTGGATGAAAGGCTCGCGGCTGCGGCGGAGAAAGAGGGCTTTTCCGTGGTCGGTGCGTAGCCCCGCAACACGCCGGATCCAGACACCGATTCCCATGAGTGAGTCGAGCTTCCACCCGCGCGCTCCAGCTCCCGGACAGTTTACGAGTGAAAAGCGGGACGAGCTGAATTCGTCCCCAACGGTCATGCGCTTTCCCCCGGCCATACTCCGGCCGCCGTTGTGGGGTGCCTGCGGCCGGCAATTTCTTGGAGGACTTGAAAAAACACACTGCAACTTGTTAGAGGCTTCGAAATACCGATCCACAGCTCCGCCCGTGGGGCAGCTGCGGCTTGAGTATCCGGACCGCTTCACTACTGGCCCGTGCACGCCTCCAGCGTGATTCAATGTGGAAAAAGCGCATGATTCTATAATTAAAACAGACTAATCAATGGGTACTTGCACATTTTTTTATTGCGGGGTGGTTCCGGCATGCCTATGATCGCCCCATATTCGATCGGTCGTCATTCGGAGAGGCGTCGGGAAGGGTGTTATCTGCTGCCCAGGGATTAGGTTGTATCTCGGCATCACAAATACTCCGCAGGGTCGTGCGGACTTCCCTGGCGGCTCCCGCACCAGATGGGGCTGAATGCGGCTGCATTCGACCTGAGCTGCACCCGCGCTGGGCCGGCTGATTTCCGATCTGTCGAATATGAGACGCTGTGGGTGAGGAGACCGGTCCGGATGATCCGGTTTCGAAGATCAACTTAATTCAGACCCAAGGATCCGTATATGAAAAAGTCTGCTATCAGGTTTACTGTGATGACGCTTCTGATTGCGGCGATCGGCCTGCCGGGCTACGGGCAGGGCACGAGCTCCTCGCTCTCGGGTGTAGTTGTCGACCGGTCCGGCGGGGTGATTCCCGGCGCGGATGTCACGGTCAAAAACAACGCCACCGGGACGGAGTCCAAAGCCATCACTGCCGAGAACGGGACCTTTTCCATCCCGTCCCTGAGCGCGGGTGCCTACACTGCCACCGTCAGCGTGCCGAACTTCAAGCAGGC
>JAFNAG010000513.1 GCA_017860135.1 Acidobacteriota bacterium
TTCTGAACCAGCCAACAGCATCTGGTTGCAGCCAGAGACGGCGCTGGGATTCCCCTCCCTTGATGTCCGGATCGAGTGTCCCGGTTGTGCGGAGCCAGGGATTTTCGTAATCTTAGGGAGGGCCCGGGAAGGGGAAGAGTATCCCTGGATTTCGAGTTCCCGGAGCTTCACCTCGGGAGCAGAGGGCTTGCCGTAACCGCAATGGCAGTCCTGGTGCGACAGCAGAGGATCGGTTTCATGTTATACGATGCGATCGTGGTCGGCGCGCGCTGCGCGGGCTCACCTACTGCAATGCTGCTGAGCCGCAAGGGATATCGTGTGCTGCTGGTCGAAAGGGCTTCCTTCCCCAGCGATGTCGTTTCCACCCTGATCATCAAGTACCCAGGCGTGCAACTTTTGAAACAATGGGGACTCCTCGGCGCCGTAATGGCAACCAACTGCCCGCCCGTGCGGCAATGGCTGGACCACAAGGGCGATTTCCTCCTTTCTGCGCCGCTGCCGGCCGTGGATCATGTGGTGACAGTAGCACCACGCCGCATCGTTCTGGATCGGATTCTGGCGGCGGCCGCCGTGCAGTCTGGCGCGGACCTGCTGGAAAATTGTGTCGTTGAAGAGATCCTCTCGCGTGACGGACGCGTGACGGGTATCCGGGGGCGCACCAGAGGCGGCGGATCCGTGACGGCTCACGGGCGCATCGTGATAGGCGCCGACGGAAAACACTCGCTGCTGGCGCGCACGGTCAAACCCGAGACCTATCATTGTCATCCGGTACGGGCCTGCTACTACTATGCTTTCTGGAGCGGGATCCCCGACATGGGACTCGTCTCCTATTGGCGCAACCAGCACTTCGTCCTGGCGATTCCCACAAACGATCGCCTGACCTGCCTTGTGATCGCCAGGCCGGCGGCCGAATTCGATTCTCTGCGCAAAAACGTCGAGGCTGCATATTGGCGATGTCTCGAGATCTCCCCTTTGTTGCATGAATACGCCCGGCAGGGACGCCGCGAGGGGCGATTCATCGGCACTGTCGACCTGCCAAACGTGTATCGCAAACCCTTTGGCCCGGGTTGGGCCCTGGCGGGAGACGCCGGACATCATGAAGATCCCCTGATGGGTCACGGCATCATGAATGCGTTTCACGATGCTGCGTTGCTTGCCGAGGCAATTGATGCCGGATTCTCAGGGCGCATGGACCTGGATGTTTCCCTGGCTGACTACGAAATCCAACGCAACCAATGGTCGCTCCCGGCCTATCGACGGAATGTCGCCGCTGCTCTCCTGGAGGGCTGGGATTCAGAGCAGGAGTTGAGGCTGCGATCCGCTCTGCGCGATAATCCGCACGAGGCCGGCCGCTATTTCGGTGTACGGGTGTACGCCGTTCCTTTTGAGCAGTTCTTTTCGGCTGAGAATATCGCGAGGATTGCCGGGAACGGACTCACCTTTTGACTCCGGATTCCGGCTGTCAGGTTGCGTTGTTCGCCAGGGTCTTCGGATCCGGCTGTTTGGGCGTTCCGGCGGCGGCCCGGGCTTCCGCAGAGCGCGCACAGGCACGGATTGCGGCGATCACCGCATCGGACGGCCCGCTCTTGGTCAGGAAGGCCACGGCTCCGGCCCGACGCATCGCTTCAGCCCGTTCCGCCTCCTCGAACATGGACAGGCCGATGATCCTGACGTCGGGCAGTTCCGCGTGGATGATTCTGGTGGCTTCGATGCCCGTCATGCGCGGCATGCTGATGTCCATGAGGACGACATCCGGCTGCACCTGCCGGATCAGACTTACCGCCGATTCCCCATCGGACGCCTCGCCGACGATTTCCATGTCGCATTCCTCGCGCAACAGCCGGGCCAGTCCCTGGCGCACCACCATGTGGTCATCCACGAGCACGATGCGGATCCTGCTCCCTGCCACGGCAGGCGGGATCTTGCCAGTGGAGGATACGCCGATCGATATGTGCGGCGCCTGAGCGCCGGCCGCGCTCCCCCGCGGCTGGGCTGCGGAAGGAGCAATCAGCGTAAACCGGCTGCCTCGGCCGGGAGCGCTGACGACCTCCATTCTCCCTCCGAGCAAATTGAGGCGTTCGTGGATGCTGAACAGCCCAAAGCCTCCGGACCTGCCCCCTTCGGCACGGAGTTGTGCCGGATCAAAGCCTACCCCTTCGTCCGTGACGGAAAGCTGAATCTGGTCTTCCGATCGAGTCAAATGCATGCGGGCTGCTTTTGTCCGTGCGTGTTTTGCGACGTTGAAAAGCAGCTCACGCGCGGCCTGAAACATCAGCACGGTCACGTCCTCGGCACCCGGCTCCACATCGCCGTGGGCCTGCAGATCGATTGCCAGCCCGTGTTTTTCGTACACCCAGCGGACCAGCCACTCGAGGGCGGGGACCAGGCCTTCGCTCAGGATTGGCGGGCTGAGATCGGCAGTCAGCGAGCGGGAGGTCTCGATCGATTCGTCGATCAGCTCGCTCACTTCCTTGGCTGCCCGCTTTGCCTCCTTTTCTTTGGCAGTTCTTTCCATCATCGCCAGGCGGAATTTCGCGCTCACGAGCAGCTGTTGGAGGCCGTCATGGAGCACATGGGCGAGCCGCTGCCGCTCCCGCTGCTCGGCCAGCGTCAATTCCGAAGCCAGCAACCGGAGCTGGTCGGAGCGTTCCCGAAGGCTCTGCTCCGCGAGCGCCCGCTGGATCACCTCGCTCTGGAGTGTGTCGACCGTCTGCGTCAGTTCCGCTGTCCGCTCCTCGACCCGCAATTCCATCTCGTCGCGCGCCTGTCGAAGCGCCTCCCCCATGCGCTTGCGTTCGATGGCATACCGGATGGTGCGCGCGATCTGCGGTCCGCCCGCCTGTCCTTTGACCAGGTAGTCCTGGATGCCGTGCTGCACCGCCTCGATGCCCAGCATCTCATCGCTCGTGCCGCTCAGCACAACGAGCGGCACATGAGGAGCCTCGCGTTCCGCGCGGAGGAACGTTTCCTGGCCGGCACTGTCGGGCAGCGAAAGATCCAGCAGCACCACGTCGAACGGCTGCTCCTTCAGGCGGGCCAGCGCATCCTCCAGGCGCTCCAGATGCGTCACTTCAAACTGCTCGGGATCGACCTGGGTCAATTGCTCCAGAAGCAGCCGGGCATCCGAAGGGCTGTCTTCCACCAACAGGACTCTCAAATGGGATTTGGGCATGGGAGCAACTCCCTCTAATCTCGTGCAAAGGCTCTATCCAGGGGCGGTTCTTCCGCCGGGCTGCGCGGCAGCGTCACCACCGTCAGCCAGAAATGCTCGATGGACCGCACTACTTCCATGAACCGGTTGAAGTCCACCGGCTTGGCGATATAGCAGTTGGCGTTGAGATCGTAGGATCGCAGCACGTCCTGCTCGGCCCGGGACGTGGTCAGCACCACAACCGGGATCGTTTTCAGGTCAGGATCCGCCTTGACTTCGGTCAGCACCTCGCGCCCGTCCTTGCGCGGCAGGTTCAGATCGAGCAGGATCAGGTCGGGCCGCGGGGATTGG
>JAFNAG010000514.1 GCA_017860135.1 Acidobacteriota bacterium
CGCTACCTGAGGGTGCGGCTCTGAATGGGTGCCGGGAGACATCGTAGGAGCAGGAATAGCCGATGAACGGTGAGGAAGTTTCGCAGAGCCAGCCGGTTTCCGTATCGATAGGGCGGCAGCCCGTGTTCGATGACAGACGCCGTCTTTGGGGATATGAGCTGTACTGCGTCGGGAACGCCGGCGGTGACGGCTCAGGTCTTCCGGAAGAGGAGAGCGTGGCGGTCAGCGTGGCTTCCAGCGCTTACATCAGCCTGCAACAGGTCCTGAACAGGGGGAAAAAGATCCTGGTAAACTTCAGCGAACAAGGCATTCTCGCGAACCTGCCCTATGCGCTGCCGCCGGTGCTGGCAGCCGTAAAGGTGGAGGAGAACCTCGGCCGGCGGCCTTCGGTCCCGGAGGCGCTGGGCCGGCTGAAGTCGGAAGGATATCTCATCGCTGTCGCGGATTTCACAGGCGATCCTCTTTGCAGCCCGCTTTACGGGATGGCTGATATCATCGGCCTGAATGTCACCGGCAACCAGGCGGAAGATTGGTCCGCCAGGCTGTCTTCCGCCCGTTCCTTCGGGGCTCAATTGCTGGCCGGCCGGGTGGACAGCGAGGTGCAATTCCAGGCTAGCCAGGCGGCCGGTTTCTCACTCTTCCACGGAGGCTTCTTCAAGTCGCGGGACACACTGACACTGCGCAAACTTACCTCCAGCGAAGTCCTGCGATTCCAGCTTCTGCGCTTCATAGAAGAAGAGGATCCTGAAATTGGCAAGCTTGCCGACGCCATACAGTCGGATGTCACAGTCAGCTTCCGCCTCCTGGCATACCTGAATTCTGCGGCGTTTTCCTTCCGCGAGAGAATAAAATCGATCCGCCAGGCCATTTCGCTCCTGGGGTGGCAGAACGTAAAGAACTGGCTGCGTGTAGTGCTGTTGATGGACATGAGCCAGGGACGCGATGCCCAGGAGCTTGTCCTGCTCTCGGCCCAGCGCGGCATGTTCCTGGAACGTGTCGGGCAGGAACATGATTTCTGGGGATTCAGCCCAGAGAGCCTGCACCTGCTGGGCCTGTTCTCTCTGCTGGACACACTCCTTGCAATCCCGATGCGTGAGGTGGTGTCGCATCTGCCCATCGATAACAAGCTGAAGGCGGCCCTGTGCCGGGAGCCGAACAACGAGTACCTGCCTCTGCTCCTGCTTGCCAAGTGTCTGGAGGAGGCGGACTGGGCGCAAGGCGAAAGCATGATACAGCAGCTCAATCTCGACAGCCGAAAGGTCCGGTCGGCGCTGCAGGCTTCGATCAACTGGGCCAATGACCTGGCATCCCTGCACGCCGCGACCGCTCATAAAACCTGATGCGCGCCCGCGATTCTCGCCCGCTTGCGACATGATCAGCACCGCTCCGGATGAAAGTGCCTGAACGGACACGTCCGCGGATGCCGGCCTTTTCGACCGCCAGACCTACAGCGGCGTGGTCACCTGCCTGATGATGATGTTGCGCCGGGCGAGTTCGCGGATGAACTCGTCGTATAACGGGCCATAAATGCCGTCCTCGGGCGGAACGATTCCTCTTTCTTTGATTTTGCCGGCGGCGAGCATTCTTACTGCGATGGCTACCGTGAAGCCTGTGGCACGCATCATTGATGAGATGCCGTGCTCAGGATCGGCCTCGTCCCACATGAAATATTCCTTTTTGATCTTCTTGCCGTTTTTTTTGCCTATGAGCGTGTTGTACATGACGCAGACGTCGGTGTCTCCCGGCTTCGGCTGCAACCGCGGGGTGATGAGAGCGCTGAGGAACTGTCGGGGCACGATCCGTGCGCCTTCGACCTGAATGGGCTCGAGATCGAGCAGGCCGCATTCCTTGAAGGCGAAGATCGCCTGCCAGTGGCCTGGCCAGCGCACTGTCTTTTCCGAGAATTCCTTCAGTTGCGGGCGGCTGAACATGAAACTGGGCATTCCGGGCGTGACTGCGCACTCGAGCGTCTCGTTCCGACCGAACTGAGTGAATTGAAACGACTCATGATCGCAGCCGGCATCGACTTCCACGACCTTCCCGCCGCGGATTACCTTGAGCCGGATCATGTATTCCCGCAGGACATGGTCGAAAGCCCATGTGATCATATACCTCAAAGGGTGACGCTGCGCCGCGCCTTTTTCCGGGATGCCCCCGACGCGCGCAACGGCAACCTCCGCCTCATCGATCTCCCGAATCCCCTGGCCGAGCGTGATGTTGGACAGCCCGGGCGCGAATCCCATGCCGTCGAGAAAAGTGGCGCCTTTCCGGATCGCCTGTTCGTGTAACCAGTCCCCATACTGGTCAAGAGTCATACCTCCGGGGAGGATCAGGCCTTCCACCTCGACGGGATCCGGACGGCGGTGATATTCCTCGAGCATGTCCACGATGTTGAAGCCGGCTGTGACGGCATACTCCGCCGTCCGGTAGCTCGTCCTGCGATCCGGCAGGGCAATCGCTCCGGCATCGTAGTGCTGCATCAGCCGGGTATGTCCCTCCCGGTCCTCGACGTCCAGTACGTGGATCTTGATCTTTTCTGACCTGACCCACGCCTTAGTGCGCTCCAGCGCTTCGCGCCTCCTGCCGGTAATCCCTATCTCATCAACTCCTGGATCCGATGCAAGATCCCAGGCAACTGCCGATCCGATCTTTCCCGAACCTCCGAAAACGAGAATCTTCATGGTGTGCTCCTTATGGCGAATCAGGTGATAGTTGGAGTATTGCCTTGTTCAGCTTCTTGGATTCTGCTGGCTTGGATTTACAGACTTTAATCAGCGGATGCCAGGCATGTAACACCTGGACTTGGAATCAGGAGCGGGAAGAACCCGGGGAATCAAATCAGCGCTCCGGCCCGTCGGCCTTCATCCGCCGTCCCTGCCGGTCGGCAGTCTACCACTCCGCATGGACACTAACAATAGGGCACAAACGACTTTGCCGGCCCCGACTCGGACGCCGGCTGCGGTTGCACCAATGCTGCACGGGGCCTATACTCAAACAATGTACTGAAGATCAATCCATCAGGGGAGGAGATTCAATGAAACGGCTGTTTGGATTTTGGATGCTTTTTTCCCTCGTCGTGGTCCCGGCCTATCCCCAGGAAACGGAGAGGGAACGGCTGCAGGAAAGCGCGGGTGTGCTCAAAGAGGTACTCTCAATCCCGGATGATATACCGCAGGAGCTTTTGGATCGTGCCGAATGCGTCGCTGTCATTCCATCGGTGAAGAAAGTTGCCATCGGGATCGGCGGCAGCTACGGGCGCGGCGCCCTTGTCTGCCGCTCCGGCAAGGATTTCACGGGGCCCTGGAGCGCGCCGGCGATGTTTGCGCTGGAAGGGGGCAGTATCGGACTGCAGCTCGGCGGTGAGGCCACCGACTACCTTCTGCTGGTCATGAATCCCAAGGGTGCGGAATCGATCATGGGGAGCAAAGTCAAGCTGGGCGCTGACGCCTCTGCGGCTGCCGGCCCCAAGGGCAGAACAGCCTCGGCAGCCACCGATATCGTCGGCAGCCACCGATATCGTGATGCGGGCCGAGATACTATCCTATTCAAGGTCGCGCGGCCTTTTTGCCGGCGTTTCCCTGGAAGGCTCGACCCTCCGCTCCGACGGCGGTGCCAACAAGAACCTCTATGGCAGGGAACTGACTGCGCGCCAGATCGTCCGTGAAGGTGCCGTGAAAACTCCAGCCGCCGGCCAGGCGCTGATAAGCCTGCTCAACAGGCAATCGCCAAAAAACTTGAGCGCAAAGTGATGCAAAACGGAACGGAGACATCACTGGTACAATTGCCTTGGGGAAGGTTTCCATCCGGGCGAGCGTTCTGATTGTTTTCGAGTTGAAGCAATAGCCAATTG
>JAFNAG010000515.1 GCA_017860135.1 Acidobacteriota bacterium
TTGAGGAGACGATGGCCACGGTTCAACGCGTGGTTCCCGGGATCAAGGTCCTCGGCACGCTGTACAACCCGTCGGAAGCCAACTCGGTCAAGGTCGTCCTGAAGGCCCGGGAGGTGACAAAGGCGCTAGGGATCCGCCTGGAAGAACTGTCGATCACGAACTCGAGCGAGGCGCACCAGGCGGCCCAGGTCATGGTGTCCAAGGGTGCCCAAGCATTCTGGATCACGGGCGACAATACGGCTCTCCAGGCTTTTTCAAGCATTGCGAAGGTAGCTCAGGATAACCGACTACCCCTCGTCAATAATGATATTGATAGGGCGCACTTGTGAGCGTGGGGATCGGTTTCTACGAGGCAGGTCTGGCCGCCGCCGATCCGGCCGCGCGTGTGCTCGCGGGCCAGTCGCCCGGCGGCATTCCCATGGCCAACGTGGCGGTCGTCAAGCGCGGTGTCAACTTCGCGGTCGCCCGCAAGATCGGTTACCGGATTCCGCCGGAGCTGGTGGGCTCGGCTGATGTGATTGCGCACTTCGACGACCTCCTGTCCCGGCCCGCCCGGATCGCCTGGGTACCTCTCGCGGACCGGGAGGCGAACCGGAAGGCGTTGCAGGCGCTGCTCGAGGGACTGGGCGCAGCCGGGCTCAAGCAGGGCGAAGATTTCCGTTTGCTGCCGCTGGACCGAAATACGACGCTCGTGCCGGATCTGACCATAGGCTTCAACCTGGGCAGCACATCCATTTTGGAGAAGGGTACAGCGGCCCGCCTCAACATGCCCGCCGGCGCAGATTTGCCGGGTGAGGCGGGCAGATCCGCCATCCGGGCGGCCCGCCTGCTTGCCGGCGGTGCCAACGCTGCGGGCCCTTGACGGTGGATCCCGGAAAAGTGGCCCTGCGCGGGTTTAGTGTGCCTCCGACATCGCTCGCGCGGCCCGACCATCGTATCCCGTGACCAGGAAGGCCTCACGCTTCACCTTTTCGGAGCCGGCCTGGCCGCTGCGGCATCGGTGGTTGCTACGTCCGCCTTGGCCAGCACGTCTGGCGGGAACACCCAGGCGCTCCTCAACTTGGCGGTTGTCCTCGGGTTGATCATCATTTTCATCGGCAGGCTGTATTGCACCGGAATGCGCCCCGTGTCTTCGCCGCCGAGAACGCGCGCCGCCAGGTCGCCGGTTTCACGGCCGATCTGGTAGTAGTCGCCTCCAAGCGCCAGGAGTACTCCGCGTTTGGCAGTCTCCGGCAGAGTGGAAAATACGGGGACGCCGCCCTTCAAAGCCTCGGCGACCACAGCATCGATGGCGAGCGAGACGGTCAAGTCGCCGGTCGTGAGGATTGCCTCCGCTCCTCGCCCAACCAGTGAATCGACCACTTCTCCTACGACCGGTGTCGAATCCACGTTGCCCTCCATCAGTTCGATTCCTAACGGTGGTGCCGCTGTTCTGGCGATCTTGGTGTACGTTTCGGAATTCGATTGCGATGGATTCCACGGCAGCCCAACGCGCTTCAGCTGCGGGTTCATCCGCTTCGCCAGCGCCAGCAGTTCGCCGACCGGCGCGAGCGTGCCGATACCGACCGTATTCCTGGGGTGATCAAACGGGTCCTTCGGGTTGATCCCGACGCCGGCGCCGATAGGATCCGCCACCACGCCGAAGACATGCCTCACACGCCCGTCCCGGTTGGACTTGGCAACGGCCTGGAGGCAGTTCGTGCTGACGGTGATCACATAGTCGAATCGTCCGCCGGTCAACTCCCGGGCCATGGAGTCGGCGGTGGGGAGATCGTTCTCGGCGTTGAACATCTGGAGTTGCATCGTGCGGCCCTGGACATAGCCGTGGTCGCGCAGCGCGTCGAGGATACCTCTAACACCTTCGTCCAGGATTATCTGTGAACTGTATTGGAATACTGCGACGCGCGGCAGGGTGGCGGGCACTCGCTTCCCCCGGTCCCAGTCAGAGATCAAGAGCACGGCGGCAGATGCTGCGATCAGCGCGAGCCCCATTCCAAGCCGCCGGACGATGCGCCAGGGTTGTTCCATCATAATCCCTACACGTAACAGCGTGCGAGCATCTCCGCCGCACTCTCGTCGAGCAGGTCGGAGCGTCGCACCTCCTCAAAGCGGGCGAGCAATTCCTCCGGGCGGACGCGTTTCTTTTGTGCGCCTCCCAGGTTGAGAAGGACTTTGCCCTGGTGCATCATTACCAGGCGGTCGCCCAAACGAGCGGCCTGCTGCATGGAGTGCGTCACCATAAGGGTGGTAAGGTGGTCTCGAGAGATCACCTGTTCGCTCAACGCGACGACCTGCTCGGCGCTCTTGGGGTCCAAAGCGGCGGTATGCTCGTCGAGCAGGAGGAGCCGCGGTTTCTGCCAGGTTGCCATGAGCAGCGTCAGCGCCTGCCTTTGTCCTCCGGACAGCGTGCCGATAGGAGTGTCCAGGCGGTCTTCCAGCCCCATCTTCAACTGGCTGACTACTTCGCCCATCCGGCGGCGCAATCGTGCCGAAATGACCGGACCGAGACCGCGGCGCGCGCCCCGCCTCGACGCGAGGGCAAGATTCTCCGCAATCGACAGGTTGGGGGCGGTACCGCTGAACGGATTCTGAAAAACGCGGCCCAGCAGGCTGGCGCGCCGGCACTCCGGCCAACGAGTGACATCCTGTCCGTCGATCCGCACCTGCCCCGTATCAACGAAAAACGTACCTGCTACGGCGTTCAGCAAAGTGGATTTTCCTGACCCGTTGGTACCGATAACTACGGTAAAGGATCCCTCGTCGATGTGAACGCTGAGCCCCTGAAGCGCACGGACTTCGTGTGCAGTACCCGCGTGAAAAGTCTTGTGGACATTCTCGATATCAAGCACGGGCCAGCCTCCTTCTCCACTCCGGAATCTGGCGCAGAAGCTGGGGCAGAATGAGCGCGACGAATACGAAGGCCGCCGTGATCAACTTCAGGTCGTTTGGGTTGAGCCCCCATCGGAGCGCCACCGCGACCAGCAACCGGAAGAGCACCGAGCCCATCACCGCACCGGTGATGGCGAAGCCCAGTTGGCGCGTGCCGACAAGTGCCTCTCCGATAATCACACTGGCGAGGCCCCATACCACCATGCCGATTCCCATCTGCACATCGGCAAATCCCTGGTACTGTGCGAGCACCGCGCCGCTCAGCGCGATGAGTCCGTTTGAAAGCGACAGTCCGAGGATTACCATGCGACGGTCGTCCGCTCCCAGCGCACGAATCATCTGCGCGTTGTCTCCAGTGGCTCGCATCGCGGTGCCAAGGTTGGTTCGGAAAAAGTAGAACAGCAGCATGCAAACCAGGGTGATGAGCAGGGGGATGACCAGCAGAAGCGCGAGGTCCCGCACGCTCACCTCCCAACCAAAGAAGGTCACGTTCGGAGTCCGGAACCAACGCTGTGCTAGCATTTCGGTCTGCGACACAATCGTTCTTTCGTTCAACAGCGGGATATTGCTGCGCCCCATGATGCGCAAGTTCACCGAGTAAAGCGCGGTCATCGTGATAATGCCCGCCAGCAGACGGTTGATCTGGAACTGCATGGCGAGGATTCCCGTGACGCTGCCGGACACCAACCCTGCCAGAAAGCCCATCGCAGTCGCGGCAAGGGGAGACCAGCCGGCTACCAACAGGGTCGATGTCACAGCCGCACCCAAGGTGATCGAACCCTCGGCTGTGATGTCGGCGAAGTCAAAAATCCGGAAACTGATATACACGCCCAGGGCGAGCAGGGATAGGATGAAGCCGATCGTCA
>JAFNAG010000516.1 GCA_017860135.1 Acidobacteriota bacterium
GTGATTTCCCCAAGGTTCAGGCTTTTCACCGGCCGGGCCCCGGGATTGCATGGACGGGATTCACGGGCAGGAATCAGCCGGTGAACTTGTATCCCAGGCCATGGACGGTCACGATCCATCTGGGCTGCTTGGGATCGTCCTCAAGTTTCTGGCGGAGCCAGGCCACGTGTACGTCCACTGTTCGTGTGGTGGGCGCCTTTGCGTAGCCCCAGACATCCTGGAGCAGACTCTCGCGCGACAGGGTCTCGCCCCGATGTTCGATCAGGTAGCGGAGCAGTTGAAATTCCATGGCCGAGAGCTCCACCGGCACACCATCGCGAACAACTTCCGTGCTCCGGAAGTCCACCCGGATTGCGCCGAACGAGTAACTGAGATCGGGACTCCGGGTTTTGATGACGGAGCGCCGGAGCAGGGCTTCCACCCGGGCAAGCAGTTCCAGCATTTCAAATGGTTTGGTCAGGTAGTCGTCTGCGCCCAGTTTGAGCCCCAACACCTTGTCGGCCGTTTGATCGCGCGCGGTCAGCATGAGAATCGGGGTAGTGAATCCGCTCTGGCGAAGATCGCGGCAAACGTCGAGCCCGCTCCTGCGCGGCAGCATGATGTCCAGGATCAGGAGGTCGAACCCGGATCGCAAAGCCAGCTCGTACCCTTCTTGTCCGTCGGCGGCGGTTTCCACGCGGTAGCCTTCCCTGTGCAGCCGGTCGCTGATCGTGATCCGCAAGCCGGGTTCGTCTTCCACCAGCAGTATCGTCTCTTCCATAGGAGTTCAACCGGTCCTGACCGGATCGTTCTCCGCGGCCTTCGAATGCGTGGAGACAGGGAGGTGTATGGTGAAGCTGCTTCCTCCTCCCGGTCTGCTTTTCACGGTGATTCTGCCTCCCATGGCCGCAATCGCTTCCTGTGACAGGCTGAGCCCCAGGCCGCTGCCGTGGACCTGCGCTTCGATGGCTCCCCGCCCCCGGAAAAAGGGGTCGAAGATGTGGCGCAGGTCGGCGGCTTCGATCCCGATCCCCCTGTCCTCGACGGTAATCTGAATTTCCGGGCCGCGCCCGGTATTCTCCGATCTCGCCTGCAGGCCGATCCAACGGCTGTTGCCGCTATATTTGAAGGCATTGTTTACGAGGTTCTCCAGGCCCTGTGCCAGAAGCGCCGGATCTGCCTGAACCGGCGGCAGCCCGGGCGCGATCGAGACTTCGACCGCGAATCCAGCTGCTTCGAACATGGGACGGACTTTTGCCAGGGTCGTATCGATGATCTCGGCAACGCCGGTTGGCCGGAGATGGAGCTGTTTCCTCCCCGCCCGGTTGCCGGCGAATTGAAGGATCTGTTCGACCATCCCGGTGAGCCGTCTTCCTTCCTGCCGGACAAGTTCCCCATACTGGCGGACCTGATCGTCGGACCCGGCAACGACGCCGTCTGCAAGGTTTTCCCCCGCAGAACATATCACAGCCAAGGGTGTTCTCAATTCATGCGAAATGCCGGCAACGAACTTCATCTGCAGATTCGCCAGCCTTTGTGCCCTCCGGGTGGAGAGCACGATCATGGCCATGCTGATCGCAAGCAGGAGCAGTATGCCGAAACTGACTGCCAGGTTGCGGCGCCGCTGGCCGGCGACCGCCTGCTCGAGAGATCCCTCATGGTGTTTCACCAGCAGCATCCAGTTCCCACCGGGCCGGTTCGAGAGAAGCGCGATGGCGCCCCGCCCCCTTCCCCCGCGCCCCAACGGCTGGCCGGACCGGGAGGGCATTCCCCTCATTCGCGATGTGTCCTCCGGAAACATCCTGCGGCCCTCCGTCCCGCGATTCCCTTCGGGGGGTGGCATGCCGGATCCCAGCTCGCCGAAAAGGCTGCTGCGCGAATCGGGAGAGGAAAAGAATGTGGGCGGCAGCGTCGCGACCGACTGGTACAAAACGTCGCTTTCGCCTCCCGGCCCTACGATTGCGACCTGGTACATGAAACCGTGCGTGGCCCCGAAATAACGTTCGACAAGATCCGGGAAGAGCTGCCGCCGCAGATATTCCGAATTCAGCTCCACGAGGATATATCCCCGCAACCGGCTGAAAGGGGCGGCACCAGACCTTTCGCCGGTCATCCTGAGAACCGGGTTCAGCAGGAGCGGTATCTCTTCGATCAGGTTCCAGGCGAAGGGCCGCATTTCGGGCGGCAGCCGGAGGGCTCCGGCGGATTGGAGGTCGGCGCGGGTTCGCAAGACTTCCAGGCGCTGCGGCCATGCAACCGCCTCAAACCGCTTCAGCACCGGATCGAGCCGAAGGAGCCGCGAGGAATCATCGCCGACGGACTCCCACACGTAGATGCCGGAAACGAGCCGGGCATTGGTACTGGTGAGAGTCCAATTCTCGTAGCGGCGCGCCAGCGAAGCCCAGGCCGGCTCGTCCAGTGAGGAGGAGTCCAGCTGCAACGCGGCGCCGACCTGCTGAAGGTCGTAGTTCAAATCCCGCCGCAGCTGGATTACTGCGGTATTCAGACTGGCCTGCATCCTGTCCCGTTCGGCATTGCTGACCTGGCCGATCCAGAGATACTGCAGCACGGCAAGAACGACCAGGACGCAAGCCAGGACGCCGACCACCGCCAGAGAGATCCACGGGCGTTGCGGCAGCAGTTTCATGGCCGTAGCATAGCTTCAAGAACCCGTCCTCGGCAATAGGCGATGCGTCCCCGACGAGCCTGCACGGCTCCAGCCGGATGCCGGATTGCCGGAGAATGTCCAGTTGACGCCGGGCAGGCGCACAGATAATCTCTGCCAGATTGCCGGCAAATCCGGGAAGGGGGAAGAATTGGACATAAAGATTGCCCACAGTCCTGACTCTGACGACGCCTTCATGTTCTTCGCGCTGGCGCAGGGCAAACTGCCCACAGGCGAATTCCGATTCACTCACCGGCTCGAGGACATCGAAACCTTGAATCGCAAGGCCCTCGAAGGTGAGTACGAGGTCAGCGCAATTTCGATACATGCCTACGCTTACGTGGCCGGTCGCTATGCGCTGCTTTCTTCGGGCGCAAGCATGGGAGACCGTTACGGCCCCCTGGTAGTATCCCGAAATCCATTGGATCCCGGAGACCTGCGCGGCCGCAAGATCGCGATACCGGGGATGATGACCAGCGCCTATCTGGCACTCAGACTTCTTGAGCCCGATTTCGAGCCGATCGTAATGCCTTTCGACCGGATCATGGAAGCAGCCGCGCACGGGCAGGTCGATGCAGGACTGCTCATCCACGAAGGCCAACTCACATATTCCCGGGAGGGAATGCAGAAAGTCATCGACCTGGGCGAGTGGTGGCACGACCAGACCGGGTTGCCTCTGCCGCTGGGTGGAAACGGAATTCGCAGGGATCTTGGCCCCGACTGCATCCGCGAAATCTCCCGCCTGATCCGTGAAAGCATCCAGTACGGCCTCGAGCACCGCGCGGAGGCTCTCGCCTACGCCATGCAGTTCGCGCGCGGGCTCCATACCGGAGACGCCGACCG
>JAFNAG010000172.1 GCA_017860135.1 Acidobacteriota bacterium
CAAGCTTGGAATCGAGGTGTCCCAGGCTACTGTCGCGAAATACATGGTAAAGCATGGGAAACCGCCTTCACAGCCATGGCGGGCGTTTCTCGAAAATCACGTCAATCAGTTGGTGTCCGTGGACTTCTTCGTGGTACCCACCGTTACTTTCCGGATCCTGTGCGTCTCTTTTGTTCCGGCTCATGATCGCCGGCGCATCGTTTGTTTCAATGTCACCGGGCATCCCACCGCCGAGTGGACCGCAGCGCAGCTCGTGCAGGCCTTCCCTTGGGACAAGGCGCCTCGGTTCCTGCTCCGGGACTGCGACAGCATCTATGGCGTAGCATTCAGGGCGCTGGTCAAAAGCTTGGACATCAGCGAGGTGCTCACCGCTTTCCGATCTCCCTGGCAGAGCCCGTACATCGAAGGGTTGATCGGCTCGATCCGCCGGAAATGCCTCGACCACGTCGTCATCGTGAATGAGATCTAGTTCCGGCGCCATTTGATTTCTTATCTGGATTATTACCACGGTACGCGAAGCCACCGGAAGGATTCTCCGGATGGCAGGGCCGTGCAGCCGCCGGAGGTGGGATGGTCTTTGCGTTTCCCAAAGCAGGCGGGCTTCATCATCGATACGAGCGTGGAGCGGCCTGAAATCCGGCAGGCTCCAGAATTCGCCACCTCAATTATTACGCATGGTGCGGCGCCGTCTGCAGGAAGGCCGCCAGCCTTTCCCCAATGCAGCAGAATTCCATAAAACTCCTGATGATTTGGGCATTCCGAAAACGCTCCAAACGGTCATGGATCTCCAGGTCAAGTTTTTGGTAGCCACAAGGCAGAACTGCGAGAGCCAGGTCTCCGGTATAGTTCGCAATCGCTCGAAAATCGGATCGGCGGCAGGTTCGCCCCGTTCGGCGGATTCGATGGATCAGCCATTTTTCGGAGTGTCGCTTATGGCTGACTCTCATAGGACACGAGAGCAAGAAAAATCCGAACTCGACCGGAATACCTCGTTTCAGGAATGTGGCTCGTGGAGGGCGGCGAAATGGGCGCCCTCATCCGTTCCATGGATTAGTCCGCCACGCCGTTAGGACTAATGCGAGCGCCTACCGTGACTGACGTACGCGGGCCCGGAACATTTTCATCCTTCGTAGCGGCACGAAGGACTATGTCCTATTCGTGCCGCAGAGCTGCCACCGGATCAATTCGGGACGCTCGCCTTGCCGGCGCATAGCCAGCGAGAATCGCGGCGCTTACGAGGACGACGCCGGCCAGCACCAGGGTTACCGGATCATTGGGCTGGGTGTCGAACAGAAACGATTTGACGAGCCGGGACGCGCTTAACGCGGCGGGCACGCTGATCGCGAGCCCCACCGTGGTCAATATTAGAACGCGGCGCAGAACCATCCAGACCACGGCGCTGCGTTGCGCACCCAGCGCCATACGGATTCCGATCTCGCTGGTCTGCCGCGCGACGCTGTAGGACATCGTCCCGTAGAGTCCCACGCACGCGATCAGGAGAGCGAGAACCGCGAAACCCGTGCATAGTTTCGCGAACGTGAGTTCCTGGCTGATCGTCCGATCGATTTCCGCAGCCTGTGTGACCACGTTTGTGACGGGTAGCCGGGAATCTTCCTCCCGCACGATCTCATACACACTCTTGACATACCTCAGCGGATCACCCGCAGTGCGCAGCGCGTAGGTCACTCGGTCCGGAGAGAACTGGCTGGCCGCTGTGAACACGGTCATTGAACTCCCGCCCTCTTTCAGACCGCCGTACCGCAGGTTAGCCGACACGCCGACGATTTCGAAATCGCGCTTCTCGTCCTGGAACGCGATGCGCCGGCCCACCGGATTCTCGTCCCCGAAGTAAGTCTGCGCCAGCCGCTCGCTGATCACTGCAACCGGCGTGGAGCCCGGTTGGTCGCGGTCGTCAATCTCGCGCCCGGCCAGGATCGGAATCTGCATCGTCGTGAGGAAACGCGGTCCGGCGACCAGAACGCTTGCGCCTTGGATGGTAACAGCGCCGATCTTCATTGTCCCCCTGTATGTCGCCCCGGCATGGCCGGCGCTGATGATCGAGGCGTGCGAAAGCGTAGCGCTGCTCACTCCGGGGATCGATTCGAAGCGCTTGCGCAGGTCCGCATAAAAAGTGGCGATCTCCGGGTCGCGATGCCCGGCCTGGCGCGCATTCAACGAAAACAGAAGGATATGCTCGCGCGAGTATCCCAGTTGGACGGAGTGCAGCTTGCTGAGTGTCCGGACAAACAGACCCGCGGCAACCAGGAGGCAAAAAGAGATCGCGATTTGGGCGACCACCAGAGCGTGCTGCGCTCGGCGGCAAGGCCCGCCGCCGCGGCCATTCTTTAGAGCGGGCATGACGTCCGGACGCGTCGACTGAATGGCTGGAGCGAGGCCAAATAGCAGGCCGCAAACCACTGAGAGCGCCGCCGTCACGCCCAGCACGTTCCAGTTCAATTCCGCGTGCAGCGTAAAGTTCTCCCGCCCGTTGGAGAGCAGAAACGTCAGCGATCGCACGCCCCAGATCGCAAACAAGACCCCTAATGCTCCGCCGAGCGATGCCAGCGTCACACTCTCGGTAAGCAACTGCCGCACGACGCGGAACCGTCCCGCTCCCAGGCTGAGCCGATGTTCGCGCACGCGACCGCCAGGATCAATCCCACCATCATCAGGAGCACGAACAGAGGCTTGGAATACTCGCGGCGCAAGCTACCCAGACCGGCGGCGCCGGGGTTCAGCATCAGCGCGGGCAGTTTGGCGCGCTCACCGTCGGTCGTCGCGGTGGCGGCAACCCATTGATGGAAACGAGGAGCCAGCACTGCCTGCGCCCGGGCCATGCTCACTCCGGGACGCAGACGGCCCATCATTTCGATCCAGTAGAAGTTTCCGTCGCCGTACATACGAGCCGCTCCGGCACCGTCCACGAGCAGATTCGTGTGCAACGGAAGATAGATGTCCGGCGCCGCCGCAGGGTCGACTCCGAAGAATTCCGGCGGCGCAACGCCGATGACCGTGAAGGGGATGTTATCGACGAGAATCGGTTGTCCAATCGCATTCGCCGGTCCTTCAAAGCGATTCTGGCTTGTAGCAAAACTGATTACGGCCACCGGCGCCGCGCCTGGACGGTCGTCTTCGGAACCGATCAGACGTCCTGCGGCCGGCGACACTGCCAGGCCGCGAAAATACTCGCCGGTGACGTACTCCGTGCTGGCGCTCGTGGCCTGCCCTCGGATGGCCAGGTTACTCTTAAGTCCATCGAAGTATCCGAAGAGCGTGGAGAAGACGGGATTCTCCTCGCGAAGCGTCTCGAACGCGGCGTAGGGGAACATCCCGCTGACCATGGCGTCTTTGTCGCCCGGCCAGAGAATGCCTTGTATCCCGTGCACGACGTGGACCCATTCCTTGTCGGCGTTCTGGGGCGGCCGGCTATGCCAATTCAAGACCACCAGCGACTCGGGATCGGCCACCGGCAGCGAGCGCAACAGAATCGACTCCATGAAGCTGTAGATGGCAGTATTGGCCCCGATGCCGAGTGCCAGCGACAAGACCGCCAGGGCGCTGAATGCCTTGTTGGCGGCCATGGTGCGACAACCATTGCGGACATCCTGGCCAAGTTCCGACCAAAACCGTGTCATCCAAATCTCCCGTGACTCTTCCTGCTTCAGGCCGACGTTCCCAAATCGCCGGCGTGCTTCAGCCCGGGCGCGCTCCGCCGTCATGCCGTCTGCCTGCAGTTCCGCGGCTTTTTCCGCAAGGTGGAGTTCTATTTCCTCGCGCAGCGCCTCGCTGCGCCTGGCGCTCTCCATCCAATACCTCAGCCGTCGCATCAACATGTCCGTCACTCCGCCCCCATCACACGGGCGATCGCCAGCGTGAGTTTCGCGTACTTCCGAGTTTCAACCGCCAGCTGCTTGCGGCCAGCCGCAGTGATCTTGTAGATCCTCGCCCGCCGATTGTTCGAGGTCACGCCCCAGACACCGTCGATCCAGCCGTTTAGCTCCAGCCGCTGGAGAGCGGGGTACAGCGAGCCCTCCTCGACGAGGAGCTCGTTATCGGACGATTGTTGAATGAACTGGACTATGCCGTAGCCATGGAGGTCGCGCAGCGACAGCGTCCGCAGAATTAACATGTCCAGTGAACCGGGCAACGAATCGTTCTTTTGCGCCTTGCGTCCCATACCAAGAATTCTTAGCTTACGGCGACGAGATTGTCAAGTACGGATCGGCGGGCCCGCGCGCCGCAAGATGATTTCGGGGTGCTCACGCGCGCCGGATGCGAATCGCTATGGCTCGCGTTGCCGCTGTCGACAACGGGCTACGTCCGATCTCAACTGGCCTGAAGCGTCCGAGCGCTCGTGCGAATAGTCGGCAAGCCGGAGGTGATCCAGCTGGACGAGAAGTGGGCGCCACGGACAAAACAACTCTCGCTACGACCTGTTTTCTACAAAAGGGCTGATTTACGCCTTCCATATGTTATTGCCGGAGTTTCCGATGCGCCTGGCTAAAGATGACAACTTCGACGGCGCACGCCTGTAATCCTCGGCTACACCGTCGATAATAGAATTCTCTCAATCATATGAAACTGCGATGGATCGACAACTACGTTGGCACGTGGATAGATAATGAAGGCCACACCCTGCCATTAGGTGGAAGTGCGCCGAGATGGCTGAGCGAGGCTGCCAATCTGCACTGCAATCAGGCGCGGCCGCGCCAAAAACACTGTCCGGGAACCCGGCTCTGGGAGCAAAATAACGTCTGGCTGGGGCATTGCCCCCGTAGTTTACATAATCTGTTTTTATCGGAAGCTGGACGGAGGCCCCTGAGGGCGGCGTGTCCACGGAAGGAAGGCAGCTTATCCTTCCTATCCTTAACCGCGGTGTCTGCGGGCAAGCATCAGGGCGGCGCCGTGGACGACTGCGTGGAGCGGATCGCGAACGGTGCGACCGTCGAGCATGGCGCCGCCGGCGATGCGCTCGGCCATCCCGTCGATACAGGCTCCTCCACCCGTCAGCCAGATCCCGTCCTCGATCACCTCGACGGCGGTCGTCTCCGGCAAACTGCGCAGGACGTGCGAGATCCTCTCGACAATCGTGTCAAGGATGGGATCAATGGCTTCACGAAGTTCCCGATCACTGACGCAAAGAGTGACCTCAGCGCCATCCGGCCGGATGCCGGTTGCGCCATGGGCGCTTGCCTGCCCCTGCTTCGGCAGGGCTCCGGCTTCCGCCACCAGCCGCGCGGCCTCTCCCGCACGGAGCACTGCGCCGTGATGCGCGGCTACCGCCCGGGTCACAGCGGCTTGCAGATCACTGCATGCGGTGCGCATCGCGGATGCAAATACGATGCGCCGCGCGCGCATCACGGCGATGTCGGTGACTCCGCTGCCGATATCGACGAGCATCTGGGCGTAAGGGGACGCTATGTCCAATCCGCTTCCCAATGCCGCAGCCAGGGGCTCCGGGACGATTTCGATGATTGATACCCCTGCCCGGCCGACTGCTTCGGCCAGGGTGCCGCGCTCGTTCCGGTCGGCATCAGTAGGCGCGCATACGATCCCGCGGGGGCGGCGTAGTCCAAAGCTCCGGCAGCGGCCGATCATGGCGCGCAGGAGGTCGGCCGCACCTTCGACATCCACGACTACTCCCCCGCGAACCGGCATTACCCGCGTTTCGGCCCGTTCCCTTCCCGCAGGCGCCTGGCCAGTGGCCCCCGTGCTCGGTCCTGTCCGCTCGACGATCGATGACTCTTCGACGATAACGCCCCGGCCAGGCGCGCAGATGCGAGTGTTCGCCGTTCCAAGATCTATGGCGAGATCCATGCCTGCAAACAGGCCGCGCAACCCCCCCGGGAATTGGCAGAACATGAAGGTCACCCTTTGCGGGACATCAGATTGAATCCACAAAATGGTAAGGGGAAAGATGATTTCCCGGCACGAAAGACGTTCAAAGGTGAAAGTCGCCGGCGGCTTCCGGCTGGTAGACCACCCGTTCGATCCGCAGGCGTCTGGTTCCGGCGGGAACCTTCCACTTCACGATATCCCCGGTCCTGAATCCGATCAGGGCAGTGCCAATGGGCGCCAAAATGGAGATCTTGCCTTGTTCGATATCGGCGTCGCCGGGAAACACAAGTCGATACGTCATCTCCTTGCCTGTGTCCAGATCAGAGATGACTACTTCCGAGTTCATGGTGATCACGTCGGACGGCACGTTCTTCGAGGTCACCAGGACGGCCCGGTCGAGTTCCTCCTCGAGTCGTTCCAGGTAGGTACGGTCTTTCTGGTTCCAGATATGCGTTCCTTCCAGCAACTGCCGGAGACGTTTCATATCAAAGTCCGTGATATGGATGGCTCGTTCCCGCATGAGGATTTCCTTTCCCGCTAATTCATGATCCGCAACGCGTGTTGCTGGGTACCTGCCTGACCGCAGCGCAAACCCAGGACAAGCACCGTTCAACCAGCCGCGCCCATGGCAGTTCGATGAAGTTCAACCTTATGATCACCTATAAAGTAACACGGTTTGATTGCCCAATGAAGTCGTCACGAGGAATCCAGCGGCTGTGCGGATTATGGAACCTCCGGCAAAGCCGGAGGCATGCGCTGCAAACCGCGCCAGGCGCCCACCGGCCATTGCACGCGGCATCAGTTCCTCTGTCGGTGTCCGTCGGCGTTGTTCCGCGTCCCGGCTGCCCTCCTTGACATCTCAGCTCGTGCCGGTCATCGCCCAGCGGTCGATCGAACGCGTGAATGGCATCAATGACTCCGTCCAGGTCTCCGAGGGTAACATAGGCGGGGCCTGCATACATATACGGGCATGTACGGGGTCGGACCGACCGAAGTCTCGTAAAGCTAACAGGATGAGCCTCGCGAAGGGCCGCCGCCCTCAGGGGCAGCGGACACGATCGCCGCCCCATAATACCCGCAGTTTTCCTCGCTCCGAAGGGCCAGAGCCTGGCGTCCGTTTCTCTTTGGGTCGATTCAGGCGTCATCCGTCCGAAGAAGGTGAAAAAGCAACACAGCGGGGGCTTGACGCTGCTGGCCGCAGTCTTCGACGAGAACGGCCTTATCGTTGCATCATGGAATCGAGACTACCCGTTGCTGCTCGACGAGGCCGGCTACCGAGCATTCTTGAAATCGGGCACCTATCTCTCGATGAGTTTCGCCATAAGAAAGAACTTGGACACCCATCAAAGATGCAAAGCACGGTGGGTTTCCACCCGCGCCGTCTGGAAATGACGCAACTCATTTCTGGAGCAGATTTGCCGACCAGATGTTGCCGGTACACTCTATCATGAGCATGATCAGCTTATCTCGAGCAACTGAGATCGTTTTAAAGCGCTTTGGCCCATACACACCATAGCGGGCGCGGTTTTCGTGATAGACCTCGATAGCGCAGGCAACGTGCCAGGACGCGTTCTACCTCGGGCGGTGCGCCCGCGACAATTTCGCTGATCGGCTGCGGCTCCTTCTCGAGAATCGAGGCGAGAGTCATTGCCTTCGATTCCCCTTGAAATGCGCGCCGGCCAGTCAGCATCTCATAAAGCACCGAGCCGAACGAAAAAACGTCCGAGCGGGCATCCACCGTCTTGCCTTGGGCTTGCTCAGGAGACATGTAGGCTAGGGTGCCGACTACCACTCCCCTTTCCGTATTCAGCTCTTCGCCCGCTGCAGTGGTCTTGGTCGAGGCCGACGGACTGGCCTCCCCTCTCTCCATCAGTTTGGCAAGACCGAAATCGAGAATCTTGACGCCGCCGTCTTCATTCACCATGATGTTCGCTGGTTTCAGATCCCGATGCACGATACCTGCTGCATTGACTTTGGCCAGCCCATCGGCGATCTGGACGGCGTAGCCAAGCGCCTCGTTGATTCCCAATCCTTTCACGCCAACGAACCGTTCCAGCGTCTTGCCCTGAACGTATTCCATGGCAATGAATTCGATGCCGTCTGCTTCGGCAATGTCGTAAACGTGAATGATGTTGGGATGATTCAGGGCCGAGGCGGCCTTGGCCTCCTGCACGAAGCGCCGCTTGCGCTCAGCATCGGCGATCCTCTCAGGCGGCAGAATCATTAATGCAACGAAGCGGTCGAGGTGGGTATCGCGAGCCTTGTAGACGACTCCCATTCCGCCCGCACCAAGCTTCTCGACGACTCTGTAGTGGCCAAGCACTTTGCCGATCATGGAGCATCCCTCCGCCGGCAATACGCTCACTGCAATGACAGCCACCTGATTTTGCCACCATTATAATTCGGCCGGCTCTGCCCAGGGAAGCTGAATACGCAGAACTTGCCGGGATTGCAGGCACTCGTAAACCGGCACGCAGTCCAAACTGCGTCGTGAGAGGTTGGGATGGCGACCGGCCACTTGCCCGAGATACGCTACTCATAGAACTGACGGGGCATTCCAAGGGCGCCCGTCGCTTGCGTTCACTTCTCCGGTTTCGCCACTCGGGCAGGTGACCGTATGCAGTCGGGGCATAAACTCCCCAGAAGGAGCAATCGTTGCCTTCAACCCTCACTTCGTTCTGGGAGGGGACAAGGCGCTTGAGCTCTTCGAACCAGTTGTCCACTAGTTGGATGACGGTCGGGGCCGGCGGGGAGACGGTATCGGGAGACTGCACGAACACAAACCGCTGGCCGTCCGGCGCCACATCGAATCCCGGGAGCGAGGTGCCTGACAAGAGCCTGAGCGGCGCCAGTCGGAAGAGCTGCTTGCTAACCTGATATCGGGCCGCATCCAGCCGCGCCTGGTGTAAGCCATCCAACACCGGGATCGCCACAAGTCTGCCGCCCGCCGGCTTCGGCTCAGCCAACGCTGGATCAGGTTCCGGAATCCCGTTCAACCCTTCTTGCACGCGGCCCTGGTTGTACCGGGCGACGAATTCAGTGAGCACATGCCGAATGTGTCGTTCATTCCAGATCAGCATCCGGTCAAGACACTCCCGGCGAAGCGTCCCTTTATGTGGCCAAGTCAGTTATGTGGCGTGGCGTGAGTAATGGCCCGTTTTGTGGGCTTTTCGCGATTTTCTGCGCCACATAACTAATCGCGCGTCTGGTGGCGCCGATGGCGGCCAGCCGGCCATCGTGCATGAACAGAAGGAATTCGCCGTAAGGCTCGCCGCCGCGGAGTTGAGCCAGAGAAGCCAGCTCTCCGGGGCTTTTTGGTGAATGCCCTGACCATGCTCTTAGGAAAAGCGAGAGTCAAGGCGAGCAGCGTGGCCGCTCAAGGCCGATCTGGATGCGTGTGGGTGGTGGATAGTTATGTGGCGCAAAACTCCCCAGACCCGCAGAAAAATCAAAAACTTTGCGTCGGGACGCCACATAACTGACTTGGCAACATAACGGCACGATCCGACGTGAATTCCTGGATCGCACCCGCTTCTGGACCACGGCGGATCTCGAAAGCAAATTTCTCGATTTCATGGATTACTTTAACCATCCTCGATCGCACACCGCGCTCCAAGGCCGGACGCCTGACAACAAGTCGAAACCTCGAGCCGTCGCCTCTTTGCAGTCCCATCGATGGCAACCTCACTGCAGAGGTCTCTATCAGACGCCAATGGCCGCCTGATTCTTCAACGCCTCGCGTTCCCTGCTGCATGCCACGGACACCGGCGAACCGCACACCCGATGAAACCTGGACCGATTGGGTCTTGCGAGCGAGTTCCCGCTGGCTGATCGGATCCCATCACCGTTACGGATTGCACTCAGCAGTCTTTATGGCCTCAGCTGGGATGGGAGTTCCCCGCCTTGTGATCGGCAAGATCCTGAACCACATCGAGTCAGGAGTTACCAGGGTATACGACCGGCACAGCTACGATAAGGAGAAACAGGAGGCGCTCAATGCCTGGGGCGCCCGGCCCTCCCGAATTGTAAGCGACCTGGATTTGGTCGAGGTGAAAAACGACGAGGCATAGGATGCTGACTGCTACAGTCATCCCTCAGCAATGAGGCTCCGAAATATTTCACGCCTCAATGTTGCAGGGATATAGTTCATTCAATTGTCGCGGATCCGATCGTTCCAGGTTGCGGGTTCCGTCGTTGGGGCGAACATCTTCTGAGTATCGGCTTCCAACCGTTCCTCGAAGATATCGCCTCCGCAAGAATGTCTACGATCTCATTATCATCCACGCGCTTGTCCCCTGTCAGGGAGGTAGCCGCATACTCATCCAGCAACGCCTTTCGCTGTCCGCGGCTGCTGCTCAATTCGAGAACACGGCTGTAAGCCTCGCAAGCATAGGCGAAAGTCTCCCTTTTTCGGTAGTCGATCTCCAACAGCCACTCGCGTGTGCGTGTACGAGGAAGACCAATCGTCTCACGTTTGCAGTTGTGGAAGATGTGGGCGGCTTCGTGGACGATGAAATCGGCGAAGCGATCGTTTTGGGAGAAGTACCTCATCGAGACGAAGCAGGTCGTCTCCTCGCTTAATCCCTCAAGCTGGATTGCCTCTTCGCCCAGGCACGGCGCCCCAATGCTCGTAAGATACAGGTTAGCCAAATCCCATGCGGTGCTCAAAAAACTGACTTTCTCGAGCACCTCGGCTATGTTCTCCGGCGTCAGAAAAACCACGGATCTTTCGAGAACACCAACAACGACATCGCGCTCCGCCTGCGGGAAAAGCCCATGGATCATGGGCAGGACCTTGGCCCTTGTCAACGCCGTGAGATCCGTTTCCTGGACTGATAAAGGTGCCGAAGCGTTTCGCGCGCAATCCTGAACCCTTGCAATCAGCGCCTCCCGAAGGGCAGCATCCATCTTCTGCGCACGATGAAGCATTCCTCCTTCAGGCCATGCCCGGTAATATTGGTCATGATCCCCTGTTTTGAGATATCGTTCGATCTCGCTCTCCAGGGCGGGATTCTCTCCATGGATATCCATTACAGCGCGCTTCTCCTTGGCATGTCGGGAAGAACTGCCCCTTGTATTCCTTTTGCTGCCTTGGCGAGGCTGCGGCGGAAACTGAATTTACGATCCGGCCTTTTCATGGCCGTAAGGCACACTCTGACACAAACGTCTAAAAAACTTGAACCTTTATGTAGATCAGAGACAAGCCGAACGAAAATCACCGCACCTCTTGTGGACAGCAACCGATTTCTCCCGTCATTCCCGGCGGATTGGCAGGTCGGAAAACAGGTCGGCATAGGTTTGTTCGGCGTAGGCAACCTCTCCGTCCGATATTGCTGCCAGTTCGCCCTCGCGCGCTCGCTTGGAAAGACGGCCGCCATTTTGCCGGAGAAACCGAAACAAGAGCTCGAGAGTGCAGTCCGGCATATCGACCATGGCTTCGATGCGCGCGCGAAATTGGTCATACCGCGCCAGGAAATTGGCTTCGCGCGGCAGGTCCTCCTCGATCGTCTTCCTGACGCACGAGTATAGAAACTCGGCGTGCGGCGTGGCGTCGAAGAAACGGTAGAGGTCCACCGTATCGTTAAGCGTGCGCACGTTCCCTTCTGCCGTGGGCTCCCATTCGACCAGCGGCAGCATTCGCCGAGAGTATTCCTCCAGAATCGCGCGGTATTCCTCGATTCTGTCCAAGATCGACGCCGAGATCGGAAAGACGACGCCGGCTGGGTTGAAGCCGCGCCGGGCCAGAACGTGATGGATCAGGTAGCGGTGAATTCTCCCGTTTCCGTCCTGGAACGGATGAATGTAGACGAAACCAAAGGCCAGTGCCGCCGCCGCGATCACGGCATCGAGTCGGCCGTCGATCAATGAATCCAGATCTTCCGGGCGGGCGCTGATGTGGTCCGGGATCGGCATGCCGGTTTCGCGGTCGTGTTCGCCGACAAATCCACCTTCCTGCCGGAGTCCGAGCCGCACAAAGCGCGCGTCACCGATGACTATTTGCTGGAGGTGCAAAAGTTCGTGGCGATTGATCTGACGCCGCCCCGCCTCCCCGATGGCACGCCCCCAGCGCTGGATCCGGCTCTGCGGAGCGTGCTCTCCCTCGATGGCGTAACTCGACTTCGAATCCTT
>JAFNAG010000173.1 GCA_017860135.1 Acidobacteriota bacterium
GGAAGGGAATGCGAGTTCCTTAGCGGTCCGGTTGCACCCGGGTTGCGGGTTTTTCAATTGATGTTGTTCTGCCATTAGCGTTCCCCGTGCAAGACTGCCCTCGTCCAGGTCCGGAAATCGCTCCCCGCCCGGATACGATCCAGTAAGATCGCAAATGATTTCTCGGACGCTATGAGCGAAAATATCGCTATGAGCCGCAATCACTCTCCGGCGATCGCAATGCAATCATCCCGGCCGATGATGGCGCCCCTTCATCGGGTCGCATTCGCATGCGCTGCGGCTTTGTTTGTGGTTTCGCTTGGGCTTTATTCATGGACGCTTGCGCCCACGGTCACACTGGTCGACAGCGGGGAGTTGATACTGGCGGCGCATTCCCTGGGCGTGGCCCATCCGCCCGGATTTCCGCTCTACGTTCTGCTGGCGCACGTTGCCTCTCTGGCGCCCGTCGGCAGCATGGCGCAACGGGTGAATTTCGCTTCGGCCCTGTTTGCGGCACTGGCTGTGGCAGTAATCTGCCTCGCTGCGTTCGAAGCCTTTCGCACCGGGTGGGAAGCCGGCGCCGCGGCGCCTCATGCTCACGGGGCGCGCGGAGGCCGCAATGCCGGACGGCGCAAGTTCCCGCGTCCGGCGCCGGGACAGGTGGCTGCACGCCGCTGCATTCACCTTCGGCCTTGCTCTCGGCGTGCACCACGTGACCGTCGGCCTGATCCTCCCCGCGTGCGCGGCGCTGGTGCTCCTGACGGAGGGCGCGAAGTTCTTTTCGGGCAGACGGCTGTGGATCGCCGCGGGCTGGGCCTGCGCCGGGCTTGGAATCTACGTCCACCTCCCGCTGGCAGCCGCGCGCTCGCCTCTGATGAACTGGGGCGACCCGCGCACGTTCGATCGGTTCCTGGCACATGTGACCGGCTGGCAGTACCGGGTGTACTTCGAAGCCCGGCCGGAGCTGATGATGCGCCAACTGGCGGACTTCGCATCGCGCCTGCTGCACGAGTTCGGGCCTGCCTGGTTTCCCGCGGCGTTAATCCTGGCGATTATTGGCTCTGTCTGCATCTACCGCCGCGCGCGCCCGCTATTCTGGTTCCTGTGCATCGGTGTGGCCGCCAACCTCGCCTACAACATGAATTACGAAATCGCCGAGGACAAGGACGCCTATTACCTCCCGGTATTCCTCTTCCTCATCCTGGCTGCTGCCTGCGGGGTGCGCCAGCTGCCGGCTTTGCTCCGAATGAAATCCCGGCGCGGGTTCCGGCTCGACCATGTTGCGGCCGTCGTGTTGCTCCTCGCGGTGCCGGGCGCCGCTGCGGTTTCGAACTATGCCTGGAACAATCGCAGGAACTACTACATCGCGCAGGATTATGTGCAAAACATGCTGTCGACGGTCGCACCCGGCGGGATGCTCCTGACGCTCGATTGGCAGGTGTACTCCCCCATGCTCTATCTGCAGGAGATTGAGAACCTCCGCAAAGACGCGATCGTGATCGACATCAACCACCTGCGCCGGCCCTGGTATTTCCCCTACCTCGAACGGACTTACCCGGAGACGATGCACCGGCTGCGCGCGCAGGTTCAATCATTCCTGGAGGATTTGCGGCTCTGGGAGCAGGATCCGGAGCTTTACCAGCGCGACGCAACTCTCAACCGGCGCATCAGCGCACGATTCCAGGATCTGATACTCACTCTGATCGCCGGTCACGCGCGGTCGGCGCCGGTGTACGTGACGCAGGAGATTGCGACCTATGGCGTCGAGGGTGCCGATCGCGGGTGGGTCGAGGAGATGGTTGGGAATTATCAGCTCGTGCCGCAGGGCCTGGTGTTTCAACTCTTCGGCGACCGGGAGTTTCATGAGCCCGCCCACCCGGCACTCGTGACGCGCGGGCTTGTGGACGGCACCTTGCGCTTCGCACCCGATGACGTTGTCACACTCAAGGTGCTCCCGGTATACGCGGGGATGAGCTACAACCGTGGCAGGTATCTGTCGACGCACGGGCGGCATCAGGACGCGGCGGAAGCTTACAGGGAAGCGCTGAAGTTCGATCCGGGGTTTGTCCCCGCGCGCAGGGCGCTCGCGGGGGCCTATCAGTGAGCACGGGCTTTAGCCCGTGCGCTTCAAAATATCTTATTATCAGGCCTGTGGCATCAGTAGTGCTGCAGGTCGGGGGCTAGGAGGTGAGTGCGGATGTGGTAGAGTGGCTGGGGTGGGGAGAGTTATTGGTTTTAAAGCGCGCGGGCTGAAGCTCGCGCTCGCTGTAAATGAATCGTGAGCCCGGGCTTTAGCCCGTGCGCGTCAAAATACCTTATTATCAGGCATGTGGCATCGGTGGTGCTGCAGGTCGGGGGCCGGGGCGTGAGTGTGGATGTGGTAGAGTGGCTGGGGTGGGGAGAATTATTTGTTTGAGAGCACGCGGCAGCTTATCAGTGAGCACAGGCTTTAGAGGCTGTTCAACGGTTGAATCACGGCGTGTCCAGGCCCGAAGGGCCGGCAGTAAATAGGCCCGGCCGTCAGGCCGGGATAGGGATGGAACATGGTTGAGCGCCGAAGGCGCGGCACTGAATTCCCGGAAATATGAGGGATGTGCCGGCCCTTCCAGCCTCCCTTCTGGCTCTGCGCCGATCCCGCGCTGACGCGCGGGGCTATTTCCTGCCGGCGCTTCGCGCCTCAGCTTGCCGTGTGTCAACAGTTGGACACCCTCCGAAGCCCGCGCTCACCGTGCTGTCTGGACTGGATCGCTTGGGGAGGTTTACCATGCCGAAGTTAAGGAGCATAGTTTTCACCGCAGGTCTTTTCGTGTTTCTCGCCGGATGCAGTTCGGGGCCTTCGGGTGAACAGGCAGGGAGCGGCGACACCGTCACACCTGCCCTTCCAGCAGAGCAAAGCTACGAGGACCTGCTGAGCTTCTGGAGGGAATTTCGTGAGTTCCAGAAGCCCAAAGTCACAGCCGGTGTTCCCGACTACACGGCCGCGGCAATGGCCGCGCAGAAATCCCGCCTCAAGGAGTTTCAGGACAGGCTTGCCGCCTTCGATCCGATGACATGGCCTGTCGCCCGGCGCGTCGACTACGAGGTCATTCGGGCGGAGATCAACGGGCTCGAGTTCGACCACCGTGTTCTCCGTCCGTGGTCGCGCATCCCGGTCTTCTACGCCGTCATCCAGACCTCGGAGCACGACGTCCCGCTGCGCGAAGGTCCCGAGATCCATGGCGTCCTCAACCTCTGGCAGCTCACTTTTCCCCTTGATGAAAAAAGCCACGCACTGGTCCGCGAAAAGCTCTCTGCGATCCCGGCGATTCTGGCCCAGGCAAAGACCAACCTCGTGGAAGATACCGCCGACCTCTGGCTGCTCGGGATCAGGCAGAAGGGGCGTGAGAGCGCTGCAATGGAAAGTCTCGGCAAACGCATGAGCGCCATGCATCCTGACCTCGTCCCGCTTGCAGAGCAGGCCAGGGCGGCCGTGGATGAATTCCGTGGCTGGCTCGAGGAGCGGCACAAGTCAATGAAAGGCCCCTCGGGCATCGGGATCGCGGATTTCGACTGGTACCAGAAGAATGTCCACCTTGTTCCGTACACCTGGGCCGATCAATTGCGGATCGCCGAGCGGGAACTCGAGCGTTCGCTGGCCTATCTCGAGCTCGAGAAGCGGCGCAACGCCTCCCTTCCGCCGCTCCGGGCCGCAGCGGACCTGGACGAGCTCCAGCGGCGCCAGAAGGAGGCTGTCGCGTATTACTTCGATTTCCTGCGAAAGAGAGAGATCTTCACTGTTCCTGAGTACATGAGCCTCAGCGACGAAGTGCGTTCCTTCGCCCCGCCCGACCGCCGCGACTACTTCACGCAAATCACGTATCGCGACCCGCTGCCCCTACTGTGCCACAGCGTTCATTGGCTGGAAAAGCAGCGGGAAAAGCGAAACACCGATCCGCTGCGCGGAACGCCGCTGCTATACAACATCTGGGACAGCCGGGCAGAAGGCTTTGCCACGGCGTTCGAGGAGATGATGCTCGGCGCCGGCATGTTCGACAGGAATCCGCGTGTTCGGGAACTGGTGCTGAACCTTCTGGCCTTCCGCGCCATCCGGGCCATCGCGGACCTGAAGCTGCACAGCCGCGAATGGACGGTAGAGGAGGCCATCCAATATGCGGTGAAGACCACGCCTTACGGGTGGGTCCTTCCCGACGGAGCCACGATCTGGGGTGACATGTCGATCTATCTCTCCCAGCCGGGATATGGCACGAGCTATGTCGTAGGGAAGGTGCAGGTGGAAAAGCTCCTGGCGGACTATTCCAGGATGAAAGGCTACGACGCCGGCCTCAGGACCTTCCTGGACGAGTTTTTCGCCAAAGGGCTGATCCCGCAGTCGCTCATCCGCTGGGAAATGACCGGCCTCGACGATGAGATGAAGCGGCTGGGCAGATAGCAGTGAGACCAGCGGCGAAGGAATCGGCCACCGTGAACTTTCGAGGCTCATCAAATGGGAGAGGTGATACTATGCGCTCTGAAGTTGGTTTCCCGGGACGGAGGCGGCTGTGACCGGCCTCCGCCTCCGGTTATAGGAGGGCCAATGTTGAACAACCAAAAGGCGAAACTCACCGCGGCATTTCTCCTGTTCGCACTGATTGCCGGTTCGATCGGGTGCGGGACGCCCGAATCAGCCGTTACTACGCCGGCCAAGGCCAAAGCTTCCTTCGATGACCTGGTCGCGCTTTTCAAGGAATTCCGGGAGTTCCAGCGCCCCAAAGTGGTCGACGGCGTCCCGGATTACACGCCGGCAGCGATGGCCGCTCAGCGCCAGGGTCTGGCCGAACTTCAGGGGCGGCTTGCAGCCATGGACATTTCCGAGTGGCCGGTCTCCCGGAAAGTCGACTATCTCCTGGTGAGGGCTGAGATGAACGGCCTCGAGTTCGACCACCGCGTCCTCCGGCCCTGGTCGCGCGATCCCGCATGGTACATCGTGGTGGAATTCCAGTTCGGACCCAAGATGTGGCCGCGGATGTCCATACCCAGGCTTCCGATCCCGCAGGACCGCCTCCCCAATGTCGCGACACGGCTCCGGGCCATCCCGTCGATCCTTGCGCAAGCCAGGACGAACCTGACCGAACCGACGGCCGACCTGACGATGCTGGGGATCCGGTCCAAGGAACGAGAAGGGCGGTTGCTCCGCGAGTTCGTTCCTGAGCTGGCTAAACACCATCCCGAGCTTGTTCCCGACGCCGAGAAAGCCCTCGCCGCGGTGGATGATTTCAAATCCTGGCTCGAAGGGAATAAGGAGCGGTGGACGGCGCGCTCGGGCATCGGCGTCGACCATTACAACTGGTATCTCAAGAACGTTTCGCTCCTCCCCTACACGCATGATCAGCTGGTGGGCGTCTCCGAACGCGAATATGAGCGCGCCCTTTCGATGATTGCATTTGAAAAGCACCGCAACCGGCGGCTTCCGCCGCACAAGGCAGTGACGGGCAGGGAGGAATATCTCAAGCTCTTCAACGAGGGGCAAGAGTTCCTCCTGGACTTCCTGAAGAGCGAAGAGCTCTTCACCGTCCCCGACTTCATCACACTCAATCCGGTGAAATCCTGGAACCGGGGTCCCGTGAAGGATTACTTCGCACAAGTCCAGGATCGTGATCCCCTCCCCCTGATGCCTCATGATTTTATCGGCCACGGCCCGGACGCAATTCGCCATCGCAGCGATTCCCGCCCGATTCGCGGCACCACCCGCCTCTACTTCATCGACGGCGTGCGCGCCGAGGCCGTCGCCACCGGCATGGAAGAAATCATGATGCACGTCGGTCTCCTCGACAAACGGCCCCGGGCCAGGGAACTCGACTACAATCTCCTGGGCTTCCGTGCCTCCCGCTCGCTGTCGGACCTGAAGATCCACTCCAACGAGCTGACCCTGATGGAAGGTTTCCAGTACAACATCGAGCACACTCCCGAGAAATGGCTCCCTGAGGATAGTCCGACGATGTGGCACGATATCGAGCTGTACTTGCGGCAGCCGACTTATGGTGTCGGCTACCTCATCGGCTCGGTGCAACTCCAGGGTTTGATTGCCGACGAAAGCCGCCGGCTCGGCGACGCCTTTGTGCTCAAAAACTGCCTGGATGCGTTTTTCGCTGCCGGAATGATTCCGATCGCCCTGACCCGATGGGAGATGACCGGTCTCGACGACCAGATCCGTCGGTTGTGGCCCGAGGGCTTCGGCTCGAAATAACCGCCTCACGGTATGACCGGCATATACCTGGTTCCTGCCGCGAGATTATCTGGTTTCTGTTGCGTAACTGTGTAATCGATTACGGCTGGAATGCGTGGTTTTAGCGTGCCCCGCACAGCGCTGGTTGTTGCCCACACCTGAGAGAGACTGTGGCCACGCGCCGTCTGATGGTTAGCTGTGAACGCCTCATGAGGCGCAGAGGGCCGGCAGTGAGCAACCGCCCCCGATCTATGCCGGTCGCCATTATGTCTCGCCGACATGCCGGGGTGAGGCCCGGTTACTGGACGCAGACAACCCTGAAAGGCTCGTGCAGGACAGCCCAGGGCGCAAGCCCTGGGAAGAAACACGCAACCTCGCACCCGGGGAATCACCCACGCTCCGACCCTGAAAGGGTCGAGCAGGACAGCCCAGGGCGCAAGCCCTGGGAAGAAGCACGCAACCTCGCACCCGGGGAATCGCCCACGCTCCGACCCTGAAAGGGTCGTGCAGGAAAAGCCAGCGCGCGAGCCATGGTGACATGGACGCGCAGGATGCCAATCCGGAAATGCCGAAGCGGCCTGCACCGCCCATTCAGGGCGGACATCCGGACCTGCACCAGTTCCCAGGGCTTGCGCCCCGGGCTGTCCTGCCGGACCCCTGCGGGGGTCCTTTCCGATTCCCAGGGCTTGCGCCCTGGGCTGTCCTGCCGGACCCCTGCGGGGTCCTTTTCGATTCCCAGGGCTTGCGCCCCGGGGCTGTCCTGCCGGACACCTGCGGGGTCCCTTTCGATTTCCTTACTGGCAGTCCGGGGTTATTCCTGGCGCAGCGCGTCGATGGGATCGACGCGTGTGGCCCTGCGGGCAGGCAGGGCGCAGGCCGTCAGGGCGGCCAGGGCCAGGATAAGAAGGACCAGGGAGAGCACCAGAGGATCCATTGGTTTCACTCCATATAGGAGGCTTTGGATATACTTTCCCAACGCGGCAGACCCTGCCAGCCCCAGCGCGAGCCCGATCGCGAGGAGAAAGACTCCTTCCTTCAGGATCAGCCCGAAGATCCCCTCGGGTGTGCTGCCGAGCGCAACCCGGATGCCGATTTCCTTCGTGCGCTGCGCCACCATGTAGGCGAGCACGCCGTAGATCCCCACTGCCGAAAGGAGCAGTGCGATCAGGCCGAAAACGATCGACAGGACCATGGGCGCCTTGTGGGAGATCAGCGACTCTTGAGTGCGCTGATCCATTGTTTTTACATCGTAGAGGGGAAGTTCCGGATCCAGTTCGGCAATCCTGCCGCGGATCGAGGCGATAAGGCTCGCCGGTTCGGAGGAGGTTTTGACGGCGAACGTGATGCCGGAGCGCGGCGTCTGAGGATAGGGAAAGAAATACGCGCCGACGCGCTCATCCGTGTCGACGAGGGCGAGGATCTTGACGCTGCGCACGACACCGATCACGGTATACCAGCGCGAATTCGCATCGGGATTGACGAGGTCTTTGGCGCTCGAGGGCCTCCACATTCGTTTTCCGATCGGGCTGCTGTCGGGCCAGAATCGCCGGGCCAGGCGGTCGTCGATGATGATGACGCGGGGGGAAGACTCCTGATCGCGTTCATCGAACAACCGCCCCTGCAGGAGGGAAATTCCCATGGCTTCGAAATATCCAGGCGTTACCACTATCTGGTTGGGTGAGACGAGCGATTCCCCCGGCTTCATCACATACCCCTCGGCGAGGATCACGCTATCGCTCGATCTGCCGCCGAAAGGGATCGTATCCGTCGCACCGGCGACGTGGACACCCGGCAATTTGCGGATACTCTCGAGGCAGCGCCCCATGAATGTGCGCAGCGCGGCATCCCCGTTATAGCGGGCGGCGGGCAGGGCCACCGACCCTGTGAGGATCTGCCTTGGGGCGCTGAATCCCGGATGGATGGCCAGCACCTGCCGGAAACTGGCGAGCAGGAGACCGGCGCCCACAAGCAGGAGAAGGGCGATGGCGACCTGCGCTACGGCCAGGGTGTTGCGTATCGCGCGCGTGCTGCGGCTGGTTCCGCCGCGCCCGTCCTGCCGGAAAACCGAGCTCAGGCTGACGTGAAAAGCGTGGGCGACGGGGATCAGTCCGATGACGAGGCCGACGACGAGAGTGAGCCCGAGAATGAAGGCCACAACTGTTCCGTCCAGGGCAACTTCGCCGGCCCTCGGAACGCGGTCAAGCCCGATGCGGTTCAGCGCCTTCAGGCCCCAATAGCCGAGCAGCAGACCCAGCACGGAACTCATCGCCGTGAGCAGCAGGTTTTCCGTCAGCAGCTGCCGGGCCACGCGCAGTCGGCCTGCGCCGAGCGCGAAGCGCATCGCCAGTTCCCGCATCCGGGAACCGGATCGCGCCAGCACCAGGTTGGCGATATTCACTGCCCCGATGAGGAGCACGAAAAGGACGCCGCCCCAGAGAAGGATCAGCGTTTTCCTGACGTCGCGGATGACATCATCCTGCAGGGGGACGACCGTCGTGCGGAAGCCGGCGTTTGTGATTATTTCCTTGAACTCGGGATACAGGTCCAGATTGGCAGTGTTGATCGCGTCAATCTGCGCCTGGGCTTGTTCCCGGGTGGCACCCGGCTTCAGGCGCCCGATCATCTGGTAGCTGTTATTGTGGCGTCCCGATGCGGATTTCTGCTCCGGCGTAAAAGCCAGTGGCCGCCAAAGTCGTATTTCGGGAATCAGGTAAGCAAAGTCTGGCGGCATGACGCCGACGATGCGATAGGGATTGCCATAGATGCGCAGGTCCCGGCCGATTGCGGAGTCCTGGCCACCGTACAGCTGCTGCCACAGCGCATAGCTGAGGATCACCTTGCGTTCGTTGCCCGGTTCTCCCTCTTCCTCAGCGAAAATGCGCCCCCGCAGCGGCTTGACGCGCAGGAGCCGGAAAAAGGAGGGGGTCACCCCCATGGCCCGCACCTGCTCCACGGAGCCTTTTTCCCCGATCGTGACCTGCGGGTTGTTATAGAGAGCCTGTTCTTCGAATGCAGCAGCTCCCTGGAGACGGTCGTAATAGTCCGGCACGCCGTTGCTGGCCCGGATCACGCCCGCCTTCGGGTAACTGTTGAACAAAGACATGATGCTTTCGGGTTCGGGCACGGGCAGCGGCCGCAGTACGACTGCGTTCACGACGCTGAAGATGGCGGCGTTCGCCCCAATGCACAATGCCAGAGTGGCGATCGCAGTGGCTGCGAAACCCTTGTCTTTCCACAAGAGCCGCAGACTGAACCTGATGTCCTGGAAGATTGATTCCATCCGTAACTCCGCAGGTCGAAGCGCCAAACGCAACCGTCACGCTAACTATGATGATACTACCCGGTCCAGCATTCAGGTAGGAATA
>JAFNAG010000517.1 GCA_017860135.1 Acidobacteriota bacterium
GACGTGAACATCGGCCCGGTCAAGGATTGGTCCGGCAATCCCCTTCCGGCCGACTACTGGAACAGCAAGCAGGTGCTGGCATATTTCTACAACCACTCCGAAGATCCTGCCGAGGTCGCTGCCAATGACCGCTGGGGCCCCGACACTGATGGAAAGTTCCTCGGCGACTTCTCCACGCCTGAACGCACGCGAATGAACTATGTCTCCAGGCAGAAGTGGGAAACCTGCGATTCGCTCGATCCGACTTCCTGGGGCTACAACCGCCGCCTGAAGCCGAGCGAGTATATGACCGCCAACGAAGTCGTCGACTATCTTGCAGACGTCGTCAGCAAGAACGGGAACCTGCTGATCAACATCGGTCCCCGGGCCGACGGCACGATTCCGGAAATCATGCAGGATTGCCTGCGCCAGGTAGGCGAGTGGCTGCGCGTCAACGGCGAGGCAATCTACGGGTCAACCTACTGGGAGAATTACCGGGATGGCGACGTGCGGCTTACCCGTAAGGGAGATACGCTCTACGCCATCGCCCTGGAGTGGCCTGAAGCCGAACTGCACCTGACCTCGCTGGCAGGTAAGTCCATCGACAAGGTCGAGATGCTCGGCCTCGGAGAGGCGGTGCAGTGGAAACAAACAGCCGACGCGCTTATCATCCGACCGCCTTCGCAGCGCCCCTGCCGTTACGCATACACGTTCAAAATCACGTGCCGGCGCCTGTGAAGAATCCTGCTACGCAGCAGGAAGGAACGGATTTGGCTTCGAGTAAGAGCCCGGCAGATAAGGGAATCTCTGTGACAGGCCCTGCTTCAGTTCCATCCCGAAACCGGGCTTGCGGGGCAGATCCATGTAGCCTTTCTTCACGATCAACGGTTCTTTGAAGATCTCCTCCTTGAAAGGATTGTAGGTCTGGTTCAGCTCCAGCATCAGGCGGTTGGGGATCGCCGCCACCAGCGCGGCGTTGGCCATCGTCGTCAGTCCGCCATGCCAGTTGTGCGGGCAGCAGTACTTCTGCTTCAGGTGCGCGATCGCGGCGATGTGCCAGGCTTCGGTCACGCCGGTGACATTGCAGTCGGGCTGGACGACGTCGTACGCATCGCGGTCGATCCACTCCTTGAAAGAGAATCGATCACCTCTCGATTCGCCGCCGGACAACATGACCTTACGCAGGGCGGACTTGATCTTCAATTGCTGCTCGAGGGCATCCGGCTCGCTCGTGCGAGCCGGCTCCTCGAGCCATAGAAACCGCAGTTCCTCCAGCACAGGACAGAGCTCGAGGCACTCCTCGAGCGAGAGCCGCATATTGATCTCCTGGATCAGGTCCATGTCGGGCCCCACGGCTTCACGGAGCTTGTAGAGGTAGGGGATGTATTTCCGCGTGGTCATCCCGCTGTTGTGCCACTCCGTGCCGATACGGAGCTTGAACGCGGAATAGCCTTCTTCCTTGTGGCGCACCGCTTCGTCGATCACGTCCTCAGGACGCCCGTACCAAGCGTATTCGACTCCACCGGAAGCGTACATTCGGATGCGGGGCGCCGGCGGCGCCTGCGTCGCGAGAAGCTGGTAAACCGGCATACCTTTCGTTTTGCCGATGATGTCCCACAGCGCCGCGTCCGCTCCTGCCCAGGCAATGTAGCCTGGCCTCTGCCCGGACCACCCCGTCGCCAGGTGTTCAACATCAAAGGGATTTCTCCCGATGAGCGAGGGTTTGACATCATCATCGATGGTCTTCTTGATCCATTCCGGCCCGCCGTAAGGACTCGATTCGCCGATGCCCACGATCCCGACGTCCGTGAAGACCTCGACCAGCACGCAGTCGGACTTCCAGATCAGCTGCGTCGCGGTGAACCAAGCCTTGTCCTTCAGCGCGTACGACAGGAGGGTCACCTTCACATCGGTGATTCTGACCTTTTCGCGGGCAACGCCCTCGAGCGGGTGGGTGCGCCTGCGGAATGGGGCGTCAGGCTTCAGCGCCCCGCTCTCGAGAGCTGACAGCGTGGGAGCCGCTGCTGCGCAAATCAGGGACCTGCGCGTAATCCTTGGCATGACCCTTCCTCCTTCGAGCAGTTCGGTCTTGGCCGGAGCATTCAAGAGTTGAGGGACGCTGCGATGGCTTCTACGCGGCTCTTGAGCGCTTCCCGGCATTCGGGGCGATTCAGCGGACAGTGACCTGCGCACGTAATCGTCATCTGCTCGCAGTAGAGGCGATAGAACTCGCCGAGCGTGTGGTCCCGGATGTTTCCCATGATGAACGGGGTGAACGGGCAGGGCGCCACGTCGCCGGAGGGTGAGACGAAAAGCATCGACTTCATGACCACGCAGCACCGGTAACGGGGCGTCGGGATCTCGAGGTGGACGAGTTTCATGTCGCGGAGCGATCGCACCTGCGCCTTCTCCTCTTCGGTAAGCAGTTCGTCGGCGGCATCTTCCCAACGACCGGCCGCGATCGGAAAGGAGAAGAAGACGGACATCACGCCCAGTTCCCTGCCGAGCGCGACAATCCGTTCGAGGCCCTCGGGGATGAGCCTCCGGGCGGCGCACCCCAGGATCTGGCACTCAATGCCTGCGTCCTGCAGTCGTTTGATGGCCTCCAAGGCACGGCGGTGTGCTCCCGGCACTCCGCGCAGGCGGTCGTGCACCTCGGGGTCGGCGTCGTCGATCGACACACCGCACTGCGTCAGGCCGGCTGCCTTCAGTTCCGCAACGCGCTCCCTGGTCAACAGCAGCCCGTTCGTGCTTATGCGAGTGAGCAGCCCGATGTTGTTAGCATGGCGGACGAGTTCGGCGATGTCCTGCCTGAGGAGCGGCTCTCCGGCGGAGAAGGTGGCCTCGAGCACACCCAGTTGCTTCGCCTGCTCGAGCACGGACTTCCAGACCCCGGTGTCCAGTTCGACGTGCTCTCGCCTGCCGGGAGCATCCGAGTAGCAATGGGGACACTTGCACTGGCAGCGGTATGTCGGCGCGAGCCAGATGTACTCCGGCACGGGCCGGCGGACGGCCCTTCGACAGAGATACTTGAACAGCTGCCGCCACGCCCTGGCCGAGCCGTTCGACCCGTAGAGGCGAAGTACCCTGTGCAGCCTGTTCGCTGCACCGGGTATCTCCGCTCCGATGTCCGCCGGAGAGACCACCTCCACCTCCTGAGAAACAAGCTCCGCCAATTGCGGCAGTATGTCGATGCCCGAGGCGTTGTCTTGACTCGCGAAGGTTGCCGTCTGAGAACCTGCTGATTCTAAAGCACCGTCTCGATTTTTGAAACCAAAAGGGTGATGCAGATCCCACAGATACCGATCACGGCAAACGAGGAACGCAGCCCGGCGGCTGCAGAAACATAGCCAATCAGGGGAGGCCCCATCAGAAATCCGAGAAAACCTACGCTCGCAACCGTAGCCAGCGCAATTCCAGGTGCCACTTTGCTCTGCTTCCCGGCTGCGCTGTACACCGAGGGGACGATACTCGAGACTCCCAGCCCGACCATCATGAAGGC
>JAFNAG010000518.1 GCA_017860135.1 Acidobacteriota bacterium
CCATGCAGCTCCGGGTCTCCGCATTCGGACGGATATCCAGGCGGACGAAAGCGTCATTCCCCTTTGGTTGAAAACGGACATCTTCCGGGTCTTGGAGAAGATCCTGTCGTCGGCGATTACGCAGGGCCGGGCGAGCCGCGTGAAAATCTCTCTGAAGCCGGGCGCAGGCGCGCTTAAATTGAAGATTCTGGATGACGACATAGACTGCAGTCAAAAAATGCCGTTGGAGGACGGTTCACAGAGAGGGATGGCCTTCGTTGCGGTCAGAAGCCGCGTGGAGGCGCGCGGCGGCACGCTCCGCTGGGGCTGCCGCCTTGGATATGGAAACGCTGTGGCGATTGTCTGGCCATTGAAGGCTGTTTGACCGCTTGACTCCGCAACTGACGGCTCACCATTTTGATGCGGCGGTCAGCTCACAGAAGGCCGCCGCGTCATCCCATCATTCCATGATTTCCAGGACCGCCATTTTCTTATCTTCTGCCGAAGCGGCAGTTATGATGGTGCGCAGGGCGTGAGCGGTCCTGCCTTAACGGCCGATCACTTTGCCGATGTCCGTTTTGGCCACGCGCAGTTCCAGCACCATGGTCTGACCCGAGGAGACCTCGCCGACGGATACTGAATCGGGGTTGTCCACCAGGCTTTGGGCAATGACCGTCACCAGATCCTTCACCGTACCTGGAGCTGTTGCTGCCTGTGGTGTCAGCATAAGACCTCCGCGAAACACCCAACGTCAGTAAAAGGTTGAATCGATTCAGAGCCTGTCCTGCCCGGCTGGAGTTTCAGGATTCGGTGAGCCTCTGCCTGAATTCCGGAAAACCGGTAGGCGCCGTGACAGGAGTAATAGCATCGGCAAGCGATGCAAGGAAACAGGGTCAAACCTGTAATTTATGCGTGGCGAGAACGTATCTTCGTATCCAATGTAGCAGAAGAGATCCCGTGAACCAGAACCCCTTCGCTGCCATAATCCGCTTGAAAATCTATCGAGGGATCACGTATTATCTCATTGAAAATCCAATGTTGCGTGTCTGGCTCTGTTTAGAATAGACGCCGCAGGATTATCCTGCGGCCGAGGAGGCATTTTGAGAACCGAGACAGCTCCGGCTCAGACTGCCGGGCCCTCTTGGGCCGGCCGAGCGGCGACCCTGCCCGTCTATGCAGTCGCCGCATCCACCCTGCTCCTCATCTGGTTCAGCGGCCTGGTGGAGGTCAGCTACGAAAACCGGATGATGGTGTTGCTGCTCAACATGGTGCCGGTAACGGCCGTATCGGCTGCAGGAGCCTGGCTGGCCATGCGCGGCTATCTGGCCAGCGGCCTGTCCGTGCTCCTCTATGTCGGCTGCGGCCTGGTCGCGATGGGTGCGGGCTTTGTGATTTCAAGCCTGATCATCGGCGGCTCCGAGGGACCCAACGATGCGGTCACCGTGCACAACCTCAGCGTTCTCTTGGCCTCCCTGATGCATCTGGCGGCGGCTGTGAGCGCCGGGCAACCGAGATCCAGCTGGATGGAACCGGGTGCACGCAAGGTTGCCGTTGCCCTCGTCGGCGTTCTGGCACTCACCGGGCTTATCTGGACAGCAGCCCGCTACGATTGGGTTCCGCCTTTTTACATCACCGGAGAGGGGACGACCCCGGTGCGGCAGTTGGTCCTCACCCTGTCGATTGCCGTTTTATCGGTGGCTGCCGCTCTCCTCCTGCGCGAGGCCATGCGGCGCGGCAGCATGGCGCTGCGCGTTTACGGACTGGGGCTCAGCCTCATCACGCTGGGGCTGGTCGACGTGTCGATTGCGGCCCCCGGAAGCGTTCTCAGTTGGACGGGGCGCCTGTCCCAGAGCCTCGGCCACGTCTATCTCCTGGCGGCCTGCGTGGTTGCCATCCGTGCGACCCTTCAAAAAGGTTTCGACATCAAGGCGGCGGTCGCCGACTACTACCTCGAGTCCGAATCCAACTACCGGACGCTGGTCGATGCCCTGCGTGCCGCCGTCATTTCCCTCGATTCCAGGGGCCGGGTGGTGCTGTGGAACCCGCAGGCAGAAGCGATTTTCGGCTACGGGTACGCGGAGGCGGCCGGGCGGCTGTTGATGGATCTGATTGCGCCGGCCGGGGAAGTTCGTCGCGCTTTTCAGGATTTGCTTGAGCGGCCCCCTGGCCATTACTTATCGGTGACGCTGCGCCGAAAAAGCGGGGATGAGTTTCCTGTAGAAGCCCTGGTGTTCGAAGGCGGTGCAGCCGGGACAAAGTGGACGAATCTGATCATCCGGGACATTTCGGAGTATCGCCAGATAGAGGAGGAACTGCGCAAACGCGAGCTGCGCATCCGCCAGGCACTCCAGGTCAGCCGCTCCTTTGCGTTCGAGTGGAACCCGGCCACCGACGAGGTCACGCGTTCGGAGGAGTGCGGGCGGCTGCTCGGCCTGAGCGGACAGGAGGCCCTCCGCGACTCGGGTGAGAATTTCTTCCGGCGCATCCATCCGGAAGACCGCGGGCGTTTCGTTGCCTTGCTGGAAACGCTGACACGAGACCGACCGTCCTACACCACGAAATACCGGCTCGTGCGACCCGATGGAAGTCTCGTCATCCTTGAGGAAACCGGCATCGGCTTTTTCGACGCGGAGCAACGCTTGAGTCTGCTGTCCGGCATCTCAACCGACGTCACCGAACGGGAAACGTCGCGAGAAAGAATTATCCACCTGGCCAGCTTTCCGCGGCTCAATCCCAATCCGATTACGGAAGTAGACCTGGACGGACAGGTGCGGTTCTGCAACCCCCAAGCGGAGCGGTTGTTGCCGGATCTCAAGCAGCGCGGCAGGGAACACCCCTGGCTGAGCGACTGGGAGGCCGTGAAGCTATCGGTAGCCCAACGCGGGACGGGCTCGTTCCATCGGGAGGTGGCCGTCGGCGATCGATGGTACCACCAGACGCTTCATTTCATGACGGAATCGCGAAGCTTTCGCATCTATGGGTTGGACATTAGCGGGTTGAAGGCGACGGAGCAGCAGCTGCAGGATAGTCACAATCGGTTAGCGGCGATCCTGGAGAGCATCAGCGACGGGTTTTTCAGCCTCGATCGGCAGTTCCGGGTAACGTTCATCAACGAAAGGGGTGCCAAAGCGATCGGGCAGGCTCGTGAAACGATGTTGGGCCGTATCTTGTGGGACGTATTCCCGGAAGCCGTTGGATCCGATTTCGAGGGGGCCTACCAGAAGGCGATGACCGAACGAGTCACCAAAACCGTGGAAGCTTTCTATCCGCCGCTGAACGCATGGTTCGAGGCTCGAGCTTATCCCTCCGACGAAGGCATCAGCGTGTTTTTCAAAAACGTAACGGACCGCAGACGGGTCGAACAGGCTCTTCGGGAAAACCAAGCCGATCTGAACTGGGCCCAGTCCGTCGGCCGGATCGGGAGCTGGCGCCTGAACATACAGCGCAACGAACTGCTCTGGTCCGACGAGAACCACCGGATCTTCGGACTGCCCAAGGGA
>JAFNAG010000519.1 GCA_017860135.1 Acidobacteriota bacterium
GCGCGGCACGATGATCGCATACCCGAAGCGCCGCTTCATTTCGGCACGAAGCCGTTCTGCGTTTGCGCGGATTCTGAAGGCTCCCACCTGCACGGCGAAACTGCCAGCCGGGGTCGCGGCCGGAACCGAGAGCAGTTCAAGGCGGACGCGTGCCGTGCCGGCCCGCTGCATCCCGATCAAGCGCGCTGCGGCTCGCGACAGGTCGATGAGCCTTCCTTCCACAAAGGGCCCGCGATCGGTGATCAGGACATCGACCACCCTGTCGTTCTCGAGATTGTGGACGCGCACGCGGGTTCCGAAAGGCAGGGTGCGGTGTGCCGCGGTCAGCCTGCGCATGTCATAGATCTCGCCGTTGGCGGCCTTCCGGCCATGGTAGGGATTCCCGTACCAGCTTGCCAGGCCGACTTCGTCACGCGGGATGGAGGCCGCTTCACTTCGTCTCGGGGGATGGATGCCGTTTCTGAGGCGTAAACCTGCGTTAGTCCGCCGACGCTGATGAGGCGCGGCGACAGGCCGAACGACACGAATGCCGCTGCCAGTAGTAAATGCCCTTTCCACAGGAGAATGCGAGGGGACATGTTCATTTGGGCGAGTCATTTTAACCCGACTCAGTCTCATATCGGTAGCTTTTGCTTTCAACAGGAGAAACCGGTCAGGTAGGAATAGGCAGAATCGGATGACTCCCCGACCACAGTGTGGGTCCGCGCCGGCTCCCTCCTGGAAGCTGCCACCAGTGACCGCCTAGCGGAACTCGAGGATGGCGGTTTCGCGCGCCGTCAGGATCAGAGAGGTCCCTTCCAGCTGTACTTCCTTGCGCCGGTCCACGATCCGCGTGAAGGGGAACGCCGGCTGAAGCGCGAGCTGCAGATCCTGATCCGAGTTGTTGTAGAGATAGGCCAGCCGGACTCCACCGGAGGCGACCGTGCGATATTCGAGTTCCGGTATTGCGCCACCGGTGTCCCGCACGACACGAAGGTCAGGCTTGAGGCCGGAATCCGCGGCCGCCTGCGACAGGAACAGCGCCCAGCTTGGCGGATCCAGGGGGGCTGCAAGCCAAAATATCGTTCCCTTGCTGCGTGGCAGCCGGATAGCTGCCGGCGCGCCGTCCTCGAAACGGGCCATCACTTCGGGGGCCCTGCACTCGATGATCTGCCTTCCCCCGGCGGCTGTGAGCGGCACGCCGTCCACCGTGAACGGTTTCCCGCCGGTCTTCTTAAGAGGCATGCGCGGCAGGTCCGGCAAGTTATATTCCGTGACCAACAGCTCCCCTCGTTTGAGGCGGGGAGGTTCGCGGCGGGTCAACCGCAAGCCCAACGAGCGGAGTGTCGCTGTCGGTCTAGCGTACTCGTCGGCCAGAAGTGAGTCCGGGCAAACGACAAGCGTTCCGCCGTTCTCCACCCACTTCAATATCGCCGCAACAACTCGCTCGGGAACGAATTCCACGGCGGGAAGCACGAGGACCTTGCGTTGCTGCAGGTCGCCGGCGAGGATCTTCTTCTCGGTGGTCAGTCCAACATACAGGCCGGCTGACTGCGACGCGTTATAGGTCCTCCTCAACTCCGAGAGGTACGGAAAGCTGTCCATCGCACGGGATTGCAGGGGCAGCTGCTGGAGCATTGATGTCTTCGAGTACAGCAGCGCGACGGGCCGCGGAGCGCTTCCGAGCGCTGCAATCTCGCGGCCAAGGCGGCGGATATCGAGGGCGTCGCGCATCGCCTTGGCTATCTCCTGGAGCGCTATTGTGTAGCTCTGCGGGAAGGACGAAGCCCACTCGTTGATCGGTTCATTGGGCGTCCAGCGTTTCCGGTCGTTCCACCACCACATGGAGATGGCGGCGTCGCCGTGGAGGAAGCTGGGCAGGATCTGATGAATGACGCCGTGATACTCGAAGTCCATCACAGGTTTCACTCCAGCCAGCGCGTGCAGGTATTCCGGCATGAGGGTATCGAGCTCATAGTTCTCCTCGAGGACCACGCCGGTGATTCCCGAGTCGGCGAGTTCCTCTTCATCCACGCCGGTCCAAAGGGATGGGCTGAAGGCAAAGAAGGGAGATCCGACCGTCAGCGGTTTCTCAGGCTCCCACCGACGGATCTGGTCGCGTGTCCAGCGGATCTGTTCCATGAAGCGATAGAGGTTGAAGCTTGCCCAGTCGAACCACAATGCGCGGTTTGCCGCCGCATTCTCCTGCCGCGGCATGGACACCTTGTCGAAACCTGCGAAGCTCGTTGCCCAGATTCGATTGGCTGCGCCGATGTCTGAATACTTCCTCCGCAACCAGTCCTCCCACAGGCGCTCTGTGAAATCGCAATAACAGACGTAGGTGTACTCGTAGCCCAGGTTCTGCACGAGGTGGTCGCGGTCGCCGGCATGGGCGCGCTCGAAGGTCTCGATCATCTTTGCGATTGCCTCCCGGCTGTTGGGGCTTTCCAGGCACACATTAACCGGCGGGCCCAGCACCTCCCAGGAGCTGCGGTCGCGGATGATGTGATCGGCGTGATCCCAGCCGACCCGGTGTGTGTCCGGATGCTTGTGGTAGGCGTCCCAAATCGGCTGGCGCTCCACGTCGTGCCTGGTACCGCCGGCGATCAGCTGCGTGCCGTAATCGGTCTGGCTGTTCGCAAACCACCGCAGCAGGGGACCGCGCTGGTTATACAGCATACCGAAAAGAAGGAACGGATCTTCGCCGAGGCGGAAGTAGCCGTCGCGGATCGAAAGCCTTGCGTAGTCCGGAACCGAAGGCACGAGGGGCTGTGAAGCCTTGCCGTCGAGCGTACCCTGCAGGTCCTTCCCGGCCTGCTTCGCGCCCGCGAGCAGGAATTCGAGCGCTTTGCGCTGCTCCCGGGCTCGGTCCTGCCAGAAGGCTGCCAGCCGCGAATTGAAGGCAATCCTGGAGAGGAAAGGATAGATCTCAGCATAGGAAGTCTCGATTCCGCGGCCCTTGGCCCGTTCGATAATGTTCCCGAGATCGACTATTGCGGTTTCGACCTCACCTCGCAGAATGGACAACGCCGGATCGGTTTCACTGAATAGCAGGTCGCCGTAAGGCTGTTTCTGTTCTAGCGCCGGAGCCGGGCTCAGTCTTGGATTCGAAAGGCGGAAGGTTCTGTCCACAGTGAACTTGAGCTCCATGCCGTCGCGCAGGAAGAGCGGCCGGAAGAAGACGCCCACATACGTGATCCGCGCGGGATCAATCGGGTGCTCTTCGGGCGACTGCATCTTTTCCAGGCTGATCTCGACCGTGCTGCGGCCAGGGCCGATTACGAATCCGTCGAAGGTGCCGCCTGTGTACGTTTCGGCCGCGGGATGATTCGCCCGGTTGGAGAGGCGGACGTAGATCGAAAATGGTTCGTCGTAGTCGTTCTCCACGTCAAACCGGAACGACTTCCACGAGCTCCAGTCCGCGGCAGTCAGCTGCGAAGTCTCAAAACCCGTTGTTCCGTATCCCTTCCAGAAAGTCGCGCGTAGAACCCCGCGCTCAGCCGACTCGAGATCGCAGTGGGTTCTCACCCAGAGGGACGCCACACCCTGGGGCGAAAACCAGTCGTCCAGGTTCCTGGTTGCCGCCGGCTGAGACGCTGCGAAAGCCGGCACCGCCGCCAGAACGAGCCACAGCACAATAGAGCCTTTTTTCTGCATGCGTTCCTCACAATGATCAGCTTCTTCTGGCCATGCGAGAGAAGAGTATTGAGATCAGTCCTGCCAGCATTACGTAACCCGAGGCGACCTCCGCCGCT
>JAFNAG010000520.1 GCA_017860135.1 Acidobacteriota bacterium
CGTGTGTCCCTACGAATCGCTGAACATCTTCCTCCCCGCCCAGAACGACAAGCCCCGCCCGGGATTGTGGGACCGCGATGTGGTGGAAGTGTTCCTGGGTGCGGATTGGGACAACATCGGGCGGTACAAGGAGTATGAAGTTGCCCCGACCGGCGACTGGATCGATCTCGACATCACGCTCGACCTCAAGACACACAATACCAAGGGGAACAAAGACTGGCGATCGGGTTGGAACACATCCGCCAGGATCGACGACAAGGCTCGCATCTGGTACGCGGCCGCGCGCATACCGCTGAAGTCGGTTACGGAGGAAGCGGTGCAGCCCGGCACCCGGTGGCGCGCGAACTTGTACCGGATTGCAGGGCAGGGCCCCGACTCGCAATTCCTCTGCTGGCAACCGACGTGCGCGCCCGGCCTGGATCCAAATCATGTTCCAGAGAATTTCGGCACCCTGCTGTTCGAACGCGCGGATTCGACGAAGAAATGAAACCCCGGTGCATCGGTGTTGCAGGGTCGACGGGCGAGACAGTGTGAGATACTCCCGCAGGCGCCCCTGTTACGACAAGGTTCTGAGATGTTCTGCCTGCCTGCTCCGGCCGGACTGGATCCGGTCCTTCAAAGCGGATCCGGAATCCTGATTCCCGGTTTCCGGAGGATTCATGTGCCCGCTCTTCTCGTATTCATGGCGATTGCAGTCCGTGCAGGACTGGCCGGTGGCCCCGAAACCTGGGTGCCGGTGAGGTGGCAGGGGGGGCCGCTCGAACTGCAGCGACGCGCGGAGAACAAGACGCTGCCCCCGGATCCGGCGATGAAGGAGACCATCGCAAACTGGTACGACCCGGCTACTCTGGATCTGCTGAGAGATACCCCGATCAACTGCCTGCTCGTAACGTGGGGAACGGGCGGCAACGCCGACACGGACGCGCAGCAACAGAACGTGGTCAGGTCCTATGCAGGCCAAGCCCACACCCGCGGGTTGTCGGTGCTCGGTCTGGTTCGCTCCGGCGATAATCCCTCATCGGTCGCGGAACGCACCGCGGAAGCTGGGCTCGACGGGCTGGTGGTGGAGGGTGATTCGGCTGACGTCGCCCGGTTCATCCCGGAAGTGCGGCGGGTGTTGCTGGAGAAGCGCAGCGCCGCCGTTGTATTCCCGATGATCGCAGCGGAGAAGCTGTATCCCAATCCTGACTGGCCCATTCTGGCGGTGGCCGACGCCGTCGTGCCAGGAATTCAGGAACTTTCAGAAGAGGCCGAATCTGCTCCGTCAAGCGAGCCGTGGATTGAATCCAACATCTGGCTAGTGCGTTCCATCGTCTCCTGGTGTGGCTCCCGGCCGGTCTGGCTGGGCGAATGGGTCGCGGCCAAGGCGACCGCCGGCGACTATGAACGTGCGATCGCTGATGCCGCCGCGGGCGGAGGACAGTGGATCCTGGCACCGGGCGACGATCTGCGCCGCGGGCTGCTGATGAAACAACCCGAGGCCGTCGCGACGTGGCGCCGGATCGCTGCCGGCCTCAGGTTCCAGCAGGAACACGCCCGATGGCGCGGGATCGCCCCGTTCGCCGTGCTGGGATTCATACAGGACCGATCCCTGAAAGACCGGACTGTGTCCGACGAAAATCTGAATTTGACGTGCCGCAGGCGTATTCCTTTGCGCCTGATAGATCGTGGCGAGCTGACGGCTTCTTCGCTCGCGGGCCTTACCGCGGTACACGCGATCGACCTGGTTCAGCCTGCCGAGAGCGAACGCACGATCCTTGCAGATTTCGCGGAAAGTGGCGGGCTTGTCATCGCCGGTCCTTCCTGGAAGCAGGTGGAGATTCCCAAGAACCAGGACTTCGCAGTCCTGCCGGCAGGGAAAGGGCGCGTGGCCGTCTACCGTGAGGAGTGGCCTGACCCTGCGATCCTGTCTCAGGACCTTGTCGATTTGCTGGGCAGGGACAATCTCGGGGTGCGTCTCTTTCGTGGAGCATCGGTATTGATGAACGTCTCTGCGGACAGCGCGAACAACCGGGTCCTGGTACGTCTCTTGAATTATGCCGGCGAACCGGCCGACTCCCTGGTGGTCCGGGTCGCGGGCGAATTCAGAAAGGCAAGTATGGTCACCCCGGAAGGCGCTCCCAGAGAGCTTGCCCTGGAGAAATCGGCAGGCCGGGTTGAGGTAAACGTCCCGAGCTTGTCCGTTTATGGTGTCATATTGCTGGAGAAATAGCCGGCAGAGGAGGAAGAATGAGCAGCAGGCAGCGTGAGATGACTCGACGGCAACTATTGGCTGGTGCGGGACTGGCGGCGGGCGCCATCTCCCTGGGCCGGCCTGAATGGCTCCGGGCCTCGCCACTTTCGGCGCCGACCGCCCCGGTTTCCATCTCCAGGTGCAAGAGCTACGACGAGGATCTGGCCGCGGTGCTGAAGCCGATGTTCGACCAGATCGGCGGGATAAGCGGACTGGTGAAAGGAAAGACGGTTGCCATCAAGTTGAACCTGACTGGTGGCGGCCGCGGTTTCCGGCCGTATCCTCCGGGCGACACTTTCTGGGTAAACGGGAAGCTGACAGCGGCGGTTTGCCACCTGATCAAGCAGGCCGGCGCAAAACGGATTCGCCTGCTGGAGAGCAACACGATCGGCCTCAAGCTCGAAGACAAGATGCTCGACGGCGGTTGGGACGTCAGGCTGCTGACAAACGCAGTGCCCGACCTGGAGTTCGAAAACACGAACAATCTGGGAGAGGGCAAGCGCTACTCGAGAATGAAGGTCGGGTCGGCGCACCCCTACATCTATCCCGCATTTGACCTGAACCATTCCTACGAGGACTGCGATGTCTTTGTCAGCCTGGGCAAGATGAAGCATCACGAGGAGTGCGGTATCACCCTCTCCATGAAGAACATGTTCGGCATCACGCCGTGCTCGATCTATGGCGACGACGCAGGAGTTGATGAGCCGAACGAGGCGGTGCGCCGCGGCCGTGCGGACGTCCTGCACTTCGGTCGTCGCCAGCCGTCCAGGAGCGCGCCACAGGAAGTGGACTTCAGCTCCGATCGCTACGAAGGTCACCGTGTGCCCCGTATCGTCACGGACCTGGTGAGCGCCCGGCCGGTCGACCTGGCGATTGTCGACGGCATTCAGTCCTGCGTGGGCGGCGAAGGCCCGTGGGTGCGGGGCAGCAAAGCGCTGCCGCCCGGAGAGCCCGGGCTGCTCGTCGTCGGGCGGAATCCCGTTTGCACCGACGCGGTTTCGGCTGCGCTCATGGGCTACAATCCGCGGGCCGAGGCCGGCAAGCCGCCATTCAAAGTCTGGAAGGACCCCAAGGCCGTGAGGGGAGACTATCAACGGGAGCACGGTGAACTCCCGCAGTACGGCGACAACACGATCCTGCTGGGCGAGGCTGCCGGCATCGGCACCGCGGACCTGAGCAGGATTGACGTGCGTGGCGTGCCGATCAAAGACGCCGTCTATGATTTCGAATCTCGCCGCACGCCGTGGCCGCCCGAAGCAAACTGATGCCGATGCGAATCGGGTAACGTGTCCTGTTCGGTGAACCCGAAGATTCAGCCTGACCTGCTTTCGCACGGGCGAGATAGCGTGAGCCCCTCCCGGAGGGTTCGCTGTTTCGCCCGTGCGGTCTCTGGTCTGCTTCTCTGCCTGTTCCTCCCCCCGGCGTCCCGCGCCCAGCTGCAACACTTCGAGTACAGCGGCGACGCCATGGGCGGCGCCTTCTCGGTGGCAGTTTACGCCAACGATCGTGACAGCGCCGACGCCGCAGCGGCGGCGGCCTTTGCCGAGCTGCGCCGGCTGGAGCGCATGCTTTCAAACTACCGGCCGGATAGCGAGTGGAGCGAAGTGAACCGGTACGCGGCTGAT
>JAFNAG010000004.1 GCA_017860135.1 Acidobacteriota bacterium
GCTATTTCGGGAAAAACTGGCGGAGCCGTTCGAGGACTTCTTCGGCAAGGACGTTTCTGATCCGCTCGCGCCGGTTCGGCTCGAAGTGATCGATCGCGCCGCCGACGAAGCTATGGCGCGTTTGGCGACGGCCGGCCTCATCTCCCCGAGCACCCGCGCCGTCCGCGACCTCGTCACCGCCGCTGAGAATAAGCCCGCTGCACTCACGGAGGCCGAACGGCAGCTTGCCCAGGAGCACCGCCGGCAGGCAACGCGCAAATTGAAAATGGCGGCCCTGCTCGGCGGCGGCGGGTTGCTGGAGGAGGAGCGCGATGCGCTGCTGCAGGGCGGGTTGTGGCTGGCCAAGGCGCTGGCCGTGGAAAACCGGGTTGCCGAGCCGGGCAACCTCGAAGATGCGCTGCGCCCTCCCAGTGCGCTTCTCTGGGGCGACCACCTGCCCGCTATCCGTGCCTACGCAGCCGACACATCCATCGCACCGGCCGCCGCGGCCACGGCGCTTCGAGCCCTCGCCGGGCCGTACTAGGCAGAGCCAAACAAGCAAAGCATCGGCACAGGAAAGGTGCAGTCCAGGAGCGTGGCGCGGTGACAGGGTGCTCTTTCCCCTTTTTCCCGGCCGAACCCGAAGTAGGCCAATGCCGGGAAAAAGGCAAAAGTGTAGCTGATCACCGAATTCCCTGAAATGCAGATGCGTGGAAAAGGGGTTCTACGTCTTGTATTCTGTGACGCTGTTCCACACCTGAGTCTTGTAAGATCCCGGCACGACCAGGGGGAAGAACTCCTGAGGGATCTTCTTCAGCTCTTTGTCGCTGAACATCGTCTTGAACATGGCGTCGATATCATTCATGTCCTCGAATTCCCATATTTCGATATATCCGCCGAACTCGCCGACCATCTGAGAAAAGGCCTGATATGACCTCAGTCCTGCAAACTTGTCTGGCCTCTTGCTGATCAGACTCGTGGCCTTCTGCAGCAGCGAATTGAGCTTATCCATCTTCTCGAAACTCACGGTATAGGTCTCTGCAAAGAATACGCTCATGGCATTCATCTCCTTATTTTCCTTGTGGGCGTTGATAAAACCGGGAGCGACAATGAGGCCGGACGCGTCGATGGTTTCCCCGGCCGGTGCCCTGCGCAGGTCCCCTGCCTGCACGATCCGGCCGTTCCGGATCCCGACGTCGGCGCGGAACGCCGCCTTACCCCTGCCGTCGATGACGGTGCCGTTGCGGATCCGCAGGTCGGGCGATTCCTGCGCATGCATCGAAAGTGCAGCAGCAAAAAAACCGATTGCGGCAACCATGATTCTTTTCATCTTGCCCGCCTGGCCGTGTGATGAGAGCCCCTGACCCCGAACCCCGAGTCTCTGTATTCCGCCGCGACATATATTATAACGTGGAAGTATCCAGTCTGAATCGCAGCGAATCGATTCGAAGGCAGATTGACTCGGGGGGCGGAACCGACGTATCCTCGCGCCATCCGAAACGGGGCGGCACAGGTCCGTTGAAGGCCGGCGCACCGGGATCTCGCGGGAGGTGCAAATGGATCGTTCCTTTGGCGTGCCCGAACTGATGATCGTTCTTGTCGTATCTTTGGTGATCGGGATCATCTCGATGCTCCCGTGGTTTTTCATTTACAGGAAGGCCGGCTACCATCCGGCCATGGGATGCCTGATGTTCATCCCTCTGGTCAATATCATCATGCTGTTCATCCTCGCCTTCATGGAGTGGCCGATCGAACGCGATCTCCAGAACCTCCGCGCTTCCCGCCAGCCGCCGCCGGAACTCCCGCAACTCTGATCCGCCACCGGGACCCGGCACGAGCAACTCCGGTTTTGATAATGCCGGACATGTGCGCTATCATTGCGTTACCTTATCAGGACGCTTGGGTTGGGGCGAATCGATCACAGAGACGCGGAGAAGCTTTTCTCGCGTCCCGGTCTCTTCAGGGAGCAGATGCGGCTGTGAGTGCGTCGCTATCTCATCGGTTCATCGGAATCGACATCGGTGCGGAGACGCTCAAGGTTGCGGAACTGGTGCGTGAACGCGGTTCCCTTGCCTGTGTCCGTAGCACGCTGGTGGAGCACGGGAAGAATCCGGAGACTCTCCTGCTCCGGATCCTCAAGGAATGGGACTGGGAATCGGTCACGGGCGCGGCCGTCACGGGGCGCCTGAGCCGAAAAGTGCGGCTCCCGCGGATTCCGGCGCGGCAGGCACTCGCGCATGGATTCCGCTACTTCTTCCAGGGCCGGCCGGGCACGGTCGTCTCGCTGGGAAGCCACGGTTTCGCGGTACTCGAGATTCGCGGCAGTGGCCACGAGGTGCTCAGGGAGAACAGCCGATGCGCCCAAGGCACCGGGAACTTCCTCCGGCAGCTGGTCGAGCGCTTCTCGCTGACGGTGGAGGAAGCCTCCGAACTCAGCGCCGGCGTGGAGGATCCCGCCCCTTTGTCCGGTCGTTGTCCGGTTATTCTGAAAACAGACATGACCCACCTGGCAAACAGGGGCGAGGGAAAGGCGAGGATCCTGGCAGGCCTGTTCGATGCGGTCTGTCAAAACGTATTCTCCCTGATCAAACCTTCGATCACCCCGGCAGACGTCTTCCTGGCGGGCGGCGTAAGCCGCTCGAGGCGGGTACAACAGGTCTTCCAGGAGCACCTGGAGCGCAACGGGATGAGGCTTCACCTGCTTCCAGGGGACCAGGGGATGTTCCTGGAAGCAATCGGCGCCGCGACGCTGGCGGCGGAGGCCCCGGCGCAGCTTCCTTCCCTGGCGGCTCTTTTGGGCGATCCCGGAGAGGCAAGACTGGAGCAGGTCCCGGCGCTGTCCGCTTCGCTTCCCATGGTCAAACGCATCGGTTCGTTCCCAAGGGCGCAACGCAACGGCAGGCCCCTGGAACTGATCCTCGGCTTCGACGTCGGCTCGACCGGCTCCAAGCTCCTTGCTTTGGATATATCTGAATCGAAGATCGCCTGGGAGGGCTACCGGAGGACGAGCGGAGATCCCGTCGGCGCCGCGCAGGCATTGCTGCACCAGTACCTGGAGGAGCGTGGGGAGGAGGACCGGATTGCAGCGTTCGGCGTGACCGGCAGCGGCCGCGAGATCGTCGGCTCCCTCCTGATCACCTGCTACGGCGCGGGCCGCGTCTTCATTCTCAACGAGATTGCGGCTCACGCCGAGGGCGCTTTGCACTACGACGCGCGCGTCGACACGATCTTCGAGATCGGCGGCCAGGACGCAAAATACATCCGCCTGGAAGACGGCCGGATCATCGACTGTGCCATGAATGAGGCCTGCAGCGCCGGGACAGGCTCGTTCATCGAGGAGCAGGGGCAGAGGTTCGCAGGCATACGGGATGTCGAGCACCTGGGCCGGGAAGCGCTCTCGGCCGGTTTCGGAATTTCGCTGGGCCAGCACTGCTCGGTGTTCATGGCAGAGGTCATCGGAGAGGCGGTTGCGGCCGGGATGCAACAGCAGCCGATCATCGCCGGATTGTACGACTCGATCATCCAGAACTACCTGCACCGCGTGAAGGGGAACCGTTCCGTCGGAAGGGTGATTTTCTGCCAGGGGATGCCTTTCTCCGCCGACGCCCTGGCGGCCGCGGTGGCACGCCAGACCGGCAGCGAGGTGATTGTGCCGCCGAATCCCGGCACGGTGGGCGCATTGGGAATCTCCCTCCTCGCGCTGCGCGAGCTCACCGGCATCGAAGGGACTCCCCTGAACCCCCGCCGCTTCCAGGATGCGCGGATCGAGGGGAAAGATACGTTCATCTGCAAATCGAACACCGGCTGCGGAGGGGCCGGCAATTGCTGCCGGATCGATACCATCCGAACCGTGGTTGCCGCGCAGCGCCAGCGCTTTTCCTGGGGCGGGGCCTGTTCCCTCTTCGACAAAGGCACGCGAAAAAAGAAACTGCCGGACCGTTCGCCGGATCCGTTCCGCGAGAGGGAGGACTTGCTTCAGGGCCTCATCCGCCCGTTCCTGGAACGCCGCGGCTGCAAAACAGTCTCGATCACGGACGAGTTCACTCTGCGTGAGTTGTTTCCCTTTTTTGTCGCATTCCTGCACCAGCTGGGACTCGATCCGGTGCCCGCCCGGGGCAATGACCACGCCACCTTGAAGCGCGGAATCGAGGATGCCAACACACCTTTCTGCGCCCCGATGCAGCTCTATCACGGCACTGCCGGCAAGATGGCCGCGGAGGAAACCGACTTCATCCTGCTTCCCATGCTGCGGGGGACGCCGAGGCTCGACCGCGAGAAGGACGCGATTACCTGCCCGATCGTTCAGGGAAGCGGTGACATCCTTCGGTGGAATCTGCGCCAGGGAACCGATGGAAGGATCCTGTCGCCGCTGGTCGATTTCCAGAGCGGCAACTTCCTGTCCGGGAAGTTTCTCGCAAGCTGCGAGAACATGGCCAGGGCTTTGGGAGTGAACGACGATCGCTGGCGCGGCGCTCATGCGCGCGCGCTGGAAGTCCAGCAGAAGTTCGAAGCGGGTTGCTTCGAGATCGGCCGCAGGGCGCTGGATTTCTGCGCACGGCACGAACTGCCCGCCATCGTCGTGCTGGGGCGTGCGTACACGATCCACAATACGGTCCTGAACTCCAACGTGCCCGCCTTGCTGCGCGATCAGGGGATGCTGGCAGTCCCGCTGGACTGCTATCCTCTCGCGCCGGAAGTCCCGACATTCGACAGCGTGTACTGGGGGTACGGTCAGAGAATCCTCCGGGCTGCGCACCGCATCCGGCGCACTCCGGGAGAGTACGGAATCTATTGCAGCAACTATTCCTGCGGCCCCGACAGCTTCACCCTCCACTTCTGCAGCTACATGATGGAGGGAAAGCCGTTCGCGATCATCGAAACCGACGGGCACTCCGGGGATGCCGGCACGAAGACCAGGATCGAGGCGTTCCTGTATTGCGTCGCCGGGGACCGCAGGGCCCCAGGCCGCCGCGGCAAGGCCAACGACTTTTTGCAACTCCAGCACAAACCGTCCGGCCTGATGAATCTGGAGCGGGACGAGCGGTATCTGATCCCGGTACTGGGCCCCTCCTCCGGGATCGCCGTGGCCGCATTGCAGGGTCTGGAACTGGATACCGAGCTTCTGCCTGCGCCCGACGCCCGCATGCTGAAACTGGGCAGGCGATATACCTCGGGCAAGGAGTGCGTGCCGATGTGCTTCGTCCTGGGAAGCCTCCTCGGCAGGCTCGAGACCGAAAGGGAGACCCGGAACCGTTTCGTCCTGATGATGCCGACCAACCGGGGGCCCTGCCGGTTCGGAACCTACAGCCTCCTGCATCGGGTCATCCTGGAACAGCTCGGCTGGAGTGACCGGATCCGCGTCTTCACCCCGTATGAATCCGACTACTTCCTCGGTACCCCTGCGGGTTTTCCCGGATTGTTCCTGAGCGCGGCCATCGCGGCCGACGTGCTTCTGGCAGCGCTTCTCGAAGTGCGTCCGACCGAATCCAGGCACGGCGCGGCAAACGCAATTTACAGCCACTACATGCGGGAACTCGCATCGCACGCCCTGCGCGAGGCGGGCAAACGCCCCTCGGTCGCGGATGTGACCTGGCAGGTGTCCTCCGGACGGCTCTTCGGCCTGACGAAACTGATGCGCGAGGCGCTCGAGGCATTTGCCCGGATGCGTGAAAAAGCCGACCTTCCCACCGTGGCGGTCGTCGGCGAAATCTATGTGCGTCTCAATTCCTTCGCCAACGACGGTATCATCGAGAAGCTTGAGAAAGCCGGCATCCGTGTGCGGCTGTCGCCGTTCTGCGAATGGCTGGAATACACCGATTACCTGGCGCACAGCTTTCACCGGATCCAGGGATTGTCCGAACGTTTCCGAAGCACCCTCCAACACCGCATTTTTGCGATTGCTGCCGGTCTCTTCCTGAAAAAGCTCGGCACCCACTTCCACATTCCGGTAGTCGACACGGTCGCGGCCGCCGGCCCCTTCCTCCGCAACGATCTGTGGGGGGAAGCCGTGCTTACACTCGGATATTCGCTGGCGGAATGGCAGCACCGGAACATCGACGGCATCGTCAACATGGGGCCCCTGGAATGCATGCCGACCAAGATCGCCGAGGCGCAGTTCTTCCACATCGCCGAGCAGCACAAAGCTCTGGTGCTCACGCTGCCGATGAACGGGGATCCGCTGGATCCGCAGGCGCTGGACAACTTCACGTTCGAGGTCCATGCCCGCCACAATGCACGCAGGCGCCGGTAACGCGGACTTTGCGCTTGATCCACACACCCGGCGGCGACTCAACCGCGGACGTCGTGAATTAGAACGGCTGACGCTGATCTCACAAGCGGGGGCGCTGCGCGGCACCTCTGGGGCACGGCTCTTTTCCCGGATTCAGGCCCGCTTGCAGACGGCCCCCGTGTTTCAATAGCGCCGGTTGCCGCTTTTCTGAGGCCGCGCAATATGGTATTCGAATTGGGATGCGATCCGGACGCAATTCCCCGGAACTCGATGAATCAGGACCGATACGTTTTCGACAATGCGGAAAGGAGGAGGTCGCGATGCCGATCCACGGTCATGCCGCATATGCTGCGAAAGAAACCCTCAAACGGTACGAATACCAGCCGGGAGAGCTGGGTCCCAATGAGGTGGAAGTCCGCGTCGACTTCTGCGGAATTTGCCACAGTGACATCCACCTCATCGACGACGACTGGGGGATGAGCCGATTCCCGTTTATTCCCGGCCACGAGATCATCGGCTCGGTGGCAGCGGTCGGCACTGAGGTCTCCCGCTTCACCCTCGGGCAGCGGGTCGGCATCGGCTGGCTTGCGGGAAGTTGCATGGAATGTGAATGGTGCATCCGCGGGGAGGATAACCTGTGCCTGAAGCCATCGCCGACCTGTGTGGGCCGAAACGGCGGTTACGCCGAACTTGTTCGCGCGGACAGCCGTTTTGCCTTCACCATCCCGGAACAACTGGACTCCGCGGCCGCCGCCCCGCTCCTGTGCGGGGGCGTGACAGTGTACTCCCCGCTGCGGAATCTCGGCGTCAAGCCCTGGCATACAGTCGGCGTCATCGGAATCGGCGGTCTGGGCCATCTGGCAATCAAGTTTGCCCGCGCCTTTGGCTGCGAAGTAATTGCCTTCTCCACCAGCCTCGAAAAGGAAAAGGAGAGCAAAACTCTGGGAGCACACCGTTTTGTCCTCGGCAGCGACCCGGACCGGTTGTCCGGCACTGCCAATTCGTGCGATTTCATCCTGTCCACTGCCCACACCGACCTGGATTGGAACGGATATGTGAGAGCATTGAGGACCAAGGGAACACTCTGCGTGGTGGGGGCCCCTCCGGAGGCGCTGCTGAATGTGCCGGCGGTCGCTCTGCTGCTTCAGGAAAAGCGGCTTTGCGGCAGCGCGATCGGAAGCCGCGCCACCATCCAGGAGATGCTCACCTTTGCGGCGCGACACCGCATCGGCGCAACGGTAGAAGTGATGCCGATGCCGGAGGTCAATGCCGCGCTCGACCACGTGCGCTCAGGCAAAGCCCGCTATCGTGTGGTCCTGAAGACCTAGGATATCCGGGGATGTTCGCTCACGGGAATTCGCCGTCTCAAAAACGGACACCCAGTGCGCCACATGCCGAACCAAGGGTGATCGCCTGCCCGGGCCATCCTGGATAAAGTGAATCTTTATAACCAGATACACTTCTCTCTTGCCGCTTTCCCCGCATGCCCTTGCACTGGCACGAATGGTGCTTTAGGACAAAGTATGGCAATGATCTACCAGTCGATTTGCGGACGAACCGGCGGCAATACACCCTCTCCGGTGGATCAGGAGACGGTGCCACGCTGCCTGCGCGGGGATGATGCCGCCTGGGAGCAGATTGTCCGCGAGTACGCCGGACGCATCTTCCGCATCTGCTTCCGCTACACCAACCGCCGGGAGGAGGCAGAGGATCTGACTCAGGAGATCTTTATCCGGGTCTATCAAAACCTGCACACCTTCCATTCTGAAACCGGAAGCTTCCAGAATTGGGTTCTGAGACTGAGCCGCAATCTGATTATCGACCGCTACCGGCAGATGCGGAGATTTAGACAGCAGGGTGGGAGCCTGGAGCTGGAGGACATGCATCTCGAAGACACGAGCAGGCCCAGCCCCCAGAGAACACTGGAGCAGGCGGAAGCCTCCAGCATCCTCAGGAAAGCGCTGCGCGCCCTGTCACCGGAAAGCAAGGAAGCGATTATTCTCCGCGATCTGCAGGGAATGGGGTATCAGGAGATGTCGCTCGTGCTCGGCGTGCCGGAAGGTACCGTCAAGAGCCGGATCAACCGCGGCCGACTGGCGCTGAGCCGGCAGCTGAACCGTCACATGGCCCGCGGGGAAGTCGCGCTGTAAGCCGCCCCCGACAATGCCCCTGTTATTTCTTAAGCAAGAAGACCCGGCCTGCACGCAGTTCCTGCTCCGGGCCGAAGCGATAGGATAGGCACCAGGAGCCCAGGCGGTCATTGAGTTTGAAAAGCGGGCCCACCTGGGGATTCCATGTGCCGCCGGCATGAAAAAAGCCGCTGGAAATCCCGACCTCAAACCGTTTGCCTATGACCTTGCTCGCGTCGAGGGTGTCCAGGACCTGGTATGACTCCACATCGCCCGATACATCCGCATAGTGCCCCAGGAATGAGTTCACCTTCCAGCCGTCCTGCTCGAACATCACCAGCAGGGCAACCTTGATCCCGCGCTGACCCGCCTCTTTCCCGATAACTGCGTACGCCATGGGTGCGATCAGAAGCGCAGGCAACGGCTTGAACCCGTAGCCGCCCCCCAGGTTGAACTCGTTGCTTCCGGGCACGCCGACGTAGAACAGGTCCACAATGACTGAATTGGTGAACGTGTAGTTCCAATCCGCATAGCGGTACTTCGTGTCGGCGCCCCGCACCTCGAAGAAGTGCTGGCCAAATCCCTGGAATCCGGCAAGCCAGAGAGCCAGGAATGCAATCGTTCTGGTAGTGATTCGCATTGGACTATGAAACCCCAGGCAAAGGGGCAAAGCCAGCCGGAATGCCCATAAAGGCAAGCCGGACCCATGAAACACGCAGACTGAAATATATCACCGCAGAGGACGCGCAGAGCCCGAATATTGATGCGGATGCAAAGCACGATGCGGCCGTCGCAGGAGCGCTGGGGCGGGTTTTTCGTCTCCGGAATTGCGTCGCCCGAGGTGTGCGCTTATCAGGGCTGGTCTGACACCACGACGCGGAGGGCCTCGCCGGCGGCGCGGATGGTGGCGTCGATATCCCTGCGTGAATGTGCCAGGGATACGAAGCAAGCTTCGAATTGCGAGGGTGCCAGATACACGCCGCGCTCGAGGAGGGCGTGAAAGAACCTGCCGTAGCGCGCCGTGTCGCTCGTGAGTGCCGAAAGGTAATCGGTCACCCGGGTTGTGGTAAAGAACACGGTGAACATGGATCCGACCCGGTTAATCTGTACCGGGACACCCGCCATTGCCGCCGCCCGCACCAACCCCTGTTCGAGTGCTGCAGACATCTGCTCCAGCCGGGAATAGGAGCCCGGCTTTTTCAGAGCCTTCAGTGCCGCGATACCCGCCGCCACCGCCAGCGGGTTGCCCGAGAGTGTCCCCGCCTGGTACATCTTCCCTTGCGGCGCCACCCAGCTCATGATTGCCTGGTTGCCGCCATAGGCGCCCACCGGCAGCCCGCCGCCTATGATCTTGCCCAGGCAGGCAAGATCGGGCTTCACACCGTACATCTCCTGGGCTCCCCCATAAGCCAGCCGGAAACCCGTCATTACCTCGTCGAAGATCAGAAGTGTGCCGTGCTCCCGGGTGAGTTTCCGCAACTTCTGGAGAAAGCCCTTGGCCGGCGGGACAGTCCCCATATTGCCGGCAACCGGCTCGACGATGACGGCTGCGACTTCCGACCGGTAATGTTCGAGCGCGCGCTGCACGATTTCGGCATCGTTGTACGGCAGCGAAGTTGTGAGGCCGGAAACCTCCTGCGGCACGCCTGGGCTGTCAGGCAGTCCCAGGGTGGCCACGCCGGAGCCCGCCTTCACAAGAAGGCTATCCGCGTGGCCGTGATAGCAGCCGTCAAACTTGATGATCCGGTTGCGACCGGTGAACGCGCGCGCCAGCCGGATCGCGCTCATCGTCGCCTCGGTCCCGGAGTTTACAAGGCGCACCTTTTCGATTGAGGGGAAAGCCCTGCAGATCATCTCCGCCAGAATAACTTCGCTTTCCGTGGAAGCCCCGAAACTTGTGCCGAGGGAAATCTGGGCGCGCAGGGCGGTCTTGACGGCGGCGGGAGCATGCCCGTGAATCAGAGGGCCCCATGATCCGACGTAGTCGATGTAGGAGACGCCGTCCGCGTCGGTCATGCGGCTGCCTCTTCCCGACCTGATAAACAGAGGGTCCCCGCCGACACCGTGGAAGGCGCGTACCGGGCTGTTTACCCCTCCCGGGATGCACCGGCCGGCGCGCACGAACAATTCCTTCGATCTCTTGCCCACTCGAATCACTCCTTATATTTTTGGAATGATGCACTAAGCCAGAATCCTTGCTGCGTCCTTGGCGAAATAGGTCAGGACCATATCCGCGCCCGCGCGGCGGATCCCGATCAGTGATTCGAGCATCACCTTCGGCAGATCGAGCCACCCCAGCCGGCCTGCGGCCACCAGCGCAGAATATTCGCCGCTCACCTGATAGGCTGCCAGCGGCACTGCGAACCGGTCCCGCAACATGCGAATCACGTCCAGGTACGGGCCGGCCGGTTTCACCATCAGGATATCCGCGCCCTCCTCGATATCCGATTCCACTTCCCGGATCGCCTCCCGCACGTTCGCCGGGTCCATCTGGTGGCTGCGCCGGTCGCCGAACGCCGGAGCGGATTGGGCCGCTTCGCGGAACGGCCCGTAATATGCCGAAGCGTACTTCACGGCATAGGACAGAATGGGGACGTTCTGATGCCCGTTCTTTTCGAGCACCGTCCGGATCGCGCCGACGCGGCCGTCCATCATGTCCGAAGGCGCCACGATGTCGGCCCCCGCATTCACGTGGGAAAGGGCCATTCCGGCCAGCAGCTCGAGCGTGGGATCGTTGCGGATTTCCTCATTGTGAACCACTCCGCAGTGCCCGTGACTAGTGTATTCGCAGAGGCAGACATCGGTGATGACGAGCAGATCCCTGACCTCACGCCGGAGCGCCCGGCAAGCTTCCTGGACCGGACCGCGGTCGTCACAGGCGGAGGAGCCCACCTCGTCTTTGCTCCCGGGAATGCCGAAGAGGAGCACGCCGGAAATGCCCAAAGACTTGACCGAACGGGCTTCCTCCACGAGCGTGTCCACCGACCAGTGGTAATTGCCCGGCATGGAGGAGATTTCTTTCTTCACTCCCTTGCCGGGACACACGAACATGGGGTAAATGAACTGGCTGGGCGAGAGCCGCGTCTCGCGTACCATGGCCCGGATCGTTTCATTCGTCCGGAGACGCCGCGGCCGGGTGACTGGAAATCCCATGGATGGCCTCCTGATTTGCAGGTTCCTGCCGTCAAAACAGGCAATTATACCAGAACTCACCGGAGCGAGGGGATTCCGTCGCGCGAAGGTGTTTTCCCTCTTTCCCGTTTGTGGTACAAGTGTAATTTAATCATGAAGAAACGGATGCGATACACCCCCCTGGAACTCCGGGTCCTGACCACGATGGAAAAACACTCCATGCTTCAGCCCGGCGAACATGTGCTCGTGGCATCGTCGGGCGGTGCCGATTCCATGGCCATGCTTACCTGTCTGCATCGCCTGGCGCCCCGTTTGAATCTGAGGCTGACCGTCGGGCATCTGAACCATGGAATCCGGGGCGAGGAAGGGGATGAAGATGAGGCGTTCGTCAGGACGGCGAGCTCCGGTCTCGGGCTGCCCTTCCTGTCCGAGCGCGCGGACTTGAGGGCGTATGCCGCCGCATCCGGGGAGAATCTGGAAGAGGCGGCCCGGCAGGCACGCTACCGGTTCCTCGAGCAGGCCGCAGCCGGCGTGGACGCGGGGAAAATCGCCACAGGCCATACCCTCAACGACCAGGCGGAGACGATCCTCTTGCGTCTTCTGCGCGGCAGCGGGCCCGAAGGCTTCGCTGGCATCCGGCCGGTGCTGGACAACAGGATCATCCGCCCCATGATCGAGTGTTCGCGGGCTGAGATTGTGGAATACCTATCCGGACGCGGCATCCTCTTCCGCGAGGATTCCAGTAACCGAGACCTCCGCTATCAGAGAAACCGGGTACGGCACGAGCTCATCCCCTACCTTGAACGGCATTTCAATCCGCGCCTCCTCCAGGTGCTCGAACGGGAAGCCGGCATCACTTCCGAGACGCACGCCTTTCTCGAAAACCTCGCGCGGAGCGAATACCGCAGGCTCAGTCATCCGGTTCCGGATCGTGCCTCCCTGCCGGCCCCTGCACTTCGGTCCATGCATGTGGCTCTGCGCCGTGAAGTTGTCCGGGAGGCCCTCCGCCAGACCCTCGGTTCCCTCCGCGGCATCGGGACGGTTCACATCGATGGCATTCTGAAACTGTGCGAGCCGGGGAAGAGCGGACGCTGGACAGAACTGCCGGGAGGATTCCGCGCCCGCAGAGAACTCGACAATCTGGTGCTGGGCTTCGATGTTCGCCCCGAACGAGTGGAGTACAGCTATGAACTCGCGTGGCCCGGCATCTGCACCATACCTGAAGCAGGTGTAGAGTTTAGCGCCACTCTGCTGGAATCCCCCCCCTCGGAGGCGATGCGGCCGGGAGATGAATGCGTTCGAGCGCTGCTCGATCCCGCCGCCTTACCTCCCCTGCTCATTCTCCGCCCGCGCCGGCCGGGGGATCGCTACGGCGGCCGCGGGCATCGGAGAGTGAAAAAGATGCTGCTTGCAGCCCGGTTATCGATCTCCGAGCGCGATATGAATCCCCTGGTAACCGCAGGCGATGCGGTTATCTGGATCCCGGGGTTCCCGCCGGCAAAATTCTTTGTTGGCAAGCCTGGTTCCGGTCGATGTGTCCTCCTGGAGGCCCGGCGGCTGCCCGAGTCAGGTTAAATAATGGCGGTTCGTCCCGGTAACCGCCTCGGAATGGATGGTGCCGCTCTTTTTTCCACCTCTCCGGCAGAAACTTAATGCCATTTTTGACGTCTATAGTATGTGAGGCGGACTTGGAGGCGGCAGCCGGAAAGGCGGGTTCTGTTTTTTTGCCTGAATCGTGATAATTGGCCGCGGGGAATGCCTAGGAAAGCTTCTGGAAGGCTGGTATAATGGGATTTGAGGGAGTCCGGGCCCGTCAGTCCGCGTAATTTTGAAGCTGCAGCTTCTGAAGAGGGCTGCCAGAGGGGTGGTGGGACACCCGCCGGAGGTTTGCGATTTGAGCAGCAATCTGAAGAATATTCTTGTCTGGCTCGCAGTGGTTGTATCCCTGATCCTGCTGTGGCAGCTTTTCTACACAGTTCGGGACAGCGATGTGGAAGAACGCGACTTCTCCACGTTCTACCAGGACATGACTGCCAAGAAGATCAAGTCTGTCACCATTTCGGGCGAGGACCTGGAGGGCACCGACGTCAGTAACAAGAAATTCAAAACCGTCGTGCCCGCGGACCAGCAGCTGGACCTGACCAAGGAGCTTCAGCAGAACGGTGCCACCGTAAAATTGGAAAAGGCCTCCAATTCCTCTCTGATGTATGTTTTCCTGTCTTCCTGGCTGCCTTTTATCTTGTTGATCGGCTTCTGGATTTTCCTGATGCGCCAGATGCAGAGTGGCGGCAATAAAGCCCTCTCCTTCGGCAAGAGCCGCGCGCGCTTGCTGTCAAGCCAGCAAAAGAAAGTAACTTTCAAGGATGTGGCGGGCGTGGAGGAGGCCAAGGAAGAGCTGACGGAGATCATTGAGTTTCTGAAAGAGCCGCAGAAGTTCCAGAAGCTCGGCGGTCGGATCCCGAAGGGAGTGTTGTTGATGGGCCCCCCGGGAACCGGCAAGACGCTTCTTGCCAGGGCGATTGCGGGCGAAGCGAACGTGCCGTTCTTCTCGATCAGCGGATCAGATTTCGTGGAGATGTTCGTCGGCGTCGGCGCCAGCCGCGTGCGCGACCTGTTTGAACAGGGCAAAAAGAACGCCCCCTGCATTATCTTCATCGACGAGATCGATGCCGTGGGTCGACATCGAGGCGCTGGCCTGGGCGGCGGTCACGATGAGCGCGAGCAGACGCTCAACCAGCTGCTCGTGGAAATGGACGGTTTCGAGTCCAATGACGGGGTGATTCTGATCGCTGCCAGCAACCGGCCGGATGTCCTGGATCCGGCGCTGTTGAGGCCTGGCAGGTTCGACAGGCAGGTAGTGGTGCCGCTTCCCGACATCCGGGGGCGCGAAGGCATCCTGAAAGTGCACACGCGCAAGATTCCTCTCTCGGAGGATGTGGACGTGTCGGTCGTGGCACGCGGCACGCCGGGTTTTTCCGGCGCGGCTCTGGCCAACCTGGTGAACGAGGCTGCCTTGAACGCGGCCCGTTACAGCCGGAAGATGGTCGCCATGTCGGATTTCGAAGGCGCCAAGGACAAAGTTCTGATGGGAAAAGAGCGGAGGTCCATGGTAATTACCGAAGCCGACAAGAAGGTCACGGCGTACCATGAAGCCGGTCATGCCCTGGTGGCCTACATGACGCCGGGAACGGACCCGCTGCACAAGGTGACCATTATCCCGCGCGGCATGGCGCTTGGCTTGACCCAGCAGCTCCCCGAGAACGACAAGCACAACTACACAAAGGAATTCGTCGAGGGCCAGATCACCATCCTGATGGGCGGCCGGTGCGCTGAAAAGATGTTCCTGAACACGGAGACCACGGGCGCCGCAAACGACATAGAAGTCGCCACCGAGAGAGCGCGCAAAATGGTCACCGAATGGGGCATGAGCCCGCTCATGGGCCCGCTGGCCTTCGGGAAAAAGGAGGAGCAGATATTCCTGGGCCGGGAGATTGCCCAGCATCGGGACTACAGCGAGGACACCGCCATACAGATCGATCGCGAAGTAAAACGGATCGTGCAGGAAAGCTATGAGCGCGCCTGGAACTGCCTGGAGGCCAATCGCGACACTTTGACTCGCATTGCGGAAGCTCTCCTGGAATTCGAGAGCCTCGACAGCTGGGAAATCGAGGCCCTTGTCAAGGGCCAGCCGCTGGCTAAGGCAAAACCGGCGCCTTCGCACTCCGACTCCGAGGGGAGCCCGGTAAAGGAAAAATCCACATCCCCCCATGGACCATTGCCGCAGCTCATCAACCCCAAAGGCAAACCGGCGCCGGCCTGACAGTTCTGATCATGTGCGGCTGGAACCTGTATAAGGGGTCCTGCCGCTGGCGAAGGATTCCTTCGCCCGGAAACAGCGTCAATCAAGATTCTAACCGCGGCCTGGGAAGGGCGCGGGACATCGCCATTACAATTGCATGCCCTACGCCGGCACCCGCAGGCACTATCGGATACGAGCGCGCGACAGGGTCCTGGATCTCGGAAGCCGGACGCTGATCATGGGAATTCTGAATGTCACGCCTGATTCGTTTTCGGACGGAGGTGCCTTTTTCGCGCCCGCGCGTGCCGTGGAACGCGCCCGTTGTATCGCCGCGGAAGGCGCCGACATTCTCGACATCGGTGGCGAGTCCACCCGGCCCGGATCGCCGGGAGTGGGCGCGGAGGAGGAGTTGCGCCGCGTTCTGCCGGTTCTGGAAGCCCTCCGGGATGATTATCCGCTGCCGGTCTCGATCGACACCTCGAAATCCGAAGTCGGCAGGGCGGCGCTGGAACGGGGCGCGGCCGTGGTCAACGACGTAACGGCATTCGAAAAGGATCCGGCACTGGGTGAAGCGGCGGCCGCATTCGGGGCGGGAGTGATTCTCATGCACATGCGCGGGAACCCGGCGACCATGCAACAACTTCCGCCCAGCAACGACATTCTCGGCGAGATCGAGGAGTGGGCGGACCGGGCGGTGGCAAGAGCGCAATCCCTGGGTGTCAGCAAGGAGCGCATCATTCTCGACCCGGGAATAGGATTTGGCAAGACCGCGGATCAGAACCTGGAGATTCTCCGGAACCTGCACCGGCTGGAAGCTGCCGGCTGCCCGATCCTCGTCGGGACTTCTCGGAAATCGTTTATCGCGAAAATCCTGGCGGATCCGCAGGCGGATCGGATTTGGGGAACCGCCGCCACGGTGGTAGCCTCCATATTGTCCGGGGCGCATATCGTGCGTGTGCATGACGTCGCCCCCATGCGCGACGTGGCTCGGGTTACGGACGCTTTACTCAACGAAAAGGCGGGCGAGTGAACCTCGTATCTGAGATCTCATCCGGATTGACACAGTTCGCGCCGATGTCGATCCGGGATTTCATCGACATATGCATCGTCGCATATGTCATCTACCGGTTCCTCCTGTTGTTGCGCGGGACCAGGGGAGCGCAGATGACGCTCGGCCTGGTCGTATTGCTGCTTCTCTATGCCGTTACGCGGTTCTTCCGCCTGCATACGCTCGAGTGGCTCTTCACGAACCTCTTCACCTATGTCGTCTTCGCAGTCATCGTCCTCTTCCAGAATGAAATCAGGCGCGGCCTGGCGGCCATCGTGAGCTCCTCCTGGTTCAGCGGGTATCGAACCAAGGGGGGGAAGGAGGGGTTTGAGGAGATCATTCTCGCGGCAACCACCCTGGCGTCGAAGAAGATCGGCGCACTCATGGTGGTGGAGCGGGACATCGGACTGAGAAACTATGCCGAGAGCGGAATCGAGCTGGACGCAATCCCCACCTATGACCTGCTGGTGACAATCTTCAGTCCCAACACGCCCCTGCACGACGGCGCCGTCATCGTCCAGAGAAACCGGATCATCGCCGCGGGCTGTTTCTTGCCGCTCACTCTGGACCCTTACCTCAGCAAGGAGTTGGGAACCCGTCACCGCGCTGCCATCGGTATCACCGAGGAAACCGATGCGGTCGCTATCATCGTCTCCGAGGAGACGGGCATCATCTCCGCCGCCATAGGGGGCAGGATTACCCGCAATCTCGACGGAGCCGGCCTGCGCGCGGTCCTGCGGGACGCCATGGAAGGCAGGATTCCGGGCCCGGCGAAGCAGCCCTTCAAGGAGCGGCAGGAAGCCGTATGAATGCAATCCTCCGGTTCACCAGAGAGATCGTGCTGAAAAACTGGGGGCTGAAGCTCACTTCCATCCTGCTCGCGTTCGCTCTCTGGCTCATGGTCCGGGGCGGTCAGGGGGAGCGCGTGTTCACCGTTCCGCTGACCTTCTCGATTCCGAGGGACATGGAGATCGTGAATGAGCGCCCCGGCCTGGTCGAAATTACAGCGCAGGGCACGCTACCGAGCCTCTTGGGGAGCCAGCCGGATCTGATCTACAACATCGACCTGTTGTCGGCAGAGGAGGGCGAACACACGGTGGCGCTGACCCCGGCCGGAGTGCGCATAGGTCCGGGGTCGGGCATCCGGGTGGTCCGGGTGAGCCCGGCGCGGGTCACCCTGGTGCTGGAGAGGGTAATCTCGAAAGATGTGCCCATTCGCGTTCCCGTGAACGGGAAACCTGCGCAGAATTCCGAAATATACACGATGACATATCAGCCGGATATCGTGAGCATTACCGGGCCGCGGAGTTCCGTCAACTCGATCCAGGAGGTGTCGACCGATCCCGTTCCCGTCGTCAACAAGGAAAGCTCATTCGACGCGAGAGTGAATTTCAGGATTTCGAATGACGACATACATACCAGCCCGGTCGGGCCGGTCTTCGTGAGCGTCGAAGTCGGTCCGAAGCGCGAATTGCGCACGATCCACGTGCCTGTGACGGTGATGGGAGAGGATGCCTATGCAACCAGCCCCTCCTCCATAACGGTGAGTGTGCTCGTTCCGGTCACTTACAAAGAGGGGCTGACGGCAAAGGACTTTCAGGCCAGAGTGACCGTACCGGACGCGGAGGCTTCCAGCGTTCAGGCCGCCGTGAAGCCGGTGGTCGAAATGACGATCGAGCCGGTCTACGGAATGGCGATTACCGGATTCAAGCCGGAGGAAGTACTGCTGCTGAAAAAGGCGAGGAAGAAGTAATCAAGGGATGCGGGAAGATCCGGTTCGGGGTCAGGGCATGATTCACCGGAACCGGAAGATGCGCAGCCCGTTTTCGCCGTCTGCGAGGTACACGAGGATGCTGCCATCGGCTGCTTTCTCGGCTTTCACCCCCAGGGACGTTCCGGGAGTCGGCAGTTCCCGGACCACGCGAGGGCTTCGGGGATCTGTGACATCGAGGACGGCAAGCCCGAGTTTCCAGTTGGCGACAAACAGGTAGTTTCCGCACCAGGCAACGCCGTGCGCCCAGCCGCCGGCCTCTGGGTGCGGCGCGTCGGAAGAGCGCAAGCCCAGACTGTGCCGGGCCGCCAGCGACGGGCGCCCCGTTGCATCGAAAGAGACGATCGAGACGCCGCCGTGCCCTTCCGCGACCGCAGCCATCGTCTTGCCGCCCGATTCTCCCAGGGAGATATTGATCGCAGTAGCCGGCGAAGGAAGCGCGCCGATTTCGACCGGGAGCTCCGGCCGGCTGATGTCAACCACCCTCATCCCGTAGTCCCAGTCCGCGAGCAAGGCCCGGTCATCCCACAGCTTGATATCGTGAGACCAGCCGGGCGTGGACAACTGTGAAACGATGCTCAGTTCGCCCTCGCCGATGCGCAGGACCAGCAGCCCGTTCAAACCATAGGCGCCGAAACCGAGGCTCCCCCTGGTCACGGCCGCGTTGGCAATGTCCGGGAGCACTACGCGCGCCAGTACGCGGCCCTGTCCCGAGACCAGTACGAGCCCCTCATAGCGCGCGGCCAGGAGCGGGCTGCCCGAGTTCGGTGCCAGGGAAATCACATCCTCCACCGGTGCACGGGTCAAGGGAGCCGCTCCGCCCTGCGCGCGGTCCAGGACTACGTATCCCCCCTGGCGGTCCGAGACGTAGAGGAGGCCCGATTCCAAGGCGACATCGTGCGCCCACCCCGGCGTATCGTAGTGCAGGATTTCCTCCGGCACGGCATCGCCGTGCGGCGTGCAGGCCGCCGCGGCAACCAGCAGCAGCAGACCGGCGGTCAGGCATTTCGCGTGTTTTTTCATCAGGCAGGAATGTAAACCACCTGCGCGCCAAAAGCCGCAAAGAAATCGCGCCGTGACCCGAGCGGCCCTTCGGCGCCGCGCCCCCGTGGAATTCGACAGTGCGCACGGGCTTCAGCCCGTGCGCTTTAAACCGAGTGAATATACGAGAATGGAGAAGTAACGAGTTCTGAAGCGCGCGGGCTGGAGCCCGCGCTCAATGTTCTTTTCCCCGCGCTCACAAATATCATGATGTGCCGGCTCCTGCATGCACTCTTTGTGAGCGGCGCGCTTTTTTGCTATCCTCCTTGGTTGCATGAGCGTGCACAAGATACGGACGCTGGATGAATTTTTGCCGATCCGTGCGGAGCTGCGCAGGACCGGAAGGAAGCTGGTGTTCACCAACGGCTGTTTCGACCTCCTGCATGCGGGGCATGTGCGGTATCTCAACCACGCGCGCTCCCTGGGAGATGCGCTGGTCGTCGGGCTCAACAGCGACCGTTCGGTGCGCGCGCTCAAGGGGGAGGGGCGCCCGATCATCCCGGAAGCCGAGCGTGCCGAGGTTCTCGCGGCGCTCGGGTGTGTGGACCATGTCTTCATCTTCGAGGATGAAACGCCCCAGCGAGTGATTGACGCAATCCTGCCCGACGTGCTGGTGAAGGGTGCCGACTGGGGGCCCTCGGATATCGTCGGCCGGCAGACCGTGGAACAGGCCGGCGGAACCGTCTGCAGTATTCCTATAGTAGAGGGAGCTTCGACTTCCGTCATCATCGCGAGGGTCCTGCGCGATTTCGGGGAGAAGCGACGCCGGTGAATGCCGGTGGTTTTCCTGAGGATGGCGAATACAAGGTGCCTGCCGCCAGTTTTTCGATACAGGCTGCGATTGAAGCGGCGGCGCAGAGCGGTGCTCTGCGCGACCTGTCGCTGCAGTTGCGGCAGGGGGTCCGCGAGCTCACGATCGAGGGATTGGTGGGCTCGGCCAAAGCGTTGACGATCGCCCAGGCCGCACTGGCGGGGCAGCCACGCATGGCGGTCCTGACCGCTACGAGCCTCGAAGCGCGCAGCCTGGCGGAGGAAATCCGGTATTTTCTGGGCTTGCTTTCACCCGCTCCGCCGCGGGTTGTACACCTGCCGAGCCTGGAAGTGGACCCCTATCGGGGCCTGTCGCCGCATCCGGATATCGCCGCGGCGCGCGCGTGTGCTCTCTGGCGCCTGCTGCAGGACAGCCCTGTCGTGGCGGTCGCCTCTGTGCGGGCGGCCGCAGTGAAGCTCCACAGCCCGCAGCGCTTCCTCTCCTACTGCCTCGAGCTCGACAAGGAGCAGCCGTACTCCCCGGAACTGCTGCGGGAATATCTGCAGGAATCGGGCTACACGGAGGACGATCCGGTAACCGACCCCGGAGAGTTTTCGCTGCGCGGCGGGATCCTGGACGTGTTCCCCCCTCATATGGAACATCCGGTGCGCATCGAATTCTTCGGCGACCAGATTGAGTCGATGCGGCTGTTTGATGTCGATTCCCAGAGGTCCATCTCGGCTCTTCCCAGGGCCGAGCTCGTTCCGATGCGGGAACACTGCGTGCGCCGGCGCCAGCTCGAATCATGGGCTGACGAGGCAATACGGCGATGGGGCGAGCCCTTTCACAAGCACCTCGTCGAGGAGCTTGCGCTGGCCCGCTCCGGGGAGGTTTTTCCCGCGTTTGAATTCCTGCTGCCTGCCGTCGATCCGCTGGACCACACGCTTTTCGACTACCTGGAGGGCTGCCGCCTGGTCCTGTGCGGCCGAGAAGCGCTGGAATCCGCGCTCGGCAAATACCACACCGAACTCTACGAGCGCTTTGTGGACCGCGTGGAAGCCTGCAAGCCCGTGCTTGCGCCGGAGGAGATATACGTCGGCAGCGACCCGTTCCGCGCCGGCCTCGGGCGATTCCCGGTCCTGCAGGCCGAAGAGCTGGCGTTCGAGCCGCACGGCGGGCAGAAGCCGCTCTTCCTCTCCTCGCAGAGCACAAGGAAGTATCACGGAAACATTCGCGACCTGATCGCCGACCTGAGGAAGTTCCTGGAATCCGGGGAGACGGTCGTGTTCCTGCTCCCGAATCCCGGCCGTGCCGAGCGTATCCGCGACATCCTCGCGGAATACGAGATTCCCGCCCGGCTCTGCCCGGACGGCGGTGCCCCGGAAGATGCCGCAGGACCGGCGGCCGGGATGGTCCTTCTCGGGGTGGGCGCACTTCATGCCGGCGTGCTTCTTCCTGCGGCCCAGCTGCGCATCCTGACCGGCACAGATGTCTTCGATGAGTCGGAGGTGGCGCCTGCGCAAAGGCACGTGCGCAGCGCGCACCGGCTGTTCCTCTCGGACTTCAGGGACCTGAAGCCGGGGGATTACGTCGTGCACATCGATCACGGTATCGGGCAATTCCACGGACTCAAGCTGCTCGGTGTCGATTACGGGCCCAAGGAGTTCGTGCTCCTGACCTACCAGGACGACGCGAGGCTGTACGTTCCGGTCGAACGGCTCGACCTGATCCAGAAATACAGCAGCGTGGACGGAGCCCGGCCGGCGCTCGACCGGTTGGGTGGAACCAGCTGGCAGCGGACCAAAACCCGGATCAGGAAATCGATGCGGGACATGGCGAGCGAACTGCTGAAGCTCTATGCCGAGCGCCAGCTGGTCCCCGGATACGGCTTCGCCGCCGACTCCGCCTGGCAGCGCGAATTCGAGGACTCGTTCGAGTACGAACTGACGCAGGACCAGGTGGACGCGATTGCCGCCCTGAAAAACGACATGGAATCGTCGCGCCCCATGGACCGTCTCCTGTGCGGAGACGTGGGGTATGGAAAAACCGAGGTCGCCATGCGGGCCGCGTTCAAGGCCGTCATGGACGGCAAACAGGCGGCCGTCCTTGCCCCCACCACCGTCCTTGCACTGCAGCACTTCAACACATTCAGCCTGCGCTTTACCGCATTCCCGGTGCGGATCCAGCTGCTGTCGCGCTTCCGCAGTCAGAAGGAACAGAAGCGGATCCTCGAGGAACTGGAAGCGGGGCGACTTGACATCGTTATCGGCACCCACCGGCTGCTTTCCAAAGACGTCGCGTTCCGGGACCTGGGGCTGGTCATCGTCGACGAGGAGCAGCGTTTCGGTGTCGCTCACAAGGAGCGGCTCAAGGCGCTCAAGACTCGCGTCGACGTCCTCACACTGACGGCGACGCCGATCCCCCGCACTCTGCACATGGCGCTCATGGGATTGCGGGATATGTCCACCATCGAGACCCCTCCGAAAAACCGCCTGGCAATCCAGACCTCGGTGCTGAAGTTCAGCGCCGACGTGATCCGGTCCGCAGTGGAACTCGAGCTGGCTCGCAACGGCCAGGTGTATTTTGTGCACAACCGCGTGGAGACGATTCACTCCATGGCTGCGATGATCCAGAAACTGGTGCCGGAGGCGCGCATCGGTGTGGCCCACGGCCAGATGGGGGAGCGTGAGCTCGAACGGATCATGATGCGCTTCGTGGGGGACGAGCTGGACATCCTGGTCGCCACTACCATCATCGAGAACGGCCTCGACATCCCGAGGGTGAACACCATCATCATCGACCGGGCCGACCTGTACGGCATGGCGCAGCTGTACCAGCTGCGCGGACGCGTCGGGAGATCCGACCGGCGCGCCTACGCCTACCTGCTCATCCCCGCAGACGAAACCCTGTCGGACATCGCGCGAAAACGCCTGGCCGCAATCCGCGAGTTCAGCGACCTCGGAACCGGCTTCCGCGTGGCCGCACTCGATCTCGAAATACGTGGAGCGGGCAACATGCTCGGAGGCGAGCAGCACGGGCACATCAACGCGGTCGGCTTCGACCTCTACTGCCAGCTTCTCGAACAGACGGTCGAGGAACTGCGCGGATTGAAACCGGAGGAGGAAGTCCACGCCAGCATCAACCTGAATCTGGACATCCGTATTCCGGAGTCATTCATATCCGACGAGAGCCAGCGGCTGCGCATGTATAAGCGCATCTCGTCGGCCCGCGATGCGGCCGAACTCGATGCCCTCAGGCAGGAAATCATCGACCGCTTCGGCCCCTACCCGGATCCGGTGGAGATCCTCTTCCGCTACGCGGCCCTTCGACAGGAGACTATCGCACTTCAGATTCCGTCCATCGAACGCAGCCGGAATCAGATCTTCTTCCGTTTCGTCGACCAATCCAAGGTCAGCGCACAAAAACTCCTCGGCCTTGTGTCACGGAACAAGCGGGCGAGATTTTCCCCCCAGGGCATGCTGACACTGGAGGCGGAAGACCTGCCTCCCGCAGCCCTGTTCGACCTCATCCACAAGACCCTCGATCAAATCCGGGAGTAGGTCGAGAACCGCACTGAGGCGTTCATTGCAATCCGTCGAGATTGGCCCGGGCACCTCCGCACGCCGTTCAGAGCCGCCACCGCAGCGGAGCGGGAGCCGTCAAATGTCCTCAAACCGCCGGCTCCCGGTCACTGAATCGCCGTGATTTATTTTTGGGCCACGGGGCACTGCGGCGCGTCTATAGTGAGGTCGGCCCGCCGGCACCCGGCGATTCCGACAGTGGGACGCGCTTCAACTCGCACCCCTCGGGGCTTGCCACTGACTGAATCGCAATCCCGGCACCAAGGAAGATGTACTTTGCCCTGCTTATTCGCTATAATTTTAGGTTTGTAAGCAGGTGGAAATGGATGGATTAGGAGAGTCGGCCATGCTTCCCGTTCGCCGGCACGCGCTCTGCCTGATTATCCTGCCGGCAGTGCTATGCTTTGTCGGATGCAGTTACAGGAATCGGGCTGCCCAACAGCTGGCGGATGCGCCTGCGGTGCGGGTTGGGGAGAAGAGTTACGGCATGGCAGACCTGGAACGGTTTTTCAACAGCCGGCTGAATGAGCTCCACGGATCGGCCACCTCCGACGAAGCGAAGTCCGCACTCCTCGACTCCTTCGTGGAGGAGAAGCTCCTGCTGCACCGGGCTGAACAGCTGCAGATCAAACCCGATGTCAGGACGATCGCATCGATGCGCGAGAGAATATCCGCAGGCGGAGTGGAGGCGGGCAACGATTCCAAACCGGACGGGGATTTCGAGCGCGGGCTGCTGGAAAGCCTGATGATCCAGAAGTATCTCCACGATTTTCTGTTCAAGGATGTGTCGGTGACCACGGAGGAATGCGAAGCCTATTACACGGCACATGCCGAGGAATTTGTGAGCAACGACATCGTTCACGTGCGGGAAATCCTCGTGGAAAGCGAAGCCGAAGCCACGAAGATTCACTCGCTGCTAAAGTCCAATCGCAACAGGAATTTCAGCGAGCTCGCCCGCCTCTATTCCACGGCGCCGACCGCGGAAGAGGGAGGCGATCTGGGGACTTTCCAGCGGGGGGACCTGCCTCAGGAGTTTGAAAAGGCCATCTTCCCCATGGCGCCGGGGACGGTCAGCAAGATCGTCCGCTCCCAGTACGGGTATCATATATTCTTGATGGAAGAAAAGATTCTGGCGCACCAGCAGAAGCTGTACGAAGTGCAGGAGAAAATACGCGAGAAAATGAGGCTGGAGCGACAGAGGGCGGCGCTCGACAAGGAACTGGCAGTCCTGGCGAACCAGATTCCGATCCTTGTGCATCGCGAGAAGCTGGATTTCAGTTATGTTGGCACCCGGCTCGCCGCCCGCGGAGGGACAGTGCAATGAGAAGAACTCTGTGGCTCCTCGGATCGATCCTGATCTGGAGCCAGGCCCTGCCGGCTCAGACAAAGCCGGCCAAGATCGTCGACCGGATCGTCGCGCAGGTAAACGACGACATTATTACTTTGTCGGAACTCAATAAGGAACTGGCGGAAGTCAGGCAGGAACTGGCGCAAAAATATACCGGCGAGCAGCTCGAGCAGGAGTTGAAAAAGGCTGAAAAGGACCTGCTCGAGGAATTGATCCGTCAGAGGCTGTTCCTCCAGAAGGCAAAGGAACTCGGCATCGGCGCCAGCATGGACGTTCAGGTGTCCACCGAAATCGAACGGATGCGCAAGCAATACAACATCAAGGATATGGAGGAGTTTGAGCGGGCTTTGGAACAGCAGGGCATGACCTTGAGCGGTTATCGCGAATATGTGCGCAAGCAGATGATCATCGGAACCTTGATCGGCGAGTTTGTCGATTCCCGGATCACTCTGCTGAGCGAAGAGATAGAGCGCTATTATCGAGACCACGTCAAAGACTATTCGTCGCCGGAAGAAGTAGCTCTGAGCGAGATCCTCATCCCCGTCTCCGGAAACGACGGAGAGGGAGAAGCACTGGCAAATGAGATTCGTAAGCGCCTGCAGCAGGGTGAATCGTTCGCCGCTCTGGCAAGCCAGTATTCAAAAGGCCCGACAGCAAGCAAAGGAGGCGGCATCGGAACCTATCAGGTCGCCAAACTCAATCCCCAGATCGCTGCCGCCGTCGCCTCCGTGAAGCAGGGCGAGAATTCCGCCGTGATCCGGCTCAGCGAGGGATTCGCCATCTATCACGTGGACAACCGGACACCCTCCACCGCTCGACCGCTCGAAGAGGTCCGCGATAAAATCCGTGAACTTCTGTATAGGCAAAAGAGGGCGCCGGAGTATGAGCGGTTCGTGGCACAACTGAAAGAGGATGCCTATATACAGGTTTTCGGCGAACTTGGTGTGGGAAAATGAAAAGATTTACCTGTTTGACTCCCGGCGAATTTGAGCTGATGGAAATCCTCTGGCCCATGGGGGAGGCCAGTGTCAGGACCGTGTGGGAAAAAGTCGGCTCCTCAAGATCTCTCGCCTACACGACCGTCATGACCGTCCTGGAGAAAATGTACCGGAAGGGGATTCTGAAACAGCGCAAAAAGGGGAAGGCCTACCTGTACTCTCCCACCCTGAGCCGGGAGGAAGCACTGAAAGGGGTCCTGGAGCACATTTGTGAAATCTATTTTCGGGGATCCCGGCGTGAAATGGCGCGATTCATCAAGGATCAGTACCCCGACCGGGAGTCCTCCCAGAGTGCCACTCCCGCAAGCGATGCGCAGAAAGCCACTCCCTGATCGGCAGGTTCCCCGCAATAAATCACAAAGGCCTCCCAGACAACTCAAAAAAGCATGCTCGAGTTGCCTGGGAGGCCTTTGCGCTCCTTCGTTGCCAAGCTCAGCCTCGAACCGTCCCGCGCCCTCTTGGAGATCCCTGGCATCGCGGGAAGGGACCGCGAAACTCCTCATTGGCACGACTCGGCTGCGAGACCGAGCTTGGATCACGGGAAATTACCAATTCTCCTGAAGCATTTTATGTGCCAACGCACATTGCCGGAGACTGATTCTTACTAATTAGTTCATTTAAAGATATTTGCGCAGATATTCCCCCGCGCGCACTCTTGCTGCAGACAATGACAATGATCCATAAAATTGGACATGATTAGGGATTTTTGAACAATTCCAGCTTGCGTAACGTACCGGCGCCTCCTGCCCGGCCTGGCGCCAATGGAAATCCTGGAGGTAGTTCTGAAATCCGCAACGGGAGCAGTGCCCTGGGAGCAACGGACGATGACGGCCACCCGGCGCGGTATAGCCGGTGAAGCCCGGCAGTCGGGAATCGATATTTTCCTCCTGGCAGTCCAGAGTTATTCGGGAATGGTTGCGTCGAGGTGGGTCGTGATCAGGTGCCCGAGCTCGAACAGGCGGCAGAATCCGTTGCGGAGTTTCAGTTGGAGGTCCGTCGTGCGATCCTCCTCCTCGAACTGGGTTGCGATCTGCCGGGCCTGGTCGTTCAGCTCCGAATCCGACAGGGCTACAAACAGCTGCATCATTTCCACCAGCCGGTATAATGCGTTCAGCATGTGGTCCCATTCGGTGACCGCCTTGCCGGAGCCGGCCGCAAAGCGCTCCTCCACCCGCCGGACGGCCGCCGTTGCCGTGGCATCATCCCGCAGGTAGAGGGTCATGAGGCTGAGGAGGGGAAAGCAGGCTCGCAGGGCTTCCGCAGAGCGTCCTATCTGACTTTCCTGCTGAATCCTGGCATGGATTTGCTCATCGATTCCCTGGACCAGGCCTCTCGCAGAAGGATGGCCGCCGGAAAACTGGTGGCAGAGAGTGTTCATGTGATTGTAGAGTGTGAAGGTGGCCGTCACCAGCTTGTCGCCGAATTCCTGTGCCCGGCGCGAGCCTTCCCGAAAAAACTCCATGCGCTGATCGATCAGCCGTCTGAACCTGCGTTCGCGATCGAGCGAGAGGGACAGTAGGCCGAAAATTTCCGCGGTGTGGTACGCAGCAACCGTGACCTGTGCCGCCACATCTCCGTCATTCGCGGCAGACTGCTCGAGGTACTGGCGCCACAGCCGCATCAGCATCTCACCCGACCGTCCTTGTCCCGGAGGATATACCATGCGGCTATTATTCCTCAGGCCGGACTGCCAACACAACTGCTATAATGCTTTGCCTATGTTCAAGATCCGCGACGTTCTCATTGATCCGCCTCTGGTGCTGGCACCCATCGCCGGGCACACCGACAGCCTGTTCCGCCAGGCCATCAAGGCTTTGGGCGGATGCGGCCTGGTGGTGTCCGAACTGGTGAGCACGGAAGCGATGACGCGGCGGCAGGAACGGACGTTTCACCTCACGCGTTTCGAGGAATTCGAGCGCCCGGTCGCGATTCAGATTTTCGGATCCGATCCTTCACGGATGGCTGAATCAGCAGTCATGGTGCAGGACATGGGGGCGGATATCGTCGACATCAACGTTGGCTGCCCGGTCAGGAAAGTGGTCAGGCAGGGGGGTGGAAGCAACCTGCTGCGGGATCTTCCCCTCCTGGAGCGGATTTTCCAGGCCGTCCGCAGGAGTACCAGAATACCGCTGAGCGCAAAAATCAGGATCGGCTGGGACCGGAACAGCATCAACGCCGTCGAGGTTCTCAAGCTGGCCGAGGCATGCGGCCTGGAGGCTCTGACGGTCCACGGCAGAGCCCGCTGCGATCTTTTTGCGGGCAAGGCCGACTGGTCCGTCATTGCCCGCGTCAAGGAAATTGCCGCCATTCCGATCATCGGAAACGGCGACGTGTTCGAACCTGCCGACGCCGGGCGCATGTTCCTGGAGACCGGCGTGGACGGAGTCATGATCGGACGGGGAGTCCTGAGCAACCCGTGGCTGATCCGTCAGTGCCACGACTTCATCTCGGGCAGAAATCCGCTCGCCGTCCCGATCCGGCAAAAGGCAGAATTCATGCATTCCTTCCTCCAGCGCGCGGCCGAGGGGACTCCTCAGGCGGTCGCCGCCGGCAGGATGAAGCGCATGGGGGGCTACCTTTCGAGAGGCATTCCGGGCGGAGCACGCCTGCGAGCCCTGATCCATTCCGCCCGCACTTCCGAGGAAATCCTCCTCCGGATCCGGGACTTCTTGTCACACCTATGAGCTACTGCGCGGCCCGCTCTTTCTTCCTGCGCTGCCAGCCGAAGAGGGCCGCCACACCAATGCTGAGGACGTAGAGCACCACCATCGGCGCCGTCCAGATCAGAAGGTTGAGCGCATCGCCCGTTGGTGACAGGATCGCGGCAAGCCCCACCATGAGGAGGATGGCGTACTTGAATTTGGTCCAGAGAAAATGGGCCGAAACCAGGCCGAACAGCGACAGGAAGGCGATGACCACGGGCATCTCGAAAACCAGCCCGAATCCCAGGATCATGGTCAATGTGAGGTCCAGGTATTCCTTGATCATGATGACGGGAGTGAAATCACTGCCCCAATTGATTAAAAAGTAAAACGCCTGGTAGAGTACGAAGTAGTAGCAGAACGCGCCCCCACCCAGGAAAAGCAGCACCGAGGAAACCATGAACGGCACCACATACCTTTTTTCCTTCCGGTAGAGCGCCGGGGCGATGAACCTCCAGACCTCGTAGAGCGACAGCGGGATGGTCAGGAAAATCCCGGCCACCAATGCCACCTTCATGTAAAGAGTGAACGGATCCGTGGGATTGGTGAATGCCAGCTCCGTGCCGGCGGGCAGCGCTCGCTTGATCGGGACCTCTAGAAACCGGTAGATCTCCTTGGAAAAATAAAAGCAGGCGGCGAACCCTATCGCAAGATAGGCGATGACCCGGACCAGACGGCGGCGCAACTCGTCAAGATGCTCCAGAAAGGACATCTTGCCGGATTCTTCCGGTTCCTGTTCCCGGACATCGCCTTCCAGCTCGGCAGTGACATCTTTCATTCAGTTTTATTATTTTCGTCAGGGGAGTCTTTGAGGATGTCCTTCACCATCTCCTTCTCTTTTTCCAGCCGCACCTCTTCCTCCCAGGTCTGCTTCAGATCATTGGAGGCCTTCCGGAACTCAGCCAGGCCTCTGCCCAATGACTTTCCGAGCTCGGGCAACTTCCGCGGTCCAAAAACGATGAGGGCCAGTACGAAAATGACGATAATCTCCGGCATCCCCAGATTGCCCATACTGCACCTGCTTTCCAGTGCGTCCGATCGATATCAAGATCTAGCCAAGTCTAGATTAGGGGCTAAAACAAGTCAAGCAGTAGGGGCGACCGGCAGGCCGCCCGAAAAAGTGTATGGAGCGGCGACCTGCAGGCCGCCCCTACCGGCGTATCGCTGATGTTCATCTTGCCCCTCTCCCGGATGCATGCTATACTCGGCAAGTTGTGCAGAGACTGTTCACTGGAGCCATCCCTTTATGAAGTTTAGATTTGCAGCCTTCGTAACGCTTGCTGTCCTGGCCACCTTCCTTGGGGGCGGCTTTTTGGGAGTCCGCGCCAGCACCGGCTCCGACATTGGCCAGAATTCACCCAACGATTTTCTGGCTGAATTTACGGAGGCGATCGACGTCATTCAAAAGAACCATGTCGACAATGTGAGTGCCGACAAGCTGGTGTACAGTGCGATCAAGGGCATGCTCCGCCGGCTGGACCCGCATTCCAGCTTCTTTGATCCCAAGGAGTTTGCGCGTTTGCGCGAAGAGCAGCACAGCAAGTATTACGGGCTGGGCATCCGGGTGCGCACGCTGACGCCGAGGAGCGATCGCGGACCCGTGGTGATCGTGGAGCCTCCCGCCATCGGTTCTCCTGCCGAGAAACGAGGCCTGCGGGCCGGCGATGTTATTACGAAGGTCGGTGGGGAAAGCATCGAAAACTGGACGCAGGAAGACACGGTCAACCATTTGCGCGGACCCCGCGGCACGACCGTCGACATCACCGTCGAGCGGCAGGGGGCGGGGAAGCCGCTGCAGTTCAGGGTGGAGCGCGATGAGATTCCGATCATTACCGTCCCCTATGCTTTCCAGATCAAGCCCGGCATCGGCTATGTAAAGGTGAACAACTTCGCCGAATCCACGGCGGATGAGTTGAAGGAAAAACTGGACGGCCTGGACCCCGGCAAGTTATCCGGACTGATTCTCGATCTGCGCGACAATCCGGGAGGGCTGCTCAGTCAGGCTATCGATATCGCGGACCTGTTTGTTCGCAAAGGCCTGGTAATCGTTTCGACCAACGGTCGCATGCCGGGCTCGCAGCGCCCTTACAATGCTCCCAGCCTGGAAAAGATTCAGCTGCCGCTCATCGTGCTGATCAATCAACGCAGCGCCAGCGCATCGGAAATCGTGGCCGGAGCACTGCAGGATCACGACCGGGCGCTGATTGTCGGCGAGACAAGCTTCGGCAAAGGCCTGGTCCAATCCGTGTACCAGATGGACAACAACACGGGGATGGCACTGACCACGGCGAGGTACTACACTCCCAGCGGCAGGCTGATCCAGAGGGACTACCAGGGCTCGGCGTTCGATTATTACAATCTTCCCGAAGCCCAGGCAGGCGCGGACAAACCGCGGGAAATAAAGAAGACCGACAGCGGCCGCCAGGTCCTTGGCGGCGGCGGAATCGCACCGGACGTAAAGGTTACCCTCCGTGAACTGAACCGCTTCGAAGCCCGGTTGAATGCAAGAGACGTTTTCTTCGAGTATGCGCGCCGCCTCGCCTCAGGACAGGTCCCGGCGGCCAGCAATTTCCGCCTGCCGATCAAAGACAATGAGGTGCGTGCCGCTATCCTCCGGGATGATCCTCTCACTGCTTCGAAATTCGAAATCACGGACGCGATCCTGAACGATTTCAAGGAATTCCTGCGTAATCACAAGATAGAGTTCACCGATAAGGACATTGAGGAGAACATCGGTTTCATCAAGAGGCGCATCAAGCAGGAGGTCTTCACCTCTTCTTTCGGGCTTCAGGAGGGCTTTCGGGTTGCGGTTCAGGGCGACTCCCAGGTGCAGAAAGCCCTAGAACTCATGCCTGAGGCAAAAACACTGATGACGACTGGGCGCTTGACCCCGGTCGCGCAATCATCGGAAACAAAGAAGTAGCAGTCCCGGCGACCGATACATGACGCGACTTCTGCCTTTTCACGCTCTGGTAGGGCTTTGTTTGCTCTTCGCGCCTTCGTCGCTGCTCTGTCAGTCTCAGACAGTGACACCCGTCACAATGGTAGCAGCAAACGCGGACCGCGACGGTTTCCGCGACCTGTCGGCCAATCCCGATATCCCACCCAGAATGCTCGATGTCATGCGCAGGTCGCAGGAGAAATATCTCGAAGGCTCCGGCTTGATCAAGGCGGGAGATTCGACGAGGGCACGGGCCGCATTCGATCAGGCGGTGGACCTCGTCCTGCAGTCCGAGTGGGAAATCTCGGCATCACCGGATCTGAACAATTTCTTCCTGGACCTGATCCGCAACATCCAAAGAGACGAATCCAGATACCTGCTCCCTGCGGAAGGCGCGCCGGAAGGCGCGGTCGTCGACGAGATCGAGGACCTTGACCTGATTCCAATTCAGGTCGATCCCGAATTGAAAGACGCCGTGGAGGCCGACCTTCTGAACACGAAGTACGACATCCCGGTGCTCGTGAACGAGAGTGTCCTCAAATCGATGAATTACTGGCTCAACCGCGGCAGGCAGTATTTTGTCGACGGCTTGACCCGGTCGGGCCGCTACAAGGAAATGATCGAGCGCATCTTCCGGGAGGAGTCGATCCCGCTGGATCTCATGTACCTGGCGCAGGTGGAAAGCCTGTTCAAGCCAAACGCGGTCTCGCGCGCGGCTGCAAGGGGAATCTGGCAGTTTGTCCGGGGGACAGCGATCCGTTACGGCTTGAGAGTCGACAGGGTTGTCGACGAGCGCTCGGACCCGGAGAAATCCACCCGCGCGGCGGCGCATTATCTCAATGATCTCTACGCCATGTTCGGAGACTGGAACCTGGTTCTGGCGGCATACAACTGGGGGGAAGGGAAAGTCCAAAGCCTTGTGAACAAGAGTGGGGTTACCGATTTCTGGCAACTCGCGGAGCTCAAGCGCCGAATGCCCGCACAGACCAAAAACCATGTCCCCATGATAATGGCGAGCATCATCCTGGCGCGGAATCCCGAGAAATACGGCTTGCCGCTGGAGCTTGAGCCCCCCCTTCAATGCGACAAGGTTCCTATCCCCAAACGCATCAACCTGAAGACGGTCGCCCAGGCGCTCGATATTTCGGTCGATATGCTGAAGAGTCTGAATCCGGCACTGAGAACCTCCTACACTCCGTCCAACTACCCCGGTTTCGAGCTGAACGTGCCGTTCGGGATGGGAGCGGATCTGGCGGACAAACTGGCGCATTTACCCCAGAGCGGGGCGCCGGCGGACCCGGATTTCAGCGGCCAGTACCGGGTGCAGCCTGGAGATACGCTGGGCGCCCTGGCACGTCGCTTCAGGGTGTCGGTGGAGGACCTGCAGGCTGCCAACGGCCTGAGTTCCCCCAAGTCCCTGCGCGCAGGAATCTTCCTGCAGGTCCCGGCAAACGGCACTGCGGCCGGCCGCGCTGCCGCTCCATCCGTACCGCCGGCGGATTTCAACGGCCAACATGTGGTAAGGGCCGGTGAGACCCTGTCGTCGATCGCGCGCCGGTATGGTGTCGCGGTCACCGACCTACAGGGGATCAACGGCATCCGGAATTCTGAGTCTTTGCCCACCGGAATCACGCTCAGAGTGCCTGCCGCCGCAACCTCGCGGGCCGGGCCGGATGCCGAAGGATCGGCATCCCGCCGGCACCTGGTGCAGAAGGGTGAAACGTTGAGTTCGATCGCGGCCAGATATGGCGTAACAGTCGCGGCACTGCAAAAGGTAAACGGAATTCGCTCGCCGCAATCCCTGCAAGTAGGCGTCTGGCTGCAAATCCCATCTCCAAAAGGGTAGCGCAGGCCTCTCCGCGCCCCCGCGCCGGGCAGCCGGCCGTGGCCGGTGCCGACGGGTCGTGGAATGCGCTTAAGGAGTGTTTTTTCAGAACCTTCCCGCCGACTATTTCGTATCAATGGGTGTTGGCAAGACGGACGGATTCCCGCGGGGACGGGTTTGACGCAATGAACGCGATCTATTCTGAACTGGAAACACCGATGGTGCGGGTACCTGCGGTGGAACGCAGGGGGCGGCTGCACCTGCGGCCGTTTGCAACAGTATGGGAAGCGTTCCTCATCGCCGCCGATTCCATCTGGTCGCACAAGCTCAGATCCGTTCTCACCCTCCTGGGGATCATCATCGGTGTGGCCTCGGTCGTGGCGGTGGGCGGCGCGATCGAGGGTCTCGAGTATTACGTCAAGGACCGCCTGGTCTCCACCTTCGGCAGCAACACCTTCATGGTCGCCCGCATCGCCCGGGTAAACATGTCGCAGGAAGAGTACGAAAACGTGATAAAGCGAAACAAGCGGCTTTATCTCGAAGACATGCGCGCCGTGGAAGAGCGCTGTGAGGATTGCGCGGCAATATCCACGAGGTTGAACCGGAATGCAGACATCAAGGTGGGCAATCAGACATTTTACGATGCGGGCGTCAGAGGAGTCACCCAGGACGCCCCCAGGATTCAGGAGATCGTGCTGGAGGAAGGGCGCTTCATTTCCACATTCGACACCCAGCACGCACGGCCGGTCGCAGTGATCGGCGCGGAGATCCGCAAGGAACTTTTCGGCCCGGTGGACGTCATCGGGAAGCAGGTCCGGATCGGCGCCGACGCTTTCAACATCATCGGCGTGGAACAGGAAAACGGCACCTTCTTCGGCCAGTCGCTCGACAACTCTGTCTACATCCCTTATACCTCTTTCATGAAGATCTTCGGACAGCGCCAGATCTCGTTTCAGGTAAAGGCTCCGTCGGATGCGGCGCTGGAAACCACGCTGGACCAGGTGCGCGTCATATTGCGGTCCCGCCACAAACTGCGCCCGAACCAGGAGGATGACTTCGATCTCCTCGCAAGTAACGCAATCCAGGAGTCCGTAGGGCAGTTCACCGGGGCCATCGCGATGGTGGTGACGCCGATTACTCTCATCTCCTTGGTCGTCGGGGGCATTGTCGTCATGAACATCATGCTGGTAACGGTGACGGAACGGACCGCGGAGATCGGGATGCGCAAAGCGATCGGCGCGCGGCGCCGGGACGTGCTGCTGCAGTTCCTGATTGAATCTGCCCTGCTCGCCTCGATGGGAGGGGCGCTCGGCCTGGTCCTCGCGTATGTGGTCGCCATGATCATCCGGGGGACGACGCCGATCCCCATGACGATCACGATCGGCTACATCCTTCTCGCCCTTCTGGCTTCGGGTGGGATCGGGTTGATCTCGGGAATATATCCTGCCGTTCGGGCCGCCAAGCTCGACCCCATCGTCGCCCTTGCCAGAGAATAGCGTATGAACGGCTTCCAGCAGAAAGAGAACGTGGCCATGGCGCTCCAGACGCTGCTGGCCCACAAGTTCCGGTCGTTCCTGACGATTCTCGGCATCATCATCGGGGTGCTGACCGTCGTGGTCATCGCCTCGATCCTCACGGGCATGCGCGAGAGCATCGTCAGCATCGTCCAGGAATTCGGCACCGACAACATCTTTGCCTTCCACCTGGGAATGGGTCCGCGCATGGGGGGCCGCCGCCCCCGGGAAGAGATGATGCGCAAGCCGCTGAAGACCGAAGACGCCATCGCCATCCGCGAGTTGTGTCCGTCGGTGGAGGACGTCACCTGGCAGGGGTTCGCAGTCCGCACACGCGTGTCCATCCAATACCAGGGCAATGTGGCCCGCAGTTTCGATTTCAACGGCGTGCCGGCGAACTATGCGGTTGTGTCCAATACCTTCGTGGCCAACGGACGCTTCTTCACCGATGCGGAAGACAACCATGGGCTGAATGTCGTCGTGCTCGGCCCGGATGTCCGGGACGCATTGTTCCCCCACTCCGACCCGATCGGCAAACGGATCCTGATCAACGGCCGCCTTTTCACGGTCCTGGGAATCACCGAAAAGAGCAAGGCGGGGGCTATGGGCGACAACGGCAGGGACGGCGCCGTCCTGATTCCTTACAAGTCCTTCGCCAAGATGATGCCGTGGGAGGAGTGGCACTTCCTGCTCATCAAGGCACGCGACGGACAGCTGAATACCGCCCTGGATGAAGTGGAGAGCCTGCTGAGGAGGCGGCGGGGAGTCAGGCCGAACGAAGCGAGCAATTTCGACCTTTCTACCGCGGACCGGCTGATCGAGCAATTCGACGCCATCACGGCCTCGGTAGGATTGATTGCAATTGCCATATCGAGCATCGGCCTCCTGGTCGGCGGCATCGGCGTGATGAACATCATGCTGGTCTCGGTCACGGAACGCACGCGCGAAATCGGCGTGCGCAAGGCCGTCGGCGCCACGCGCCGCGACATCATCTTCCAGTTTCTCGTCGAGGCCATGACCTTGACGGGAGTGGGGGGCATTTTCGGCGTGGCCCTGGCGATCGCCGTAAGTTATCTGGTCATGGCCCTGGTCCCCGAGCTCCCGGCCAGCATTCCGCTCTGGGCAGTCGTCACCGGATTCCTCGTCTCGGTTACGATCGGGCTGGTTTTCGGCGTCTGGCCCGCCCGCAAAGCAGCCCGCCTCGATCCCATCGAAGCCCTGCGGTACGAGTGAGTTCCCACCTCCAGGGGTGTAAAGGTTACGCGGGTAGATCCGTATCCAGGGAATTGGCGTGGCAGTAAGACCGGATGGCGTTCAGCATCTCCTCCCCGTACTGCTGCAGCTTTTTCTCGCCGACTCCGGAGACGCGCAGAAACGCGGCGCGGGTGGTAGGCCGCTTCCGCGCCATGTCCCGCAGGGCGGCGTCGCCGAAAACAATATATGCCGGCAAAGACTTGCTGCGAGCCAGCCTGCGCCGCACTTCCCTCAGGTTCTCGAACAGGCCTTCATCCACCCCTTCCCACGAGTCCCGCACAACGGCGGGCTTTGGAACCGCTTTCTTCTTCACCGGCTCCAGGAGCAGGGGACTTTCATTGCCCTTGAGCACTCGCCGGCCCTTGTCGGTCAACTTGAGCACCCCGTATTCCCCGACACGAACGATGCACTCCTGCTCGGCAAGCTGCTCGATCCAGTCCCGGACCGAAGACCGCGTCGCTTGCGCCAGGAGGCCGTAGGTGCTCAGCTGATCGTGCCGGTTGGCCAGGATCCGCTCTTCGCGGGAACCGATCAACACCCCTGCCGTATAATCCGCGCCGAAGCGCTCGCCCTGGCGGACAACGCTGGACAGGATCTTCTGCGCCACAACCAATGCGTCGTCGACCCCCGCCACGTCTCCCAGACAGATGTCGCATGCCCGGCAGCACTCGTGGTCGAGTTCCTGGCCGAAGTAATTGACAAGTGCCTTGTGCCGGCAGGCTACGCCGCTGCAATAGCGGTACATCTGGTTGAGCTTGGTGCAAGCAATGTCGTACATCTGCGGGTCGGACTCTTCCAGGATGCGCTTCCAGATCAGGTAATCGCCGCCGGCATAAAAAAGGAAGCACTCTGCCTCCAGCCCATCCCGGCCTGCACGGCCGCTCTCCTGCTGATAATGTTCGAGCGACTTGGGCATGCCTGCGTGGATTACAAACCGGACGTTGGACTTGTCGATCCCCATGCCGAAGGCGACGGTCGCCACGATGACATCCGCATCGTCCTCGGCGAACGCCTCCTGGCTCCGCCTCCTGCTCGAGTCGTCCATGCCCGCGTGATACGGCACCACCCGATAGCCGCGGCCGGCAAGCGCCTGGTTCATCTCGTCGACGTCGGCGCGACGGATGCAGTAGATGATCCCCGACTCGCCGCGGTGGCGGTCCAGAACTTCCGTCACCTGCTTGAGGGCTTCCACCCTCCGCCGGACACGATACAGCAGGTTCGGGCGGTCGAATCTCCCGACAAAGACCTCGGGGCTGGCAAGACCCAGCTGGTCCCGGATGTCCCGGCGCACGTTATCGGTGGCCGTGGCAGTGTACGCACCGACCGGAACTCCCGGCAGTTTCTCTTTGAGAATCCTCAGCTGGCGGTACTCGGGCCGGAAATCGTGTCCCCACATGCTGACGCAGTGCGCTTCATCTACTGCGACGGAGGAAACGCCGGCGGATTTCAGGAAATCCAGGAATCCCTCCATCAGGACACGCTCGGGGGACGCGTAGAGCAGCTTCAGCTCGTGCCTTCGCAGCCGGTCGTATGTTTCCGCTTTCTCCTGCGCCGACATTGTGCTGTCCAGGCGTGCGGCGGGAATGCCGATCTCCAGGAGCGAGTCGACCTGGTCCTTCATCAGGGAGAGAAGCGGCGATACCACGAGCGTCATGCCGGATAGCAGCATTGCAGGCGCCTGAAAGCACAGCGACTTTCCGCCGCCCGTGGGCAGGACCACAACCGAATCCCGCCCGGCGCACACGCATGCCATCGCCTCCTTCTGCAAGGGAAGGTAGCTGTCAAAACCCCAGTAATCTTTCAAGACGGCTTCAATCGATTCCACTGAAAAAGCGGGGGACAGGTGACTGTCCCGCTTCTTGCATTTCTGTCCCCGAATCCCTTCGTTATTTGCCCAGCCACACGTCAATGCCGGAGAGAATCAAGCCGAGCTGGGCCTTGGGCAGTTTTCCGGACCAGGCAGCGAGCAGTGCCCGGTCCAATGTCACGATTTGCGAAACATTGGCGACCGAATCTTTGTGGAGTTCCGTCAATCGGTGAGACAGCAGGACGTTCGCTGGCGCTCCGGCCCACTTGAGCTTACCTGTAAGCGGAACACACACAACCGTCGCTGTCCGGCTGCGATTGACCGCATCCCCCTGAACAACAACCACGGGTCTGCGGAATCCCGGCCTGGCCCCGGCCGGACCCGGGAGATCCGCCCATAAAACCTCGCCCTGAGAGATCACAAATCGCGCTGCTCCAAGACTTGCGCGGACGCAGAAGAGACGAAGGAATCGGGCCCGAAACCGATCTCCGCACATGCCCGGTCCGGCGCGTGACGGGAGACGTACTCCTCAAGCGCATTGCTGAACAGCTTGCTGCGCGACTTCTTCATCCGGCGCGCCAGGTCTTCCGCCTTCTCAAAGATATCGTCGGGAATGGACACGGCTGTTTTCATGCCCATAGTATAATCTACTCCAAGTCTGGCTCTCAATTCCATCCGGCGATCGTGAGACACTGGATGCTCACCGCTTTTTGAAGCCAAGAGCGGGAGCATCCGTAATTACTAACCGGCGGCACGGTGATTTGAGCGAGGTTTTTTTGCGGCAAGCTTCCGTGGCGGGAGGCCGACGAAACCAGTGCCCGGTATCGAGATCAAACTGGAACAGCCCTCCCGGATTCAGGATTCCGGCCACGCGGGCGAATACCTGCCGCAGTTTCCGGGGTTCGAGGATGTGGTTGAGCGCGTCGAGATGACAGGCAGCCAGTTCGGCGCGCTCCTGCAACTGGAGCTCGCGGATATCCTGGAATCACCAGCAAACCCGATCCGATTTCCTGCGCGCCTCCTGCAGCATTGCCGGGGAACTGTCCACTCCGATGACGGTCCAGCCGCGCCGCCGGGTCCACGATATGGTGGAGTTTCCCGTGCCGCACGCCAGATCCATGAGAGTGCAAGAGTGCGGACACGCAGGTTCCGCTCTGCGATCATCCTCAGAAGCGATTCCCTCTATGGGAACCTTCGGGCAGCCCGTTGTTCCTCGACATGCTCGATGATTCCAAGATCCTCTTCGACCGGGACAGCTTTTTCCGCCAGGAGATGAGTTCATTGCGGGAGCGCCTCGCCCGGCTTGGTGCAAAGAGAATCTGGAAAGGGAATGCGTGGTATTGGGACCTCAAACCGGATTACATATGCGGCGAAGAATTCCAGATCTGATATGACAAACAAGACGCTTGCCCAGAGTTATCGGATCAAGGCGCTGAAGCGGATGAAGATCCTGGAAGTGCTCTTGAGGGAAGAGGCTTACTCGGACGTCGTTCGCGAGGCGCAGGAAATCGTCGAACTGGCATTGACAGGCATGCTCCGTCGGATCGGAGTGGAGCCGCCCAACGGCACCGCGACCTGAAGCCGGGCAACTCTGTTGCCTCTCGCCGGACGTTTCTGTAGTATATCAACGCGAATCTTTAGCGAGTAGTATCCAGTTGATTCTGCGCTCCGCGCATATAGACATTGGAGGCTTTCAATGAGATTTTTCAAGCGCGCCCCGTATCTTGCCGGGTTCCTTGTCGCAACGACGCTTATTTTCGGCGCCGCGCTTCAATCGGCCGGGTTCCAGGCGGGACAGGGCCAGAAGAAGATCGAGAATACCAATCCCGCGCAGCGGTTGAAGTGGTATGAACAGCACCAGGCGATGAAGGCCCAGTCGCCATTCAAGAATCTGATCTGGCGCGAGTCCAGTCCGGAACAGTTGAGCGGCAGGGCTACCTGCATCGCCGTTCCCAAGGGCGACAAGAAGACCATCTACATCGGCACAGCTACCGGCGGCCTCTGGAAGACAACCAACACGGGCGTCACATGGGAACCCATTTTCGATGAGATGCCTACGCTGTCCATGGGGGCGTTGGCGATCCCTGACACCCAGCCCAACACCATCTGGGTGGGGACCGGCGAGGCCAACCATTTTCGCGGCTCCATCGCCGGAACGGGTGTCTACAAATCGATCGACGGCGGCAAGACCTGGCAGCACATGGGTCTCACCGACACGAACTCTATCGCCCGCATCCGCATTCATCCTACCAATCCGGATATCGTGTACGTGGCCGCGACCGGACACGAGTGGACCTACAATGCCGAACGCGGGGTTTTCAAGACTACCGACGGCGGCAAGACCTGGCGCAAGGTCTATTACATCGACGACCAGACCGGATGTATCGACCTGATCATGGATCCGCGAAATCCCAACGTCCTGATCGCTTCCATGTGCCGCCGCATCCGGCAGCGCTGGAGCGACCCGGTTCCCAGCGGCGACGGCCTGTTCAAGACCACCGACGGCGGCCAGAATTGGAAGAAACTGACCAACGGACTTCCGACCAACTGGAAAGTCATCGGCCGTATCGGCCTGGATTTGTGCCTGACCAAGCCGGACATCGTCTACGCATACGTGGACAACCACACGCCCATTGGATCCCATCCCGCGGGGGCGACTGACTCTTATCGGCGCCCGATGACCTACTCGCGAATCGTCGGAGCCGAAATTTATCGATCCGACGACCTGGGCGAAACCTGGCGCAAGCAGCAGCCTTCCGACGAGAAGCAGTTGCAGCAGTATCTGGCGAGCATGGAGCGGTTCGGCGGGACCTACGGCTGGGTGTTTGGCCAGATCAAGGTGGACCCGGTCAATCCGGATGTCTTCTTCCTGATGGGCGTCGGCTTGAGGAAGTCCACCGACGGCGGCAAGTCGTTCCAGCAAGTCTCGTATCCGCGACTCCACAGCGATCATCACGGCATGTGGATCGATCCGAGCGACCCGGACTACATCGTCGAGGTCAACGACGGCGGCGCCAACGCTTCCTATGACGGCGGCAGGACCTGGCGTGATTTCTACCAGGGAATCCGAGCGATCCAGTTCTACAACGTGACGCTCGACATGGCTACCCCGTTCAACGCCTACGGTTCGGTCCAGGATTCCGGGACCTATCGGGGCGTCGGCATGGGGCCGGTCCCGCCAGGCCAGGACGCAGGGCGCGGGCGAGGCGGGCGCGGCGGCGGGCCCGCGGTTCGTTGGGAATCCGCACCCGGAGGCGAAGGCACACTGATCAGTGTCGATCCGACCAATCCCAACATCCAATACGCGTCCGGCTACTACGGACATATCATGCGCAGCGAGTACGCCAACGGGCGGTGGACATCGAAAAACATTTTCCCCCAGCTCAAGCCGGGCGGCCTGGAAAACCATGAGAATTGGGGGCAATGGCTCGCCGCATCGATCCTCTCGCCGCACAATCCGTCGACGCTGTATCACGGCTACGGATGCGTGTACAAGTCGACGGACAAGGGCGACACGTGGAAGCAGATCAGCCCGGATCTCACCAATTACGATCCGGCCAGGCAGGGGAAGCTCCCCTACATGATCTACTTCGCCAAGCTGACCGCGCTGGCGGAATCTCCGCTCAAGGCGGGCGTGCTGTACGCCGGCAGCGACGACGGGCGCGTCAGTGTGACCATGGATGACGGCGCGAACTGGGCCGATATAACCGCCGGCCTGCCGTACTATAAGCACGTGTGGTGCATCACCGCGTCGAAGTACGACCCCGGCACGGTCTACATCGCGCTGATCGGGCGGCACGACGACGATTTCGTTCCGTATGTCTACAAGTCCACCAACTACGGCAAGAACTGGACAAGCATCGCCGCCAACCTGCCGGGCGGGCCCACAAACGTGATCCGCGAAGACCCGAAGCGCTCCGACGTGCTCTATCTCGGCACGGACACGGGCGTTTTTGTCACTTTGGACGCGGCGAAGACATGGAGCTATCTTGGGAGCGGGCTGCCGAATGCGCCTGTCTGGGATCTCCAGGTGCATCCGCGCGACAACCGGCTCGTGATAGCGACGAACGGCCGCGGCATGTGGATCATCGACGACGTGGCCCCAATCCAGAACGCCAAGTAAACCTCCTATTTTGGGATCTCCGCCGCGCCGGCGACGGAGATCCCGCCTTCGCATACCGGAGGCGTGGAGGTGTGCCCAAATTCCTCTATCCTGCCAAAAATCTTGAAATCTTGGACACCCATTTTGTCGTCACTTTTCTTGGCTCATTCCCTGAATCCGCAGTTAGTAATCTTGAAAGGGGTGATCCATGGCTCTGCCTCGCA
>JAFNAG010000521.1 GCA_017860135.1 Acidobacteriota bacterium
TCGCTGTACATTCTGGCCTCCGATCTGGCGGGAGCGAAGGCAGCGCGATGGACCTGCATACTTGCTGTTCTCACACCTTATATGGTCTGGCTTTCCCGCGAGACCGTGCTGGATTACTGGCTGGCTGCCTGGGTTACAGCCGCCCTTGCAGTCCTTCTCCGGAGCGGGGGGTTTGAATCCCGTCCGCGAAGCCTTCTCTTTGGATTGACGTGCGCCTTCGGCATGCTCACCAAATGGCTTTTCGCGGGCTTCCTGGCAGCGCCGGTGCTTTGGGCGTGCCTGCGTTTCCGGGTCTGGCGGGAGAAGCGGCGCCTCCTGAACCTCGCGGATGCAATCATCCTCGCCGGCCTCGTTTGCGGCTGGTGGTACGTGCCGAATCTGCCCGGCCTGGTGCGCTATTTTCATGAAAATGCGGCGATCGGCGCACGCGAAGGCGAGCCCGCGGTGTTCTCTTTTCAGTCTTTCATCTATTACCTGCGCCTTCTGGAGGGCTACCAGCTATTCGGCCTGCTGTTCGTGCTGCTGGTGTTGTCTGTGTTTTTCGCCTGGAGGCGGAGCCTGTTACACTGCGGGGATTGCCTGGCCGTCACCCTGATCGGGGGATGGTTTGTCATGACCCTCCTGCGCACGAAGGATCCCCGGTTCACGATGCCCCTGCTCGGCCTCCTGATGATTTTCCCCGGGGCATGGATCCAGTCGTGGCGCCGTGGCGGAGCGACCGGAGCGCTCAAGATGGCACTGGCAGGAATTCTCTGTTTTCAGGTATATGCCGCCAATTTCGGAGTGGGCTGGCTCCCTCAGGAGGTGGTCCTGCTGCGCGGCTACACCGGCAGCCTTCGCTGGGATTGGAATCTTTACCTGCAGCACTATTTCCAGATACTGGGCCCTCCAAGACGCGAGGACTGGAAACAGGAGGAGATTCTGCGCACGATTGCGCAAGACGCCGATGCCCGGCACGTGCAGGCTTCGCTCGCCGTGATTCCGGACCTGCCTCGATTCAACTCCAGAAACTTCGAGCTGATGGCAAGGCTGCGCTCCCGGCCCATGCGCGTCGAGCACCTGCAGGTCGAGGAGGAGGGGATCGCCAGTTTCGAAGGTTTCCATTACGTGATCACCACGGACAAAGAACAGGGGATGAGCTGGTCGACCAGCCGGAGCGAGGCGCTGAACCGGATCGTGGCCGGTGATCCGGATACATTCCGCCTGGTCGGGCAATATCCGCTCCCCGGCGGCAACAGCGCCCGCTTGTGTTTTATCCAGCGTTCGCCGGAGATATCTGCGGGGCTGCGCCGAAGCGCCGGAGTGCAAGCCAGGCCGGCGGGAGTAGCCGATGTGGGGCCGAAGACACCGGATCATCCCCACGAGAATCGAGGCGTTTCTTGCGCATGCCCGTCGAATCTGCGCGGCTTTCAGGTGCACCGCGACCTGGCGGTTCTCGTCCTGCTGATCGTAGGCTGTGCCCTCCCTTTCCTGTCGCAGCCCTTTCACATGGACGACAATTTCTACATGGACATGGCGCGCGGAATCAGCGCCAATCCTTTGCATCCCTACGACAGGCCGTACGATTTCGGCGGCTTCCATGTGACCGACATCGCCTCCCACACACATCCTCCGCTACAGGCCTATCTGCTCGCCTGCGTGCTTCACTTTGCCGGCGAAGGGGGAGGGAAGGAGTGGATCTACCATGCGATCGCGATCATGTATCCGCTTCTCGCGGTCATCTCGCTCTATTTTATTGCCGCGCTCTTTGTGGAACGGCCGATCTGGCCCGCTCTGGGCCTGGCTGTGTGCCCCCTCGTTCTAGTGATGGAGCACACCATCATGACGGATGTCCCCACATTGGCCTTCTGGCTGGCGGCGATCGCCTGTTTCCTGTGGGCAGTGGAACTGAATCGCGGAAGCCTTTACGCCGCAAGCTCTCTGATGATGCTGGGGGCGGTTTTCATGAGCTACCCGGCCGTATCTCTGGTTCCGCTCCTGGCTTTCTACCACATCCGCAAACGCGGCGGGCCCGCCGGATGGATCGCACTGCTGCTTGCACCGGCCTGCCTGGCCGCCTGGCTGGGGATCAGTGCGGCTCACTTCGGCCGGCTCGTGGTTCTGGATACGCTTGGCTATGTCCAATCGCGCGGTGCACTGACTCTGCCCGTGCTCGGCACGAAGGCGATCGCCCTCCTCGAATACCAGGGCTGGCTGATCGTGTTCCCGTTGTTCTTCCTTTACGCACTCGCGCGCGGCCTGAGAGGGCGGCTCTTGGTGCTCGCCCTGCTTGGCGGCGCTTTCTTTGCCCGGATCGTGCTTCCCGTCGATCAGTACAGGACTGTCGACAAGGTGGTTTTCGTCATCGGGTTGGTGACGGGAATCTTCGTCACGCTGCGCATGTCGGCTCTGATCCTGGGTGCGTTCGGGAAAACCTCCCATGCGGCGGTGTTCGGCAAGTCGGAGTCCCGGTTCCTGTCGCTCTGGTATTTCGGCGTGGCAGCCTATTGCCTGTTCCTCTATACGGAAGGTTCCGCACGGTATATCCTCCCCCTCGTTCCGCCGATTCTGATTGTTTTCTTCCGCGGGCTGGAGGTGGCGGAAGTCACCGAGTATCGCGCCGATCATCCACCGCTGCTGAATACCGCGATGGTGGCAAGCGGCAGCATTGTTCTCTCGCTGGCTTTCGGGCTGTTCCTGTCCCAGGCCGATTTCGAGTTCGCCAGAATCTATCCCCGTGCCGCGGCCACGTTCGCCCGCATGACCGATGGGCTGGATTCCTATGTCGCCGGCGAGTGGGGATTCCGTTACTATTTTACCAGGGTCGGAGCCGCACCTCTGCCCGCGGACGAGACGGTTATGACGGGCGGCAGTCTGATTGTCACCCCGAAGCTCGCCATGCCGTACGGTCTGCCCGCCGGGCCTGATTCCATGGCCCTGCCTTTGTCCCGGCTTTCCTTCGATCTGAAAACACCCTTCCGGACCATGGACTGGCACACTCCGGCGGGCTTCTATTCCACGGGATGGGGCCTGATCCCTTTCTCGTTGTCGCGGCAGACGGTGGAGATTCTGCAGATTCAACAGATCGGCTTTATGGTTGAGAGGCTGCCGTGGGCACGCGTGGAGAGCCCACCCGGGGAAGCGCCCTGGCCCGGCTATGTTGCGGGGAGGGATCGGGCGCTCGCCATCCTGGCCCGGCCGGATACCCGCATCGTGTATCCGTGGAGGCAGCGCAGGCCGATGGATCTGAAGGTCGCAATCGGGATTCTGAATGACGGGGGGGCCACGGACGACTCGGTGTTCCGGTTCGCCATCGTGCGCGCCGACGGACAGGGCCGGGTCCTGTCGCGGTACGAGGAGGCGCTCACGAGCGGCATGCGTGCGGAGGTCGGCATATGGAGGCCCGTCCGGATGAACCTGCCTGCGAGCGCCGGAGACGGAGATACGCTGGAGTTCCGCTACTCGGTCCTGGGCAACTGCCGCGCCACGGGAGCCTTCGTGCAAGCGCTCCTCGAGCCGTCGAAAGGAGCGGAAGTAAGATGAGGGGATGGAGAGGCGTTCTGTGCGGCTTGCTGCTTGCTGCCGGCGTCGTTCCCGGAACGGGCTGCGCCCGGGCGCGGAGCGTGCCGTCGCTGGCAGATCGATTCCGCGTCGAACCGGGAACTCATGCCCCGGATTCCTTCGCAGCCCACTTTGAAGTCACGCGCGGCGGCAGGCGCGAGGATGCAATGAGACTGATCGCACCCGTGAGTGTGCGCGCCCCTCTGGCCGGATTCGGCGGCAAATGCACTCTGAGGTTGCTGGCTGCGCCGGTGTTCAATATCGGAGACGGAGTTCAGATGGATGTGATTCAGGAAAGCGCCGGGATCCCCAAGACGGTCTATCAGCGTTATTTTGATGCGGCGAGGGAAGCCGGGGACCGCAAATGGATTCCCATCGAAATCCCCCTGGAGCTTCCCGAGGAGGTTGCTTCCGTTCTGTGGATCCGGGCTTCAGGCGGCCCGCGAGGTGATTTGACTGCGGATTGGCTTGCGCTGGCAGGTCTGTATGTTTCGGGAGGCGGGAAAACCCCATAATCTGTGATATATGCTTCGCTTGCCACGGGTTTACCATGTCAAGTTGTCTGTTTTTAGGGGTTGCAGCCCCATTGGAAGGGTGATAGACTAGTAGCTTTGTCAGCGCTGGCGTAGCTCAGTTGGTAGAGCAGCTGATTTGTAATCAGCGGGTCGGGGGTTCAAATCCTCTCGCCAGCTCCAGTTTGAGACGAGCAGGAACGGTATTTCGCTGTGGCGGCAGTAGCGGGAACCGGATCGGCGAGGACCCAGGCGCGAGTGGGGGCGAGTTGTCGGCATCGGCCAATCGAGGGCTGTAGACGGGCAGGCTGAGAATCGAGCTGCGCAGAGTCATGATACGTTCCCAGATCCACTCCTGAGGCCGCGGGCTCGGCCCGGGAGTCCCGCATGTTTCAGATTTTGGACAGGTGGTCGAGCGGTTAATGGCACTGGGCTGTAAACCCAGCGACCTTAGGGTCTACGGAGGTTCGAATCCTCCCCTGTCCACCAGCAACTCGAGGATTTGGGATTTTGGGTTTGAAGGACCGGTAAGATGGGGAACCATGCTGAATCCAAGAAAGGAATGGATTTTGGAATCTGTAATCCAAAGCCTGCCATCCGGAATCAGCGGTCGATTTCGACATCGCGATTTCGGATTTGG
>JAFNAG010000522.1 GCA_017860135.1 Acidobacteriota bacterium
GAGGGAACCCGCGATTGGGTCCCATCCAAGACGATTTTAGGGGTGTCCTCCTCCTCTCGTTAGTCGGGTTTGACCTGCCGGTCCTTCTATGAGACTTGGTCCGCAAAGTGGACTACTCCTCAATAAACGAAACCGAATCAATGAAGAAGTTACGCACGAACGTCTTCGGCATGAAAGGTCGGAAATCCCGTCATCAGTTTCAAATAATCCGGGAAAATTAAATTAAAATGGTCCCAATTCCCACCGCCATCGTGAAGGGGTTTCACCCGTCAACAGCCCCTCTGTAAAACCCCCTTTTCACCCCGAAAATGGGCGTTGTTTGCGCGGGGTTTGCAGTCCGTGCGGTTCCCTTCGACTTCCTGCTGTTCATCGGCACCGCCATCATTCGCCAAACCTGCGATTGAACCAGGTCTTTACCACCTGCGTCAGAATCGCATAGCACAGCAGCATGGCTGCGAGAAACAGCCAGTACATCGGTGGGAGCGGGACAAACCCGAGTGTGCCTGCCAGGGGCGAAACCGTCAGCCAGGCGCCGACCGAGACGATGATCAAGGAAGTGAGGATGAGCGGCCGACTGGCCCTGCTTTCGATAAACGGGATCTTGTTGGTGCGAATGACATGGATGATCAACGTCTGGGTGAAGAGCGACTCCACGAACCAGCCGGTGTGGAACAAGACCGGGTTTTGCCAGCAGTTGAAAACGTACAGCATCATGAAGAACGTCAGGTAATCGAAGATCGAACTGATCGGCCCGATAAACAGAATAAAATGCAGGATCTTGCCAATCGTCCACTGGCGCGGCCTGGTCAGCCAGTCTGCATCCACCTCGTCGGTGGGGATGGTGGTCTGCGAGAAGTCGTACAGGAGGTTATTGGTCAGCACCTGGATCGGCAGCATGGGGAGGAAGGGCAGAAACGCGCTGGCCCCCACGACACTGAACATGTTGCCGAAGTTCGAGCTGGCCGCCATCTTGATGTACTTGACAATGTTGCCGAACACCCGCCGGCCTTCCAGCACGCCCTGCTCCAGTACCAGCAGGCTGTTTTCCAGCAGGATGATATCGGATGACTCCTTGGCAATGTCCACCGCGCTGTCCACCGAGATGCCCACATCGGCGGCCTTCAATGCCGGGGCGTCGTTGATGCCGTCGCCCATGAACCCCAAAACGTGGCCCTTGCGCTGGAGTGCACGGATGACACGTTCCTTGTGAGCCGGGGCCAATCTGGCATAGACGCTGGTCGCACTGGCGGCTTCGGCCAGTTCCGTCTCGCTCATCGCCTCGATCCGAGAGCCGAGCAAGTGATGCTCCACAGGCATGCCCACTTCCTTGCAGATGTAGGCGGTGATGATCTCGTTGTCGCCGGTCAGAACCTTGACGTCCACGTTCAGGCCGTGAAGCCGCTTCAAGGCCTCTGCGGCGGTGTCCTTGGGCGGATCGAGGAAGGCCAGGAAACCGAGCAGGATCAGGTCCGATTCATCCTTGACCGAGTAAACCGGATTATCAGAGGCGCCCGGCATCTCCTTATACGCCAGGGCGATTACGCGGAAGCCCTGACCATTCAGGTCGTCCGCTATCTGCCGTCGTTTGGCGTCGTGTTCTGGCGCAACGGCAATCACCTCCCCATGGAGGGTGACAGCGGTGCACAGGCTCATCACTTCATCCACCGCGCCTTTGCAGATCAGCGTGTTCAACCCGGTTTCATCTTCCACTATCACCGACATCCGGCGCCGTACGAAGTCGAAGGGGATCTCGTCGATCTTGCGGTACTTTTCATTCGCTTTCAGGCGTTCTTCCAGTTCCTCATGGTCGAGGATCGCCTCGTCGAGCAGATTCTTCAGCCCGGTGTGGTGGTAGCTGTTCAGGTAGCCATAGTGCAGCACCTCCTCGCTGGGATCACCGCGCACGTCCAGGTGCTTTTCGAGCACGATCTTGCCCTGGGTGAGGGTGCCGGTCTTGTCGGTGCACAACACGTCCATCGCCCCGAAGTTCTGGATGGCGTTCAGGCGCTTGACGATCACTTTCTTGCGCGCCATCGCAAGGGCGCCTTTGGACAGGTTGACGGTCACGATCATGGGCAACATCTCTGGGGTCAGTCCGACGGCCACCGCCATGGCGAACAGGAAGGCTTCCAGCCAGTTGTGCTTGCTCAGCCCGTTGATCAGGAAGACAGCCGGAACCATCACTGCGATGAAGCAGATCATCAGCCAGGTGAACTTGTTGACGCCCTTGTCGAAGCTGGTCAACTCGCGCTGCCCGACGATACTGGCGGCCAGCGATCCAAAGTAGGTCCGGTCCCCGGTATGGATGACCACTGCCGTCGCGGAGCCGCTCTCCACGTTGGATCCCAGGAAGCAGAGGTTGGGCAGGTCGAGCGGATTTTGAACGTCTGCCGACGCCGGGGCGGCTTTCTTCTCCACCGGCAGGGCTTCGCCGGTGAGGGCCACCTGGTTCAGGAACAGGTCTTTGGCGGAAAGCACCCTTACATCTGCCGGAACCATGTCACCGGCTGCCAGCCGGATGATATCGCCGGGCACCAACTTCTTGAGTGATACTTCTGCTTCCTTGCCGTCTCGCACCAACGTCGCCGTGTTACTGACCATCGCCTTGAGCTTCTCGGCCGCGTTATCGGCACGCATCTCCTGGAAGAAACGCAACACCACGCCCAAAACCACCATCACGAAAATGACCACCATCGCTCTCAGGTCCCCGGTAAGGTAGGAAAGCACGCCCAGCGCGAGGAGCAGGAGGACCAATGGATTCTTTATGTTGCTCAGGAGGCGCATCAGGGCGGATTGCCGCTTCTCGCGGGCAATCTCGTTCGTCCCGACCCGCTTCAAGCGGGAATCGGCTTCCGCCTCGCTCAGCCCGCCGGGTTGCGATCCAAGCTCCCTCAGGACGGTATCGGCATCGGCACGCGCCTTTTCCAATAATTCAACGGAAGAATGCGCCCCGTTTCCACCGGGGAGGTTGCCTGGGCTCTGAGATGCGCTCGGGGTCTTCTTTGAAATTTCCATTCACGCCTCTACTGTGTGCTGGATCGTATCGGCTTAGTCGAGAAGCTTACTAGTCAAATTACCGAAGTTGCCACAGTATATGAGGAGCTTCCGACTGCTTTTCATGCCCGGCTATCCGCGCCGTAGGGGAAATGATTCCGATCGAAGGCATACCCTCAATCGACCTTCTTGAAGTCGATGTACCCCCGATCCACGTCCGTATGAACCAGTTGCACGCGGACCCTGTGGCCCACATCAACACCTTCGAACCCATGAATTAACTTCCCTTCCACGGGGAGCTGCAAGAGACGGGCCCACGTCCCCTTCTCCGAGGCACCGGTGACGATCGCGTCGAACCGGTCCCCGATCCTCGATTCCAGCAGCATGGCCGCTGCCGACTTCCCGACCTTCCGTTCCACCTTGTTCGCGTCGTCTTCCTTCTCGGTGCAGTGGCGGGCCAGTTCC
>JAFNAG010000174.1 GCA_017860135.1 Acidobacteriota bacterium
TGCCACGGGAAATCTATTCGGACCGCACATTTGAAGAACGTCTTGCACGCCTTCAAAGAATGCACGATCCGCTGTCGTCGCTCCTCAGCGCGATCAGCCGGCGAGCACCGCGCGAACAGGCGATCCTCCTGAATCTCATGGAACACAGGCTATACGATCCGGTGCTCGAGCGGCTGGCCGACCGGCTGAGTCTGGCCGGACACCGGGTAAGGGCATTCAGCGATCCCGCGCACCTGCTGCACTACGTCAACAAGCGATCGATGAGCTTCTATCGCCTTGAGCTGTTGTCGCTGCTGAAGGCCATCAACGAGCATCCGGCGGGCGGATTTTCCGCTGGCGACGAAGCACTTGGCAGCGTCTACCGGGTTCTCATCACGACGCTCCAGCACGCCCTGCGCGACGCAGATGTCGATCCGAGCTACGAGATCTGCACATTTCGGCGATGGGGCGAATTTTACTTTGGTGTGGACGGCGAGATCGCCGGCAGAGAAAATATGGCGGCTGACGTTGAACGTGCGTTCGAGAGCACTCCATACATGGCCATACAGTGCCACGGCAGGCCACGTCGGTCGCCACGCACTGTGGCTCTGTTCGACAGGCGCCCATCGCCCACTGGCTCCGAAATCGTCCTGCCCTTGATACCGACTGTGACGTTGGAAACGCAGCTGTCTGAGGACATGTTGTCGACGGCGATCGAAGAGCCCGGCCGAAAGCTGCGGGCGATCGAAAAGAGGTTGGCCGGCGAGCACGTGCCGAATGTCGATATCGTTTTCATCGCCGACTGGATCTTGAATGCCTGTGATGCCACGCGAGGCATACCGCGGCTGGTGAATCTGCTCGGAGCGACGGATGGTGACATTCGAGACCTGGCCCGTTACTACGCGAGCTACGTGAGTCGCAAGGGAAGGCTGCAGTACCGGATCAGGAGAGAGAGGCGCGCTATCCACGGGTTCGAACGCCGGCTGAGGGAGATGATCCAGGCAACGAAGCTGCATGAAGGGGACACCAGGGCGAGCCCACCGTCACCACCCGTCGAATCGGCGCTCCCTGTGGCTTGATGGCAGGGGGATCGCGGAGAGGGTTGGCGGTGAGCTGGCGCCCAGGGGCGACTTTTCGGCGAGACGAAAGCGCGCGACAAGCTGCCATGGCACGCCAGGGCTGTTCTGTCGCACGAGGAGGATTTGCCTGCACACGAAGGCGCCTCTGAACGGGCGGGCTTTCAGGCTCTGCAACACCGCGTCGCCTTCCTCCTCGGACAAGCCCGCCGCGAGCGTGATGTGGGGATGGAAACGCATCCACGAGTACACTGAGGGTTTGAGGATTCGGCTCACCGTACGCTCGCAGGCCTTGTGCCAGAAGGCGATCCAGGGCGTCCGGCGGACGACAACATAGATGTAGTTCTTCCTGCCGAAATAGGCTATGCGGTCGAACGCGATCGGGCTGGGAACAAAGGTGCGGACGGTTGCACGAAGGGCGCGGACGAGCTGGGACTCGCGGTCCACGCTCTCGATTTCGCGAGGGCCGACGAGAGTAATGTGCGGGACCGGTGGAAGGTGGCCGGGATGAATCTTTGCCAATGCGGCGATCAGTTTGGCGAGGCGGGCGGGAAGCGTGATGTAAAGGAGATAGCGCACGCCGCAATTATAGTCGAAGAGGTGCTTTGTGTCAGCAGAGCCGGGGGATCCCTTGCCGTATCGTGGTGAGTTCGGCGCAGCCATCGACTTCGAACGGCTGGTGGCGGCGAAGGAGGCTCGCGTGCGCGAGCACCTGCTATCGGCGCTCCTGTCGGATCCGCACCTGGCCGACCTCGACCGCGATCTGCGTTTTGCCGACGCGCTCCTGGCCTCGCAACGCGGCACGTTCGACGGTGCAGCGTTCCTGGATCGTGGTCGACTGGCCATCGGAGCTTACGTCCAACGGGCCGGGCCGTGGCTGCGGACGGTCTTCACCCGCGACGAGCACGTAGACTTGTGTCTCCTGCACAAGCTCGTGTCGCTGGTCAGTTCCCTGGATCCCGCACCCCGCGCGGCACCGCCATCGGCGCTCACGCCGTCGCAGCGGGTGAAGGAGGTCTTCGGGCGCGCGGCCCACTGCGTACCACTCGCGCCGATATGTGGTGCGACCTTGCTGCATAGTGACCGAGCCCTGGCGGGGCGAAGCCTGTATGCGTTTCGACTGAGCACCTCCGCCGACCGACCGTCAGCCTCCCTGGGAACGGCCCGACCCGACGTCGGGCGATCGGTGTTCGTCGACGATGTCGATGTGGATCCGCGGACCGGTGCCTTCCTGCCCGCCGACGGCGAGCCGCGTGAGGGCCACGTCCCAACGCAGATCGTGATCAAGGGCGTCGGTCCGACCGCTTACGCGAACAACCGATTCAGCCCCCGCGCAAGCGGGTGCCTGACCCTGCTGCAAGGGGAGCGCGACTGGGCACACAGTGAACTGCTCGCGCGCGGAGGCGTTCCGGTTTACCGGCCCCTGGAGCTCACCCTTTTGCCGTACTGCGAGTGGCATCCCGAGATGGGCTGGAGGCCTCTCGTGATCTACGCGCGGCTCCCGTTGGAGAACCTGCGCGTCTCGGATCTCCAGCTGCTTTCCCTATCGAGGCGGCGGGCGGTGATCGCCACGCTCCGCATGAAGCTGGCAGCCTGTGCGGGTGTGCGCGCGCGGCGGATCACCGGAGCGGACCTTGTGCGTTTCTTCGCGGCGCGTCTCGGGAGAATCGCCGGCCTGTGTGAAAGCGGGTGCACGTTTGGCGGTCGTCCCTTCTTTCACGGCGTCCTCCACGCGCAGAACATCAGCCTGCTCGGGGAACTGGCCGATCTGGGTGAGGGACGTTTCGTGAATGACTCCCGCGAACTGGACGCCGCGTACGCCGCCAGCGACTATGTGAACCCGGAGAGCACATGGTCCCCAGCCGTGCAACGCGCAAGCCGGGAGGCGACGCTCTTCCGGTACGCCACGCATCTGTTCGCCGGGCTCGTGGCGACTGTTCTCAACCCGATCGAGGAACGGCCACGAAGAGAGCTGGACGCGCTCTTCTGGCGCTCTCACGGCGAAGGAGCCGCAGGGCTCCGGGCCGATCACATCGAAAGACTGCTGGGCGCGTGAGACTTGCACCATGACGGACTGTCTCTTCATCGGCCACAACGACGGATACTTCCCGGACTACGTGAAGGCGGTTAAGTCCTGGGGGACCGGATTCTGGCGGCGCCTCAACCTGGCCTTCATCGAGATCGATGGCGTCCCTCACCACACCATGGACGTCATCAACCGGTATAACAACCGCGACGGCCGGGAGCGTTCAAGATTGAGCAATTTCGATTTCCTCTGGCCGGCCGTGTCCTGTCTTGCCAGCTACGTCGCTCGAAGGGGATACACCTTCGACTGGGCGAACCAGTTCCAGGAAGAGAAGGCGTCGCTTGCCGAGAAGCTCCGGCGCGAGGATATACTGGCCGTGGCCGTGACAACGACACTGTATGTGGGAAGCTGGTGGATCGAGGAAATGATCACCTTCATCCGCCGGCACAATCGCTCGGCCAGGATCATCGTCGGCGGGCCGTACATTTGGAATCAGGCGGCGGTATTGCCGCCGCCTCACTTGGAGGCGCTCTTCGAACAGCTTGGCGCGGACATCTACGTCATCAGCCGCGAGGGTGAACTTGCCCTGACGAACGTCCTCGACGCCCTTAAGCACCGCCGTTCCCTTGCCGCCATAGATAACATCGCGTACGAACACGAAGGTGGATACGTCCGGACAGGAACGTCCGTGGAACCGAACCCGCTGGGGGAGAACATCGTCGACTACGGCCTGTTCCCGCCCGATCGCGTCGGCCCATGCGTCTCGCTGCGGACGGCGAAGTCGTGCCCATTCGCCTGCACCTTCTGCGCCTATCCCCGGCAGGCAGGCCCGTACGCCTACGAGGATGCCGAGGCGGTCGAGGCGCAACTCGACAGCATTCGCCGCGTCGGCACCGTGACGACGATCACGTTCGTTGACGACACATTCAACGTGCCGGAGGGCCGTTTCAAGCAGATCATGCGGATGATGGTCCGGAACGGGTACCAGTTCCGCTGGAACGCGTCCTTGCGGGCGGATTACGTCGACGCGGAGTCGATTGAACTGATGCGCCGTAGCGGATGCGAGGGCGTATTCCTCGGCGTCGAGTCGGGAAGCGAGAAGATCCTGAAGACAATGAACAAGTCGGCGCGGGCGGAACACTATCGCAATCTGATCCCCCGGCTGAAGGAGGCCGGAATCCTCACACACTGCAGTCTTATCGTCGGATTCCCCGGTGAGACGCCGGAGACCGTGGCAGAGACCGTTATGCTCATCGAGGAGACCAGGCCGGAGACGTTTCGCACTCAGGTGTGGTATTGCGATCCGGCCACACCGATCTGGAACCGGCGCGAGGAGTTCGGGCTGAAGGGAGCGGGATTCGACTGGGCACACAGGACGATGGACTGCTCGACAGCGATGGATATCGTGGACGACCTGTTCCTCACGGTGAAGAATTCGATCTGGCTTCCGCAGCACGGCTTCGAGGCGTGGAGCCTCTACTACCTGCAGCAAAAGGGCATGCCTCTCGAGCAGGTCATGAGGTTCGTACGGGATTTTAACGAGGCGATCAGGTTTAAGCTTCGAAACGGGAGCGACCGGCCGCTGGAACGCAGGCTGCTTGATGCCCTCATCGCGAGCAGCCGTTTCTGACCTTTGCCATGCACTTGCGCACGCAGTTGTTCATCTTCGATGCCGATGGCACACTTCGCCGCACAACCGTTCCCGGCCGGCCGTGCCCGGACACGGCCGATCAATGGCAGCTGATGCCGCTCGTCGCAGAAACGCTGCGGTCTATCCCCTGGGAGGAGGCTGGGTATGCCCTCGGGATCGCTTCGAACCAGGGAGGAGTTGCGCTCGGATATCTGACCCGCGATTGTGCGCATCAGTTGCTGGTTGACATGGTTGTCAGCGCGATCGGATACTTCCCGTCCAGGAGCTACATCGAGCTGTGCACCTGTTCCATCACGGCCAACTGTGATTGCCGAAAGCCGGCTCCTGGAATGCTCCTGCGCATCCTGACGCGATCCGGCATCCCGGCCAGTCGTGCCATCTTCGTGGGAGATGCGGAAGAGGATTTCGAGGCCGCGGGCAGGGCGGGTATCAGGTTCAGATGGGCGAAGGACTTCTTCGGCTGGCCGGGCGCGCGATGTGACTGCCCGATAGAGACCATCCGGACGCGGTGAAAGGAGACGCTGGTGATACCGAAGTGCATCGAACTCATGGAGATAGCATCCGGATTTCAGCAGGCGAGGATTCTGCTTTCTGCAGTGGAACTCGGCATCTTCGAAAAACTCGGCACCGCTTCACGCACGGCGAGACAACTGTCCGACGAATGCCAAACGGACCCGCGAGCGACACAATACCTCCTGGACGCATTGGCGGCGATCGGTGTGCTTCAGAAGAGGACGTCTGTCTACTCCCTGCCAAAGCGCGTCGCGCGATGGCTCTCGCCAAGTAGCGAGGATTGTATCCTGCCAATGCTGCAACATTGGGTGTTCGTGTGGAATCGATGGCATTGTCTCACGTCGGTCATCAGGCACGGCCATCCTGTCGATTGGCCGCCGTCGCTGAACCAGCCCTCGGAGCCAGACAGGACGGCGTTCATCGGCGCCATGCACGTGTTGGCCCGACTGCGCGCCGATGAAATCGCCAGGGCCTGCATCGCCGCCAGCCATTCGTCAAGACTGCTTGACATTGGCGGGGCTTCCGGGACTTACACGTTGGCGTTCTTGAAGTGTTACAGGAACCTCGAGGCATCGATATTCGATCTGCCGCAGGTGATCCCGCTGGCAGAGAAGAGGATCGGTGCTACGCGGTTCGCGGCGCGGGTTCGGTATTACTCTGGCGATTTCTTCCGCGACGAGTTGCCAGGGGGCCATGACCTTGCGCTTCTGTCCGCGATCATTCATCAAAACAGCAGGGAGGAAAACGTTGCACTCTTCAAGAAGGTCCATCGTGCCCTGGACAAGGGAGGCACGCTCCTGATCAGGGATCATGTCATGAACAAGAAAAGGACTCGGCCTCCTCTGGGAGCGGTGTTTGCGGTCAACATGCTCCTCGCAACAAAGGGCGGGGGTACCTACACGCGACAGGAAATCGAAGAAGATCTGTTGCACGCCGGTTTCGGAAAAATCAGGATGATTCGAAGGGGTGAATACATGGACTGCCTCGTCGAAGCCCGGAAGTTTTGAGAATGGCGTTCCTTTGAGAGGCGGTCTGCTGTCGGGCAGGTCAACCGTGCACCAGGAAGATTGCCGAAAAGGGCCGGTGTTGGGAGAGGAGGGACGCGTCGTCGCGTTATTCTTCTCTCCGCCCTCGGGACTATCGTAAGATTAGGCTTCAGGACAGTATTAGAGGGCAGACCATGAGTAATCGACCACGGCTCGAGGCCGTGGCTTTGGCCTGCCCCGCACAGCGGGGCGACCTGAGCACGGTCGGAATCGGGATCGGAATCGGCGTCGGTATCGCAATCGAATCCATATCGTGATTTCGAATCCCGATTGCGATTGCGACTGCGACCCCGAGGCCGATCCCGATTCCGAAGCCACTCCGCTCATGTGCGGGCGCCGGAGCAACACATACGTCTCGCCGGACCGGCAGAGCCTTTCAGGGTCGCAAGGCCAGAGGCCGTGGCTTTAGGGTGAGTAAGCAGGCATTAGAGACATCCCTGGAGAGTCTCGTCGAGAGTTGCCTGTCGCAGAGAGAAGTCTGTCGTCGCCCAACTCGATCCGGTGCAGCTTCGTCGGATCAGCATGGTTACTCCACGTTGCTTGCCGTATCCGGGCAGGCGAAACAGCTCTCATCTTTCCGCCTCGCCCGGCTTGCTACTTCGATTTCCGGCTCCTTATGCGCATGAAGGTCGCCCTTCTCGACACGTACGACGTATGGACCCATTCGAGCCTGGCGCTGCGCTATCTGGAGGGGTATGCACTGGCGGATCAGGACCTCGCCCGGACTTTGGAGATCAGCGTTCACTCGCTTCCGGTGGAGTCTCTTCGCGACGATCCGATATCTGCCGACCGAGACTCCGGTTGCCTCTCCAGGCTCCTCGCCTTCGATCCCGACGTGGTGGGGTTGTCCTGCTACATGTGGAATCTCCCGGAGCTTCTGCGACTTGCCGCCACGCTGAAGAAACGCCGGCCGGGCTTGGCCGTGATCGCAGGTGGGCCGGAGGTCAGTTCGCCCTCCATGGCGCGCCGCATCCTCCGCGAGGCGCCTCACGTCTCATTCGTCGCGATTGGAGAGGGCGAAATCCTCTTCCGCCGGTTGATGCGCTACCTGGCTGGCGGCAATGGCCAAGTCGACGGGATGCCCGGCCTTGCGTTCCGCAGGCCGGCCGGCGCTATCTGCCTGGGTCCGCCAGCGGAGGCAATCAATAATCTCGACGAGATCCCGTCGCCGCTGCTCGGCCGCCGATTCTCCCCGGGCGCCTTCGAGTACGTCCTTATGGAAACCTACCGCGGGTGTGAGAACCAATGCCAGTGGTGTGCCTGGTCCCGCGGCAGACATCGCGAGTTCAGCCTGGACCGTGTGCTCGCGGAATTAAGGCTGCTCATCTCAGCCGGCGCACCGCATGTCTACGTGGTCGACGGCGTGCTCGGTCCGGGGCGCGCTCGAAGCGAACCGATCCTGGACCTCCTAATCCGGGCGAAGGAGGAAGGCGACAGCGTTCCGGGATTCTTCGTATATCCCAATACGACGGACTTCGACGAGGTCATGGCGCGAAAATTCCGGGACGCCAACTGCAGGGTGGCGTTCGGGCTGCAGAGCACGAATCCTGATGCCCTGGCAAGGGCCCATCGGCGCCAGGAACTCGGAAGGTTCGAGGTCGCGTTGCGCAACGCGAACGCCTGTTTCCCCGGCTACGAAGTCGATCTGATCTACGGTCTGCCCGGCGACACCTACGACGGTTTCATCCGGAGCTTCAACTGGCTCGCCGACCGAAGGCCGCCGAGGATTTACAGCCACCGGCTTCGCGGCCTTCCGGGAACGCCCTTCTATGAGAACGCGGCCGAGCACGGGATCGTCTTCGAGGACTCGACTCCGCACCTGTTGGTTTCCACCGTCACGCTGCCAGAGCGGGACAGACGGAGACTCGACCAATTCTCCATGGGCGTGTACTGCTTCTACAACTGGGCCACCGTCACGTTCCGGTATCTGGTCAGCACGCTGAAGGCGGAGCCGGCGTCGGTGGTTGCGGATTTCGTCGGCTGGGCGGAGCAGAACGGACTGGTGTCATCGGAGGGACCGTTGCCCAACTACTTCAGTGCGTCGGCCGATTACAGCCTTGCGCTCGTCGAGGCGTTTCTGCGCAACATGGTTGACCGGTCGGACGCGATGGCTGAACGCGTCGAGAGGTTCAAGGCCGCTCTCCGCTTCGATCGCGCCTGCTGCGAATGCCACAGGGACTTCCGGTTCAGGAACCCCGGCCGAAGGAGCCGACCCGGACCGGTGCCCCGATGGGACTGGGAGACGATGATGCTGCAGCCAGCGGAACCGCCCATGCGCGTGGTGCGGATCCCAGAGGATGTCGCCGTCGCCGCGGGGCTCACTTCCAACCCGCCCTGTGGCCAGGCGCTTCCGGATCCGGGAGGTTGCGAGCGCACGTACCTCATTCACAGGCGCGGTTTTGCCAGGGTTGGTCACGTGGCCGGCCGCGTGCTCGAGATCGCGGCGCGGCAAGAGTCGCGGACCTTGGGCGAAATTGCTGCCACGCTGAAACTGTCCTCACCCGACCTCGGTCAGGCGACAGGCGAGCTCCAAGCGCTGGCGCGCGAAGGCGTTATCGATTTGATCTAAGCATTGTCTCGAACTCGTGCGTACCCGGGCCCACCTCGAAACTGCGATTCCCTCGAAACCGCGGCTGCCCGTCCGGCATATGCGGACGCATCGGCTTGCTTGCCCAGAACCCCCGCGATTCTGGAGGCGAGTTGAAGCTGGTACAGATAATGGACACTGTAAATGGACTAAGCGGGCCGCGGATCGGGGCTGGTTCCCCGGATGCTTAGCAGACCGAGACGGTGATTGGTTGCCACGACGACCACGTCGAAGATGCGCGCGAGGTTTCCGCCATCCTGATAGGCCGCTCCGCCGCGTTCTGCCCGGCTGGCTGCAAGGTGCACCGAGCAGCAGCGCGTCGCGCACACCGGTCCAGGGCTGAAGCGGAGGCGCTGCCTTGAAGCGGTTGGCCCCCGAAACGGACCCGGCATAGGGAATGCCCTTAAATGTTGCCGGGCCGTTGCTCCCGGCTC
>JAFNAG010000523.1 GCA_017860135.1 Acidobacteriota bacterium
ATCGTCGGCGACAACGCGGTCCTCAAGGCTGGTCTCGCTTATATCTGCTTTCAATACGTAAACCTGGGATTGAAGCAGGATGACACCCTTGCCATTGCTGCCACTTATGCGGAGCAGGCAATTCTCTTGGATCCGGATGTCGCCCAGGCGCACACTGTGGCCGGGCTCGCAGAACTGTATGCGAAGGGACACCTGCAGAAATGCGTCCGCTATTGCAAAACCGCTTTGTCTCTCGACCCCGACGACTGGGATGTGCATTTCTGGTTATCCTACGTATATGGTGCCTTCGCTGGCAAGATGGCACCTGCGTTGTTCCACGCCAGGAAGCTAGCCTCTCTCGATCCTGAAAATCCAACAAGTCTCCTGATGGAAGCATGGATCCAGAGAATCAATGACCGCACCAATGGTTTCAGTCGCGCGGCGAGACGGTCATAGCGCCGAGATGATCGCATACTGGTATGCCATGACTGATGAACTAGAAAAGGCCCTTGCCTGGCTTGAGCATGCAGTGGAGCGAGGTTTCATCAACTACCCCCTGCTGGCCGCTGGCGATTCACCGTTTCAAAGATTGCGCAGTGAAGCTCGCTTTGAACAGTTGATGCAACGCGTCAAGCGCGAGTGGGAGGAATTCGAGGTATAGGCCATGATCGGCACACAGCTTGGGCCCTATCGAATCATTGCGCCGCTCGGAGCCGGCGGAATGGGGGAAGTGTACCGGGCTCATGACGAGAGGTTGGGCCGCGACGTGGCCGTCAAGGTCCTGCCCGCCATGGTAGCGGATGATCCCGAGCGACTGGCGCGCTTCGAGCGTGAGGCCCGGGCCCTTGCGGCACTCTCGCATCCCAACATCCTCGCCATCTTCGACTTCGGCAAGGATGCAGGCATCTCCTACGCCGTCACCGAGCTGCTTGAAGGCGAGACGCTGCGACAGCGGCTCACGCGTGAACGGCTGCCGTGGCGCAAGGCGATCGAAGTTGCGGCTGCCGTCGCCGACGGGTTGGCCGCGGCGCACGGCAAAGGGATCATCCATCGCGACATCAAGCCGGAGAACGTGTTCATCACCAGTGATGGCCGCGTCAAGGTACTCGATTTCGGGCTGGCCCGGCTGCAACTGCCCCCGAAGTGGGGAGAGGCGACGACGGCTCTGTCGGACCCGGGAACCGCGGCAGGAACGGTCTTGGGGACGGCGGGCTACATGGCGCCGGAGCAGGTGCGTGGGCAGGCGGCGGATGCGCGCAGCGACATCTTCACGCTGGGGTGCCTGCTCTACGAGATGCTGGTCGGGAAACGCGCTTTCGACCGCGAAACGGCTGCCGAGACCATGACAGCGATCCTGAGAGACCCGGCGCCGGAAGTGAGCGTGTCCGGGGTCGAGGCCACGCCGGAACTGAACCGCATCATCGGTCACTGCCTGGAGAAGAACCCGGGGGAGCGCTTCCAGTCCGCAAGCGACCTGTCATTTCACCTGAAGAGTCTGCTGACCGGCGCTTCGGCGGCGCGCCCCTCCGTCGGGAAGATGGATGAACGAGCGAAACCTGAGATGCCTTCGATCGCGGTGCTTCCGTTTGCGAACCTGAGCCCGGATCCCGACCAGGAGTACTTCTGCGACGGGATGACGGAAGAAATCATCACTGCACTCTCGAAGATCCGGGGCCTGCGGGTGATCTCGCGGAATTCGGCGATGACGCTGAAAGGAACGCGCAAGACCACACATGAGATCGCCGAGCTGCTGCACGTCGGCCACATCCTCGAGGGGAGCGTACGCAAATCCGGCAACAACCTTCGAATCACAGCGCAGCTGATCGATGCCGCGACCGACACGCATCTGTGGACCGAGCGTTTTGCAGGCACACTGGACGACGTTTTCGATATCCAGGAGAAAGTGGCCCGTTCCATTGCCGAGGCGCTCCAGCTGAGGCTCAGTACCCACGAGAGCCAAAAGCTCACCGAGCGGCCGATTGCCGATATGCTGGCTCACGAGTGCTATCGACGTGCAAGGCACGAGATGCTTCTCTCTACCCAAGGCTCTTACGAAAAGGCTTTGCGGCTGATCCAACAGGGCATCCAGTCCGTCGGCGAGCACCCCATCCTGCACGTGGGGCTGGCTCAGCTGCACTGGCTGGCGCTTGATTGGGGACTCGAGCCTCGTGCGGAACACCTTCGCGCCGCAGTGGAATTTACTCGCCGCGTCGAGGCTTCCGACCCGCAATTCGCTCCGGCCCTGTTGGCCAAACTAGAACGGTTCACGGGCAGCCACGTCCGGGCTATCCGCCATTTCGAGGATGCGGTGGTAGCAGATCCCAGCGACGCGGACTCACTGTGGTTCCTTTCGCATAACTACAGCTTCCTCGCCGGCCGGCCAGCAAATGGCCTAGCAGTTGCCAACCGGCTTGTCGCTATCGACCCACTCACGCCGATGAATCTCTTCGGTATTGCCGCCGCTCACTGGGCAGATGCCAACTTCGCCCAGGCACTTGCTGTTTTCGATGACATCCAGCGGCGGGAGCCGGCGGTGCGGTTTACCAACCTCATGCGAATGTGCATGCTGGTTCGGCTCGGGAGAATCGACGATGCCTGCAAAGCAGCCGAGGCCACCGTGGCCGAAAACGCCGAAGATGCATTCGCGAAGTTGACGACGGCGTTCAGGCACGCTTTGCTGGGAGAAAGAGAACTGTTCATGACAACCATGGCGGACTATGTACTGCCGACCTTTTGGGATGACGCAGAAATACCCGAGTGGGGGGCAGGTTGGCTGGCGCTGGTCGGCGAGAATGAAAAGGCGCTCGAGTTGCTTGAGCACTGGGTTGATCGCGGGTCGATCAATTACCCGATGCTGGCACAGGGCGACCCGCTGCTCCAGCCCCTGCGTGGCATGCCGCGCTTCCAGCGCCTGCTCGACCGCATCCGTCCCGAGTGGGAACGCTTCGTCCCTCGCTTCCAGCCTGCAAGTTGATGAAACATGCGCCAGAGCCGGCCCATTACGATCGACTAGGGATCTCAGAACATAGGCTGCCCCATGAACGTGATCCGGTGCGGGCAGCGCGCGGGACTTGCCTCGGTCGAATCCTCGTCATCCTGTTCAGAGCTTTAATTCTTGGAGGAGACGTAACCTGAGTGAACTGGTGTGAGTCGGCAGCAGGAGGCAACCAGCTCTCTCGTTGCCAGCCATTCCTCAGCAAGCGTAGGATCCAAGCAACACCGGAATAGAAAAGGCTCTAGCTCAAGTTCACGCACAAGAGCAAGTGCGATCTAGCCCAATCGGATGTTGCGTTTCCTATCCATCAGGCTGCAGTTAGAGGTGCCGTGGCGGCTCTGCTGAGCAATTCCCCACCGGACACTCCTTGCCGCCTGCTCGGAGGGTGTCATCCATGAGGCGTATATCTCAAATCGCTTTGTTCTTTCTATTTGTCGTGCGGCTGAACGCTCCTGGCTTTGCGCAGTCCGGGATCATCACAACCTATGTCGGTCCCGGGTTGCCTGTGAATGGCGAATTGGCTGCCAGCCAACCTATAGATCGGCCCGCGTCGGTGGCTCCGGATGGGGCCGGAGGATTTTACGTTGCCAGCTGGATTCAAAACAGATTGTACCGGGTTGCGGCAGACGGCTCTC
>JAFNAG010000175.1 GCA_017860135.1 Acidobacteriota bacterium
ATTTCTCAAGCATGTCGCCTCCCCGGCGAATTAAGCAATTTGCTATATCCCGATATTAGTTGGCGGAAGGAAAAGAGCTACTGGCAAAAATTACAGCTGAATCCAGACGTGACCCGTTTGTGACAGGATTGCCGTCAATACTGATAGTATTAACGCTGGGTGACATTGCATTTGCTCAGAACAAGCAGCTTCTAAACCGTCTTCACCTCGAAGAGATGGTAACCCCAGGGCGGCATGTCGAGATAGAGGCCGTTCGATAGGATATCGCTCCCATTGCGGTCGTAGTTGGCAGGACCCAGCAAGTCCCTGAAATGCAGAGAGCGCCCGGCAAGGTCCGTGAATGGCATCCGGACGTAACACTGGCTTTGGCTGGGAGCATAATTCACCGTCACCAGCAGCCGGTCGCCGGCAGGACCCTGCCATGCGAAAGCCAGGAAGCAGTCACTGCTCCAGTTGCCATCCCAGGCCTGTGCGCATGCGAGCAATTGCCATTGGCCCTCTCGAAGGGCTGAATGGCCCAGCACCGAAAGCAATCGGGCATAAAATGATTGCAGATCTTCGTTCAGCGGCTCCAGGGGCGCACGAACAAGGTGAGGCGAGATTCGCTTCCTGCGGCCCTCGAACTGACCCTGATGAAAGAAACGCAATCCGGGTGACAGGAATGTGATCACTGCCGCTGCTTTGTGAATTTCCGGACTGAACGTGGCTGCCGCCCGCGGCTCGTCGTGATTTTCAAGGAACCGGGCCAGTTTGTCCTGGTAATCGATACCCGCGTGGAAATGCTCGCGTACGGGCCGTGCGTGGCCCTCGCGGAGTCGGTCATAGAGCCGCTTGTCGTACGCGTAATCGAATCCTTGCTGCTGCAGGGTCCATTCCAGGTCCCAATAAACCTCGGCCATGAAGCAGAAATCCGGAAACTTCTCCCGAACCTGCTGCGTTGCCTGCGTCCAGAAAGACTCGGGCCGGCGGCCCCAGGTCCGTTCGAAAACGTCCGGCAGAACAAGCATGGCCATATCGCAGCGCACGCCGTCACATTGACCGGCGATTTTCAGCAATTCCCCGATCATTGCCTTCTGCGTGGCTGGATTGCTGTAGTCGAGCTGGAGCGTATCCGGCCAGCCCGGGAAGTACGGATCGCGGCCGTGGGCCAGAATCAACTCGCCGCGCTGGCACTTGACCCGGGTATGGTTTTGGGGTGCCTGTTGCAGTTCGGCTTCTGTCCCTGGGATGTAGTGCTCCGGATGGGTCTCTACCCAGGGGTGATCCAGGCCGGTGTGATTCGGGACAAAATCGAGCATCAACTTCATGCCGCGTTGCCGAAGGCGGGCGCGGAGGCGGCCTAAAGCAGCATCCCCGCCCAAGTCCGGATGCACTGTGTAGCCGGTTATCGCGAAACCGGACCCGGCGATGTCCTCTTCGCGCAGGTCCGGCAGAGTCTCCTGGAATTCTCTTCGCCACTCGGGGTTGCTGCGTGAGACCTGTTGTCCTGCCTGGCCAGTCCGCCAGACACTCAACATCCAGATCCAGTCAAATCCGCATTTGGCCAGGCGATCCAGTTCCTCGTCCGTGATGTCGTCCAGCTTGGCCGGCCGGCCTAGGTCACGAGACAGTTCTGCCAGCCATACCCGCGTATTGATCTGGAACAGCGAGGGGTAACGAATGGGTGCCACGACTCAACCTCATGAAAGATAGTAGAAGATGGTCGGCGTGTCGTGCGAGCAAATTGACAAACGCACAAGTATCAGGCGCGGCACGCAATTTCGCGATCCGCTATTTGCTGCCTCGCGCCTGTGACGTCTCCGTGACACCGGCTATCTTGCCCAGTTCCAGGACTTGCTCGGGCGTAGTGGTTGCAAACATATGCATGATTCGCGCGATAGCTCCGGTCCACCCCGTCTGGTGGCTTGCGCCGAGACCGGCACCGTTGTCCCCGTGAAAGTACTCGTGGAACAGGATGTAATCCCGCCAGTGCGGGTCTTCCTGGAATTTCCGTGTTCCGCCATAGACCGGCCGCCGGCCTTCGCTGTCACGCAGGAAGATGCTGGACAGCCGGCGCCCGATTTCTTCGGACACCTGGTAAAGGTTCATCTGCTTCCCGGAGCCCGTGGGGCATTCGACGGTGAATTCATTCCCATAGTAGGCGTAATACTGCATCAGGGCCCGGACGATCAGACCGTTGACCGGCATCCAGATCGGCCCGCGCCAGTTGGAGTTTCCGCCGAACATGCCGCTGTCGGACTCGGCCGGCAGATACCCTACCCCGTATTCCTGTTCTCCCAGGCGAAACACGTACGGATGCTCTGCATGATAGCGGGAGAGGGCCCGGATGCCGTGAGGGCTGAGGAACTCATTTTCGTCGAGCATGATCGCCAGCACCCGGCGTAGCTTGGTTTCGTCCAGAATTGAGCCCAGCCTCCGGCCTGCGCAGCCGGTCTTGAGCGGGTCGTGAATAAAAGCCCTGAGCTCCGGACGAGCTGTCAGGAACCTGCGCAATCGTTGTACATCGCCCGCATCCTGCCACATCAGGTTCCCCTCAAAAACCGTGACGGCGCACAGCGGGAGCAGTCCCACCATGGAGCGAACCTTCAAACGTTGCGACTGGCCATTCGGCAGCCGGAGCACGTCATAGAAGAAGCCGTCTTCCTCATCCCACATCCCGATGTCCCCACCACCATGGATCATCGACGACGCTATCCACAGGAAATGCTCAACGAACTTGCGACACATCGCCAGGTAGGCCGGCCGCTCCTTTGCCAATTGTACGGAGATCTCCAGCATGTTCTGGCAGAAGAGCGCCATCCAGGCAGTGCCGTCGGCCTGTTCCAGGTAGCCGCCGGTCGGCAGGGGAGCGCTGCGATCGAAGACTCCAATGTTGTCCAGCCCAAGGAAGCCCCCCTCGAAAACGTTCCTGCCGGAGCGGTCCTTGCGGTTCACCCACCAGGTAAAATTCAGCAGCAGCTTCTGGAAGCAGCGCTCCAGCCAATCCAGATCTCCCTGACCGTGCCTGACTTGATCCATGCGATAGGTGAAGATGGTGGACCAGGCGTGCACCGGCGGGTTCACGTCGCCGAAATTCCACTCGTAGGCCGGCAATTGCCCATTGGGGTGCAGGTACTGCCCCTGGATGATAAGGTCCAACTGCTCCTTGCCAAAGTCCTCGTCGACCATTGTCAACGCCAGGACGTGAAAAGCCAGGTCCCAGGCTGCATACCAGGGGTACTCCCATTTGTCCGGCATCGAAATGATGTCGGCATTGTACATATGTTGCCACCCCTCATTTCGGGGAGCTGCGCGCCGGCCGGCCTTAAACGGATGCGCACCGTGTTCTTCCAGCCATTTGTCGACGTCGTAGTAGTAGAACTGCTTGCTCCACATCATGCCGGCCAAAGCCTGGCGCATCACGTTGGCCGCATCGGCGTCCAGTGAAGCCGGGATAACCGTGGAATAGAACTCGTCGGCTTCCTGCCGGCGAGCTTTCATGACGGTGTCAAAACCGCTGCCGAACGATCCTCCCTTCATCGGCGATGCATCGCTCAGCCGTAACCGCAGCGTCCGGGATTCTCCGGCCGGCACGGTGAGTGGATAATGGGCCGCAACTTTTGTGCCCATCTTCATGCCATTCACTGCGTCCTGGCGGCCGTGGACGATATAGTTGTTGATCCCGTCTTTGACATAGGGAGTCCGGTTGGGAACTCCGAAGAGACGCTCCTGGTTGGTCTCATTCTCGGTAAAGAGGAATGTGGCTGCGCCTTCTGCGCAGAAAAACCGCTCTCCCAAATCGGGATGAGATACGGCGACGATGCCGCCCGGTTCGGTCTGCCGGAGCAATGGTCTGGGTGAATCTCCACCCCAGGACCACGTATTTCGAAACCAGAGGGTCGGCAGCACGTCTATCGTCGCTGCTTCCGAGCCGCGGTTGTGGACTGTGATCTGAACGAGTATATCTTCAACAGACGCCTTGGCGTATTCAACGAACACATCGAAGTAACGATCCTTGTCGAATACCCCTGTGTCCAGCAACTCGTACTCGAAATCAAGCCGGCTCCGGCCACGGTTGGTCGTGACAAGGTTTTCGTAAGGGTAGGCCGCCTGGGGATACTTGTAGAGGTACTTCATGTACGAATGGGTGGGAGTCGAGTCCAGGTAGAAATAGTATTCCTTGACGTCCTCGCCGTGGTTCGCCTCACTGTTGGTCAAGCCAAACAGGCGTTCCTTCAGGATGGAATCCTTGCCGTTCCAGAGAGAAAGGGCGAAGCAGAGGAAGGATTGGTCGTCGGAGATTCCAGCAAGCCCGTCCTCGCCCCAACGATAGGCCCGCGAGCGGGCCTGGTCATGGGTGAAATAGTCCCAGGCGTTGCCGTCTTCGCTGTAGTCCTCGCGCACCGTGCCCCATTGCCGTTCGCTCAGGTAGGGTCCCCACTTCTTCCAGGAAGTCTTTTGCTCGCGCGCCTCTTTAAGCCTTTTCTGTTCAGCGTTCATAGTTGCACCTATATATGCCACAGCGTTAACTCAATACCCCAGGCTCTGATGCGCCTCGACCTGCGTTAGGTATGCCCTACCTAATCGCAACTCTGAATTCGCATCACTAGGGTTGCCCCAATCTTACGATAGAGTGTTCTACCCGGCTAAAACACTGTCAGATTTTACAGTCCGTCCGGCATGGATTCGCAAAAGGAAAAGAACACGGATTTTCACAGATCTTCAAAGACAAAAATCAGTGAAGATCCGTGTCCTTAAGAGCGGCTATTGATCCTCTACCCGGCACCAGGATTACGGCACACAGCAAAGCCACGAGACCTCGGCTCGTCAAGCTTATCGGTTTTAGTTTCGGATTCATGGCTTCTTCCTTTTCCGATTACTTGTGAATAACGCAATTAGATATCTTGCTGACGGTTCCGTCACCTGTCAATTCTGACAGCTGCAGGCATTTGAAGGGGACACGGATTTGTGCGGATCTGCATAGAATATCTGTTCTTTTACTTTCAAATCTCAGCGTTGGGTGAGCAACAGGATCCGGCATCGGCGACTTAGCACGGCATATCCTCACCCGCCGAGGATGTTGATCGCTCGTGAGGCGACGACAACAATCGTCACAAGAGAGATCGCGCTTTCGAGCATCATCAGCATCTTTGCGCGAGACGTCATCGGCAGTGCTTCCGTGGGGCTGAACGCCGTCGCAGTGCAAAACCCGAGGAACAGGTAATCGGCGAACGTCGGCCGCCAATCGGGCGGTACGTTGGGAGCCCCCTCCTGCGGAAAGAGCCAATCGGGCCTCGCCTTATCGTCGTTTGCCTGAGCTCCAGGGCCGCCGCGATCGATCTGCCAGTACAACAGCGAGAATGCGAGCACATTTGTGATCCACACCCCGATGCTCGAGGTAAGAAGCTGCATGCCGCTGATCTCCTCCGGCCGGTGGATCATCGCGCGGATCAGATTTCCCAGGTTCATGAGGGTTCCAGTCCCCGTGACCAGGAAGAAGAGGAGCGTTATGGTGCGCTCGAGGCGCAGCCATCGCCCTTTCTCGGTGGCCATCGAAACGCCCACCATGGGCGCGAGCACCAGGGACCCGAGGAAGTAGGGAAACCAGGCCGGAAACAGCATGATGCGCCGGGGCAGGAATACCAATATCAAGACTACCGCGAATATCGCGAGAGCAATGTGCCAACGCGGTTCAATGGGAGGTTCTTGGGCGGGTGGTTGCATTAGCGTTGAGTGTCCTCATGGCCCCCTAAAAAGGCGGAGCCCCGATTTTCATTCCAAATGCATTAACCTGACTCCACGGCGCTGTGAAAGATTCTCACCGCTGAGCTGCAAAGGCCGCGGAGTGAGCCGAGAGAGAAAGAAACCATAGTATTCACAACATCGATTCTCTGCGTTCTCAGCGTCCTCAGCGTCCTCTGCACCTCCGCGGTGGCGTTTTTTCACAGTCTCTTGCTCGTCGGCCGGCCTACTGCCGCGCCATGGCCATGCGGACGGCGTCCTCCGGATTGACCAGATGGGCACTGTTCTCCGCAGCGTCGGCGATGGCCAGCTGTACCCCCTTGATCTGGCCGTTGAATGCGTTGCCGTGAGAGCCGTAATCCTCGGAAACCGGGGCGCCCGAATCCTCTCCGACATCGCAGCCATCGTCGGCGGAGAAGATCATCGCGAGCGTCGCGCCGATCTCGCCCTCCCCCGTCTTCTTGCCGTCGATATACAGAGTCGCTTTGCCGCCCTTGCCGAGCCCGCCGCCGGCATAGGCGAACTCCATCCGGACCTGGTGCTCGCCTGCAGGGATCAGGTCCGCGGACTCCACGTAGAAGTGCTTATAGCCACTCCAGTTATAGCAGTACTTGAGTTTGCCGTTTTTGGCGTAGAGGCTCCAGCCGCCGATGTTCGCGCCCTGGGAGATGATGACGCCTTCGGCGCCCTTTTCCGGTACCACGATCTGTGCCGTGACGGAGTGCGACTTGTTCTTGATGTTGAGGACACAGTTCTCCGACAGGCGCCCCATTCTGCCAAAGAGAACCTGGTTGTTGCCCCGGATGAGCACCGGCCGGCCGGCCGTGTCCGGGTTTATCTTTTCAAACATCCGGTCGTCGAGTGGCAGCACTTTGTAGCGCACTGCCTCGATCAGCCAGAGCCGCTGCAGTTCGTGGAGCTTCTTCGGCATTTCCTTGGACAGGTCTTTTGACTGGCTCCAATCCTTCATGGTGTCGTAGAGTTCCCACACGTCATCGTCGAGCGCAGGGCGGGGGGCTTGGATCCAGGGCGTGTAGTGCTTGGTCACTGCGCTCCACCCTTTGTGGTAGATGGCGCGGTTGCCCATGACCTCGAAGTACTGCGTCTCGTGCCGGTCGGCCGCTTTGGTGTCGTTAAACGAGTAGAGCATGCTGACGCCCTCGATCGGGTCCTGCTGGATGCCATCGACAGCGACCGGCTCGGGAATGCCTGCCGCCTCCAGGATGGTCGGCGCCACGTCGATCACGTGGCAGAACTGGGAGCGTAGCTCGCCTTTGGCCTTGATGCCATTGGGCCAGTGGATCACGGTGCCGTTGCGCGTACCGCCGAAATGGGAGGCTACCTGCTTGGTCCACTGATAGGGGGTATTCATGGCGTGGGCCCAGCCCACGGCGTAGTGGTTGTAAGATTCCGGCCCTCCCAGCTTGTCCAGCTTGGAGTTGAGGTACTCGGGCGTCTCAAGGGCCTGCAGGCCATTGAAATAGGCCATCTCGTTGTAGCAGCCGTTGATCGAGCCTTCGGCGGAAGCGCCATTGTCGCCAATGATGTAGTAGACGAGGGTGTCCTCCAGGATGTTCAGCTGCTCCAGTACCCCAATCAAGCGGCCCACGTGGTAGTCGGTGTATTCCATGAAGCCAGCGTAGACTTCCGCCTGCCGGCGGAGAACGGGCTTGAATGCCTCGGGCATCTCGTCCCAACTCGGGACATCCTTGGGCCGCGCGGTGAGCTGGCAATCCGCAGGGATAACCCCGATTTTCTTCTGCCGGGCGAAGGTCTCCTCGCGCAGCTTGTCCCAACCCTGATCGAACTTGCCCTTGTACTTGTCGGCCCATTCCTTGGGCACGTGGTGCGGAGCGTGGGTTGCGCCGGGCGCGAAATAGACGAAGAACGGCTTGTCGGGCGCCAGCGCCTTCTGCTGTGCGATCCAGTTGATGGCCTTGTCGGTCATATCCTCCATGAGGTGGTAGCCCTCTTCGGGCGACTTCTTGGGCTCTACCGGCGTTGTGCCCTCGTAGAGCGTCGGATACCACTGGTTAGCCTCCCCGCCGAGGAAGCCGTAGAAGTACTCGAAGCCGCCGCCGCCCGTAGGCCACTGGTTGAATGGCCCGGCCGGACTCGTCTCCCAGACCGGCACTTCATGGCACTTGCCAAACTGGGCCGTGTTGTAGCCGTTGAGCTTTAGAGTCTTCGCCAGAGGCGACATGCTATTGGGCAGCACCGAGGAGTAGCCGGGCGCTCCAGTTGCGATCTCGGTGATGCCGGCCATGCCGGCGGAGTGATGGTTGCGGCCGGTCAGAAGCGCCTGCCGCGTGGCTGAGCAGATCGCAGTGGTGTGGAAGCGGTTAAACTTCAGGCCGCCAGCTGCCAACTTCTCCGCGGTGGGAGTCTGGCAGGGGCCGCCGAAAGCGGTCGATGATCCGAACCCCGCGTCGTCGATCAGGACCAGCAACACATTAGGTGCGCCTTTGGGAGGGCGCAGCTGCTCGATAGGCACCATCTTCGTGTCCGGGTCCTTTGCGTCATATGTGATCAGCGTGGGCCGCGACGTGTTCGGCATCGGCAAATGGGAACGGTGTTTCTTATCTTCTGGACTCATGGGTTATTCTCCTAGTGTCAGTTGGTTGAGAAGTCTTTTAAGTACTGCCAATTCCGGTACAGCAATTAAGGCATTTGTGCCAACGATGGAGGTCCTGTCGTTTTCAGATTTCCGGCTCCTCTTTTTCCCCAATGGATGTACTTGTAAAAAGATGGCCCCCATCTATCTATTATTTGGGAATCCGGAATCCCTTCCCGTGGATGGACCCTGTCTGACGATTGGTTATGAACTGATCGCGCAGCCGACTATATGCTAGGGGAGCGAAGGGGATCAGAGATACTGTCAAAAATGACAGCGCCGGGTGCGGGCATACCCATGGTTTAGAAGTAAAGGTTGAACACTAATCCCACGGCATTCACCTCCCGGTTTGAACACCCGCCGGAGTCGTTCTGGTGCTCGTAGTACCCCTCGAGTTCGAAATGCCTGGTGATTGGAAAGGTCGATCCGGCGATCAGGGCCGTCCGACTCCATTTGGCATACCTGCTGTCATAATAAACTTCCCCGCGGCCATAGGGACCGAACCTGACGCGGCCAATGGCGAATTCCTTTTCGATGGTCAGCCTGTTGCGGTAACGCCAGGATTTCTCTCCTCCAATAGACCGGAGATCTATCCGGCTTCGATCCGAGCAGTGGCGGGCGCCCGAAGGGGAGCTGCAAGGGTCCGAACGTAGGCAATATGTCGTGGCAAGCCGGGCTGGCCCGCACTTCTCACCGTCCTTCTACTGCGGCGGTGGATCCGGGCATGTCTACTGCGTTGCGCTTCCTCGGGCTCCTCGACATACTGTCAAGTATGCCTGCGGGGCCCTTCGTC
>JAFNAG010000176.1 GCA_017860135.1 Acidobacteriota bacterium
GATTCCGATACCGACCCAGGAGGATTCTCCCTCGTACGGTTGCAAGGCCGATGGCACGGATCCAGGTCTTCGGCAAATACCCCGGGATTGAGCGAAGGGTCACATAAACGCCTTGATCAACTCGGTCTGGAAGGATTTCAGGCTGGAGTGGGCCTGGTCCAGCTCCGCGAGCTTCTGTTCCAGCGTCCGGAGCAGCGCCCGTTTTTCGAGTCCGTTCTTGACCACGACGAGAAGCTCGTCATTGTCCCATGGCTTTTCGACGTATTGATACAGGCCCACGGAGTTGATCGCCCGGATCGCGTTCTCCTTGTCGGCGTATCCGGTGAGCAGCACACGGACGGCCTGAGTCTGTTTCTCCTTGAGCTTGGAGAGAAACGTGATTCCGTCCATTTCGGGCATCAGGTAATCGGAAATGACCAGGTCCACGGGATGACTTTCTGCCGCGGAGAGCGCTTCGCGAGCCGAGGTGTGCGTGATGATCCTATAGTCCGACTGCAGTTGAAAAAGGTTACGCAGCGATATCGTCACCATTTCTTCATCGTCCACGATCATAACTGTCGGCCGATCCCCGTTTATCATCTCTCCCCCTTATTCCGGCAATGCCGTCTGCAGCCAAACCATCCCGTCACTCCACGGCCACGGCCAATCTTCTCAAGCGCTGCGCCAGGCGCTTGAACAATCCTGCGACGATCTCGACATGGTCGGCGAGAATGTCGTAGAAGTCCTCCCTCGCAACGAACAACAGGCGCGACTCCTCAGCCGCTTCGGCCGTGGTGAATCGAGGTTCGTCATCGAAAAGCGCCCAGACCCCGAAGGCGCCGTTCGGAGCAATCCGATCGATTTCCCGGCCGGAACGGCGCATGAGAACGGAACCCGATATCACGATGTAGAGCCCGTCCGGAGCATCGTCTTCCCGGTAGAGCCGGCGGCCCGGTGCCACTGTAACCTCTTCGGCAATCGCCGCCATGTGGGACAACTGCTCCAAAGCCACCAGCGAAAACAGGTCGACGTTCTGAAGCAACAGGACTCTCTCAAGTTGTGTCAGCATGGCAATACTCGTCTGCCCGGTTGCGGGACATCCGTTCGAGGGTCCAGCCTGCCGTCTCGCGAACCCGTGGATCCCGATCCTGCAACATCCGACGGCAGAGGTCCTCCAGGGCCGCATTCCGGCTCGATCCGATTGTGTGCAGAGCGCAAGCTTTCAGCCATGGGTCGGGCTGCAGCAGGAGTGTGCCGAGCGCATCGTTACGGGTCGGCACCCGAACACCGAACGGGTGCGCTGCCCTGGCCAGGATCCGCTCCGGCATTTTCTCCTCCAGCAGGGGGAGAAGCAGCAGTTTGACGTCCTTTTTGAGCAGATTGTCCAGGAATTCGATCGCGGGGATTCGTTTACCCGGCCGGCTGTCCTTGAGCGCGGAGTAGGCGTAATAAATGTCCTTCTGCGGGTATCCGAGCCCGAGCAGCCGGAAGATGACCTCGAGCTGCCCGTCGAGGCGCTCCTGCAGAGCCCTGGCCGCCAGGTTGCGGCCGTCGCCGTGCTCGCCGGTGTCGAGCGCCTGAATGAGCGCGAGTTCCTCATAGTACGCCAGGGTCTGCGCGATGACGTGAACCGTGATCAGAGGATTATTCCCGGGCAGTTCGGGGTTGCGCGCATGCATGCGGCTCAGCGCTTTGACGACCTGATATTTCACATGGAATGCGCCGGCATTGATGTTTTCCATCAGCGCGCCGGCTGCGCGCGCATCCGCAAGCCGGCTCAAAATCCACGGGATTTCGCAGCGAAGTGCGACTTCCTGATCTTCGTCGCCCAGCACGACCGCAAGGTCGGGAGTGATTTTCGTCCCGATGGACAGGAGCGCCTGCCGGGCGGCGGCACGCAGGTCTCGCCTTGTCAGCATGGGAAGAATTTCCGATACGAGCCCGGTGTGGGCAGCGCGCCCGGCGGCAACGACTGCACCGGCCGCCACCTCGGGCCGGGGATCCAGGAAGAGGCGGCGCAGGAATGTCCCGGACTCGGCGGCGGGCAGGCGCGCAGCCAGCCGGGCGGCCGCCTGATGTGCCGGGATGGATCGCGCGCCGTTGATCGCCGTCAGACTGTGGATCAGATCCATGCTCGGCCGGAAGACCGACTCCGGCTGGTCCGCCGCGCACGCTGCCGCGGCGATGCGAATGTCCGGATTCGCGTGGTTCAGGAATTCCTGAAGCCGGACTCCCGCCTGATCAGGGCTGTGCTGAACCAGGTAGGAGATGGCGGCGTTGCGAACCCCGTCCGCCGCGTCCCCGAGCAGGCGCTCTGCCTCCGAATCGTGGTTTCCCGGCAGGGCATGCAGCGTGCGCACCGCCTCCTCACGGACAAACGGCGATGGGTGCCCCAGGAGCGGCAACAACTGGGGGGAAAAATCCAGCCCGCGCGCCGATTGCAGCAGGCCGAGGGCATAGAGAGTCCGCCGTTCCTGCCCGCTTTCGAGGTTCGACACCAGCAGACGCAGGGATGCGGGATCCGTCACATGCCGGCTGACCCCGGTGAGGTCCACTTCGCGGCGCGCCAACTGCTGGCGGAAGGCGTCGACGTAGCCCCTGCGCAACTTCAGGCCCACTACGAAGCAGGCACAGGTCAATCCGGCTACAACCGCCGCAGTACCGGGAAGTCCGGCTGGCAGAAAACGGGTTGTCAGGGCAAGAATGATGAAAGCAGCTACCGCCCTCCCGACGCGATCTACAAACACATCGATGAAGAGCTTGGTCTTCTGGCGCGTGCGGGGAGAGAGCGGCAGGAATAGCAACTCGAGGCCGGAGCGATGGACGGAGTAGCGGAATACGGAGCTGCAGCCCAGGGCGATGGCGGCGGTTCTGAGCGAAGGAGCGAATAGGACGCCCAGGGAGGCAATGCCCAGTCCGGCAGGGAGAAACAGGACAGCGGCCCAGATGCCTGCCCTCTGGATCACGAAACGAGTCACTGTCAGCTGGAGAACGATGCCGGCCACATTCGTCACCGCGTTGAATCGGGCCCGGAAAGACTTGATTTCCTCCTCCATGCGCTCTTTGGGAAGGTGGCTGAAATTCTGCTGGGCGGCATAGTCGACCTGCCAGTCGGCGATCTGGGAAGCGATCATCGTCAGAAAAACCAGCGATACCAGGAGCTTCAGCAGGCGCGAGCCGAAAATAATCCGCAGCGCCTCCCTGGCCCCCTCGGCGGATTCCGCCCCCTCGGCGAGCTCCCTCGCGCCCTGGACGTCCGCAGCGCGGCGGCGCCAGATGAGATGGGCGAGGCCAATCAGCGCCGCGCAAATGCCGGCGCAGATGCCCAGCATGGCGGTCATGGGTTTGTCCTTCAGGAGGTCGGTGACCAGGCTTCCCAGGATGCACCCCGTGATGGCGCCGGCGCCGAGCAGGCCGTAAATCCGCCTGGCTTGCCGGCCGTCGAAAACGCAGCCCGCGAGCAGCCAGAACTGCGAGATGCATACCACCGATACGATCTGCACATATGCAAAGTAGGCGTACGGCAGAAAGCGGAACTGTGCTGCGACCGCCCACCGGAACAGCAACAGGCTCCCGATCACGCCGAGTTGCGTGAAGCTGATGAGAGCGATCACCGAAAGACGGCGGCTGCACCTGAAGACCAGCGTCACGAGGGGGGCCGCAACGAAAGCTGTCAGGAGGTAGGCGTTGGGAAGGTCGGTTGCGGGAAGATCCTTCAGGAACAAGGCGCTGCGCATGGGCTTGAGGATGTAATAGAAAGCCAGCACCCAGGCGACGTAGGAAAACATCAGGCATGTGATCACGCCTTCACCGGGCCTGACCTGCAGCAGTTGGCCGATCCTGTTGCGCATGAATGTTCTCCAGGTCCCACCGGCCGGATCGTCACCGGCTTCCGGCAACAGCTATTCATACAGCATCGAGTCCCGACGGGGCAGTCCGGGACAGGTCTGCGGCAACCTGCCGGAATCCGGGCGCACAGCATCCCGGTTCTGAAAGGACGGAGCGCGTGAATCCCGCGCGCAGATACCACGCCTTTCGCAGCCCCGCCGGTTGCCTTCCGCCTTCTTCCCGCTCATCGGGCCTTATAATCCCCCGGTCGGCGGCGGGCGGGACGCCCGTGCTCCCGCCGCGTTTATCGCCTCCCCCCAGGCCTCGGTTCCCTATTCGGTAACGAGTGGGGGCCCGGCGGGCAGACCGCGACACAGCGCACGGCCTATGAGGACAGACGGGGACCCTCCGCAACCGAATGTCGCTCCGGAATGCCGGCGTCCCCTGGGTTCTTGTCCAGGTCCATCGGCAGAACAATGGTGAACCTGGTTCCCACTCCCACTTGACTCGCGACTTTGATTTCCCCCCTGTGGTCCTGAACAATCCGGTAGCAGATGGATAGCCCCAGTCCGGTGCCCACTCCAACCCCCTTGGTTGTGAATCCGGGATCGAAAATGCGGGCCAGGTGCTCGGGAGGGATTCCGGCGCCGTTATCGGCGATCTCGATGCAGGCATTGTTGCCTCTCCGGTATGTAGTGATCGTAATTTCACCTTGTCCGCCCACGGCCTGCCGCGCGTTGATCAGGATGTTGAGAAAGACCTGGTTCAATCGTCCGGGGTAGCAGGCAAACGGCGGAACGTCACCGTAGTTTCTTCTGACAGTAATGCCGTGCTTCAGCTCGTGGTGGATCAGCGCAAGCGTGTCCTCCAGACCCTCGCGTACATCCGCCAGCTTCAATTCCGCTTCATCCAGCCGCGCGAAGCTGCGCAGCCGACGGACGATTTCGGTTACCCGGGCGGTTCCGGAGGCGATCACCTGGTTCGCTTCCCCGATGATCCGCATAAATGACTGGATCGCTCCGGTTTCGGGGGCATCGGGGCAGCACACACTCTCGAGCGTGGATTCCAGCTTCTGGACCGCACGCTGGAGGGTATCGTGCATGCTGCGGATTGCCCCGATGGGAGTGTTGATCTCGTGTGCGATGCCGGCCACAAGCATCCCGAGGGCGGCCATTTTTTCCGATTGCACCAGTTGCGCCTGTGTTTCGCGCAGTTGGATGGTGCGTTCTTCAACGCGCTTTTCGAGCTCATCATGGGCCAACTGGAGCTCGGCTTCGGCGCGGCGCCGGTGTTGGGCTTCGATCGCCAGCGTTACATAGTCCGCCAGGGAGGCCGAGAACTGTTCCTCTTCGAGCGTCCAATGGCGCACCTCGCCGATATGCTCGTGACAGATAGCGCCTGCCATCCTCCCGTCGACCCAGATGGGAGCGTCGAGCATGGATGTGATTCGCAGCGGCGTGAGGTAGGAGTCGGTGAACTCCCTTGTCCGGGGGTCGTTCCGGGCATCGTGAGCGGCGATCACCCGCTGCTCTCCCAGGGCCTTGAAGTAAGCCGGGTAATCGGCAGCCGAGAGTTCATGGTCATGGGAGTGACGCCGGGTACTCCTTTCATAGAGGTCAAGGCAGACGATACGGGAAAACCCCTTTTTGCAGAGCCAGATGCCGACGCGCTCCACTTCCAGCGTTTCCGCGGCAGCTTCGGTCACCATCCTCAGGCTGGCGGTGAGATCCTCATTGGGGACCTGATGCCTGGCGAGCCTGGCCAGAACCTCATTCTGCTTCCGGAGTCGTTTCTCGCTCTCACGCAACCGCTCGTTGACCGCGGCGAGCTCTGCGGTTCGTTCGGTAACGCGTCTTTCCAGCAGATCGTGGGCGCGGCGGAGCGCGTCCTCGGCATTCCTCTGGTCTGTGATGTCGATCCCCGTCGCAATGATATGTTCCACCTGGCCGGAAGTGCCGACAATGGCTGTGTTGGACCACGATATCAGCCGGCGGCCGCGGTTCTTGGTCTGCCAGCAATTCTCGGCGCTGTTGGGGAAGTTTCCGGCGCGCAGCTGTTCAAACACACCGCGAATGCGTTCTGTCTCCTCGGGAAGCAGAAACACTTCCCAGAAGGGGCGATCCTTGATTTCGTCGAAGGCATACCCGGTCACCTGCTCGCAGGCCCGGTTGAAGCGGACGACGCGTCCGGATGTATCCAGAACCACCACCAGGGCGCCTTGCGTGTCGAGCACGGCGGAGACAAAATTGCGCTCCAGCTGCAACGCCTCTTCGGCTGCCTTCCGTTCGCTGATATCGGCGATCCCGGCGATGACTACCGGCTCGCCGCCCAACTCCCCCGCCACCATGGAGATCAGCGTCCACAAGGGCGCGCCGTCTGCCCGTTTGAGGCGCAACTCGAAATTCCGCAACACCCGGTCGCGCCGCAGGCGATCCAGGAGAGATCTTCTCTCCTCAGGAAAATAGTAGAAGTCGGACGTGCTTCTCCCGACCAGTTCTTCCGCCTTCAGGTCCACCAGCCTTGAGAGATGCTCGTTGGCGAAGATGATTTTCCCGTCGTCGATCCGGCTCACGAGGGTCGGGGTTGGAGCAGCTTCGACGATGGCGCGCAGTTGTTCGTCGGCCTGCCTGGCTTTTGTGACAGCTCTTGTTTCGAGAGCCTTGTATGCGCGGATGTTGTCGATGGCCAGGCCTACTATGGTGGCGAACATTTCGCATCGGGCAATGTCCTGCGGATCCATGTCGCGGGAATGATGCTGCATGTTGCCGATCAACACTCCGATCGGACGGTTCTGCGCCCGCAGAGGAGTGATCAACATCGCCCGGGTGCGGATGTGTTCCCCGGGCTTGCGCGGCCATCGCGGATCGGCATTGAGGTCGGGTACGAAGACAGTCCGGTTTTCCTCGAAGCTTTCCCTGAGGTGCGGCGGCATGGGCTCGGCGCCGGACCTGACCCTCTCCTCAAAATTCCTGACCAGCTCTTCCGGGTCCTTTTCAAAACAGAGCGATCTGAGGCGCAACACCCCGGCCTCCTCGAGGAGTAGGATTCCCCGGTCGAAATCGAGACTCTGCGCCAGCAGTTTGGGCACCTCATCGAACAGGCGCTCCTCATCCCGGATCTGCGTGAGATAATTGGAGACCTGGTTCAGAGCGGCAAGCTGGCGGTTGACGTATTCCAGGCGCTCCGTCCGTTTTGTTTTCATGCCTTCCACACCCCGGGGGAGGATTCCCGGCTCCCTGCCCCTGAATACATGCACCTCGCCCCTCCAAGCGAGCGCAATCGGAAGTGAGACTCAATCCTCGCAAAATTCAGGTCGCGCAACGATCAACGACAAAAGTATGTTTCAATGGTCATTTGTCATCCGGCCGCTGCAAACCTCCGGCCCGTGCGGTCCTGACCGCGTTCGGAGCGGGTGAAGTACGCGAGCGCAGAGCCAACCTGCCGAACCCCAATGACAATTGACAGATTCTTTTTTGTTGAGTCTCACTTCCGATTGCACCCCCTCTAAGGCACTTTGCGGAACATCGCACCCGCGTGGAATCAGGTGTTTCCCCTACATCGGCGGGAAAATCCCCTATATGCGGCAAACCCCTCCGGCTCCTGTCATTTCAGCGCAGCGTCAGGTAAAATTGCGGTTACGGCCGGAAGGCGGCCATACGAGGTGAAACAGCATGGAAACACCCCGCTTCGATTCCTCAAGCTGTTCATTCCCCGCGGATAATTCCATCACTGGGGCAGCTCCCCAGCCATCCCGATCCGGCGGTGACACGGTCGCGGCCCATTCTCTGGAACAGGCTCGGGTGCTTTCCCTGCTCTATGACATTGGCAAGGAACTGACGTCGATTCTCGACCTCGAGGCCCTCATGCGGGCAATCGGGACGCACGTCAAGAGCCTCGTGGACTACGATCTGTTCAATGTGATGACGCTGAGCCACGATGGGCAGCATCTCGAGCACGCATTTTCGCTGAAATTCGACGAACGCATCGATGTGAAGCAAACCCTTCCTATCGGCCAGGGTCTCTGCGGGGCCGCCGTCTTGGAGCGGCGCCCGATTCGGGTGGATCGGGTATCTGAGGATCCGCGCTACATTCAGTGTGAAATCGCGGGCGCGGTTCAATCCGAGCTCGTGGTTCCGCTGCTCACGCAGGGCCGTGTGCTCGGAGTTTTGGATCTCGAGAGCCTGAAGCCTCACGCGTTTACGCAGCAGAACGAGCAGATGCTCGCTATTCTGGCGTCCACTGCGGCCATCGCCATCGATAATGCACGCCTCTACGACCACCTCCGGCGCGCCGAGCAGCGCCGGAAGCAGGACCTGGACCGGGCGCGGGAAGTCCAGCAACTGCTCCTTCCCAAGGAGATGCCAGTCGTCCCCGGCCTGGAAATCGCCGCGGCATACCTCCCCGCGCAGGAGTTGGGCGGCGACTTCTATGATTTTCTTCCATACCGTGACGGGAAGCTCGCCGTCGTGGTGGGGGACGTCGCCGGGAAGGGATCCGCGGCCGCCCTGCTCGCGTCCCTGGGTGTAGGCATTCTTCGTGAGCACGCAGTCCACCAGCCATCACCTCCCGGCGAGATGCTCGCCGATCTGAACGGGCACCTCCAGATACTCGGCGGGAACGGACGATTCATCGCGATGGCATTCGCGGTATATGACCCGGTCAAATCGGAATTATCTCTCGCAAGCGCCGGCTTTCCCCCGCCGGTGCTCGTGCGGGACAGGCGGGCCTGTCCGGTCGAAGTGAGCGGTGTGCCGCTGGGTCTCCTGCCGGATTCGACGTACGAAGCAGTCAGGCTCAGCCTTCGGCCCGGAGACACTCTCGTTTTCTGCTCCGACGGTGTTCACGAACAGACGAATGCCACGGAAGAGGAGTTCGGCGCCGAGCGCCTTGTTTCACGACTGGCCGATACCTGCGCTTCTCAGCCGGCTGCGCAGATCGTGTCCGGAATTCTCGGGGCGATCGAGGATTACGCAGCCGGGGGCCCCGGACGCGAATACATCGACGACCGCACAGTCGTCGTCCTCCGCTTTACGGCGGCTCGGACTTGAGCGATACGAGCGCGGGCGTCCGAGGCTGTCCAACAGTTGGCGTGACCAGGCCCGAAGGGCCGGCAGTAAATAGGCCCGGCCGTCAGGCCGGGATAGGGATGGAGCGTGCTTGAGCGCCGAAGGCGCGGCACTAAATTTTCCGGAAGTATATGGGATATGCCCCGCCTCCTCGGGCCTCCCTTCTGGCTGTGCGCTGATCCCGCGCTGACGCGCGGGGCTATTCCCTGCCGGCGCTTAGCGCCTCATCTTGCCGTGTGTCAACC
>JAFNAG010000177.1 GCA_017860135.1 Acidobacteriota bacterium
CGATCGGGCAGCGCCTCCGTATCGAGTTCCGCAGGATTCAGAAGCAGGGGGACGCGGGCATTCTCTGCTACGGTTACAAGTGCGTGCCTGCCTGACAATTAGGAATTTCGCGCACTCCGCCTTCTGCCGTTCACAATCCATCACCCGAGGCGCCTGTTCCCGACATGTTCCGGATAGAGTCGAAAGTCAACCCCAAGTCCAGAGAATATCAGGAAAACGTCGCCGCGCTCAAAGATCAGGTTGAGGAATTCAAGCGCCGGCTGGCCGAAGTGAAAAAAGGCGGGCCTCCCGCCGCCACGGAGCGGCACAAGGCCCGCGGCAAGCTCAGCGCGAGGGAACGCCTGGAGCGGCTCTTCGACCGCAACACCCCCTTTCTGGAATTCAGTTCCTTCGCCGCATACGGCATGTACGACAACGAAGCCCCGGGTGCCGGCATCATCACCGGTGTGGGGATCGTCCACGGCAAGGAGGTCCTGGTCGTCGCGAATGACGCCACCGTGAAGGGAGGAACCTACTTTCCGGAGACGATCAAGAAGCACGTGCGGGCTCAGGAAATCGCTCTGGAAAACCGCCTTCCCTGCATCTACCTGGTGGATTCCGGCGGCATTTTCCTGCCGCTGCACACCGGGACCTTCCCCGACAAGGACCACTTCGGCAGGATCTTCTACAATCAGGCGCGTCTGTCCGCGCTGGGCATTCCGCAGATCTCCGTGGTCATGGGCTCGTGCACGGCAGGCGGAGCATATGTCCCGGCGATGAGCGACGAGACGATCATCGTCAAGGAGCAGGGAACGATCTTCATAGGCGGCCCCCCCCTGGTCAAGGCGGCCACCGGCGTGGACGTTACTCCCGAAGAGTTGGGCGGGGCGGACGTGCACTGCCGCATTTCCGGAGTGTCCGACCATTATGCGCTGAATGATCCCCATGCTATCGAGATCGCGCGCAACATCGTGCAGAACCTGCCCGCACCCCGGAAATACCCGCTGGAGAGATCCGACCCGGAAGAGCCGTTTTATGACCCGCAGGAGCTGTACGGCGTGATTCCAAAAGACCTCAGGCGGCAGTTTGACATGCGCGAGGTGATCGCCCGCGTAGTCGACGGCAGCCGCTTTCACGAGTTCAAGGAACTGTACGGGCAGACCCTGGTCTGCGGCTATGCGCGCATCATGGGATATCCCGTCGGCGTCGTCGCCAACAACGGAGTCCTGTTCTCCGAGAGCTCCCAGAAGGGCGCGCATTTTGTCGCCATGTGCGCCGTGCGCAAGATCCCACTGCTGTTTTTGCAGAACATCACGGGATTTATCGTCGGCAGGCAGTACGAGCACGGCGGGATCGCCAAGGACGGCGCCAAGATGGTGCACGCCGTGGCCAATGCCCAGGTGCCGAGGTTCACGGTCATCATCGGCGGGTCCTATGGCGCAGGCAACTACGCGATGTGCGGGAGGGGGTATTTGCCGCGCCTGCTGTGGATGTGGCCGAACGCCAGGATCGCGGTCATGGGCGGGGAACAGGCCGCCTCGGTGCTCCTGCAGGTCAGGATGGAAGGGCTGAAAGCCAAGGGAAAGAGCATGAGCGAAGAAGAGCAGGAGATATTCAAGGCGCCCATCCTCGCCCGGTATGAGGAGGAGTCCAGCGCCTACTTCAGCGCGGCGCGCCTCTGGGACGATGGTATTGTGGACCCGGTCGACACGAGGACGGCGCTGGGCCTCGGCATATCCATGGCGTTGAACGCACCCATCCCGGAACATCAGTTCGGCGTGTTCAGAATGTAGACAACCCGATGTTCAAGAAGATCCTGATCGCGAATCGCGGGGAAATCGCACTGCGGGTGATACGAGCCTGCAGGGAAATGGGCATTGCCACCGTCGCCGTATACTCCGAGGCAGACCGCGGCTCCCGCCATGTGCAGCAGGCGGACGAAGCCCGGTTCCTCGGCCCCCCGCCTCCGCTGGAAAGCTACCTCAACATCGAGGCCATCCTCTCCGCAGCGGGAAAATCCGGGGCGGAAGCCATTCATCCCGGCTACGGGTTCCTGGCGGAAAATGCTCTGTTTGCGCGCCGCTGCGAGGAGTCGGGCATCGCTTTTATCGGCCCGGATTCCAAGGCGCTCGCGCTGGTGGGAGACAAAGTCGCATCCCGCAGGACGGCGGCCTCGATCCAGGTCCCTCTGGTTCCCGGGATGATGGCCGCCAGCCGGTCGATGCGCGAGTTCGAGGAAGCCGTGGAATCCATCGGCTACCCGGTGCTCGTCAAGGCATCCGGCGGAGGCGGCGGCAAGGGCATGCATATCGTGCGCTCGACGAAGGAGCTGCATTCGGCCGTCGAGACCAGCCGCCGTGAGGCCCGCTCCGCCTTCGGAGATGATTCCGTCTACCTCGAAAAATACATCGAGCGGCCGCGGCACGTTGAGTTCCAGATCCTGGCGGACCACCATGGCAACGTGGTGCATCTCTTCGAGCGCGAGTGTTCCATTCAGCGCCGGTACCAGAAAATCCTGGAGGAGACGCCTTCCGTTGCCCTGGACAATGATCTGAGGCGGCGCATGGGCCGCACGGCGGTGGCGATCATGAAAGCCACGCACTACACCAACGCCGGCACAGTAGAATTCCTTCTGGACCAGGACCGGAACTTCTACTTCCTGGAAGTCAATGCCCGCATCCAGGTGGAACATCCCGTCACCGAACTGGTCCTCGGAGTCGACCTGGTGAAGCAGCAGATCCGGATCGCGTGCGGCGAAAAGCTCCCCTTCCGCCAGGAAGACCTGGCGCAGCGCGGCCACGCCATCGAGTGCAGGATTTACGCGGAGAATCCGGAACAGGACTTCCTGCCGGGTCCCGGCCGGATCATTCTGGCCAGGGAACCCGAAGGGCCCGGCATCCGCTGCGATTCGGGCATCTATTCCGGAATCGAAGTGAGCTCGTTTTACGACCCGATCCTCTCCAAGCTCATAGTCTGGTCCGAGGATCGCGAGACCGCCCGCCGCCGGATGATCGCCGCCCTGAACGACTATACGATTCTCGGAATCCCGACCACCATCGGATTCCTGGCGGACGTGCTCGACCATCCGGAATTCGCCGCCGGCAGGACGCACACTCACTTCATCAACCAGCACCTCCCGAATTGGAAACCGCGCGGCAGCGACAGCGTCCTGCTCGACATCGCGCTCGTCGCCAGCGCCTTGTCCGGCAGTAAGCACAGTGGCGCCAGGCAGGGCGCAAGGCAGCTCGAGAGCCCGACACCCTGGCAGACAACGGGAAAATGGGAGATCGGCGGAAGCCGGCATGGACTGTGAATTCATAGTAGACGGAAAATCCCGCAAAGCATCCCTCGATCAGATAGACGGGAAGGTTGTAGCGACTCTGGACGGCCGTCGTCTGGAATTGGATGTGCAGAAAATTTCTCCGCATGCGGTTTCCCTTCTTGCCGATGGCAAGTGTTACCTGGCCCACATCGCCAGGCGCGGGAATGAGATCCTGGTGGCGATCGGAGGGCACCACTTCCGGCTGGAAGAGCCGGACCAGGAAGCAACACTATCCCGGCTTCTGCCGGCCGGATCGGAGAAGACCGACGGAATGATCAAGGCCCCCATGCCCGGGCTGGTGATCAAAGTAAATGTGACCGAAGGCAGCCGCGTGGACGCCGGCGACGGGCTCGTCGTAGTGGAAGCCATGAAGATGGAGCACGAAATGCGGGCCGCTTTCCCCGCCACAGTCGAGAAAGTGCACGTCAAGGCGGGCCAGCAGGTCGATGCCTTCCAGCCACTGATCGAGCTCAAGCCTGCCGATGAAAAATGACCCCCGAAATCATGGCACTCACGCGAGGAGAGCGACGAGCGCGTTTTTTGTGCACGGAAATACCGTGCTTCGCGTAATGACCGAGGATCCGCTATGGTTCGCAGGTCTTCCGAGACCCTCTTGTGAGAACCGGGCATGCTGCTGAGACCCGAAAAATATCCCTTGACGCCATTCGAGGATGCGACGAGCCTCCGCGAGAAACCGGAACTCCTCCGGGCGCGGGCCGAGGAGTCGGGCTATCTCTATTTTGCCGATTTGATCCCTGCATACCGTATCGATCCGGTTCGGGCTTTCGAAGGCAGGTTGTCCGCCGGTTATGGGTGGACGGAGCCGAATCCGGAAAACCGTCCGTTCCAGCATGTGAGGCAGGGAGCCTGCTTCGACGGCCATGGGTGGGATGATCCGAGGTTCATACAATTGCAGCGCCAGGTCTGCACCCACCCGGCCTTTCGCAGCCTTGTTCTCGATGAGAGGATCCTGCGCGTTCTCGGGATCGTGTGCGGGGAAGCCGTTGCCGTGGCAACAATGAACCAGTGTTGGGTTAAACTGCCGGGAGATCCGGAACACACGACGCTTCCCCACCAGGACAATTTTTACCTCCCGGCCTGTCCTCGAATGTGGAGCGTCTGGATTCCGTTGGTCGACACGCCGCTCGAGGTCGGCCCGCTGGCCGTTGTGCCGGGATCCCACAACAAAGTCTGGCGGCACAGGGACCATCTGCACGGTATCGACGTCCCGCGCGATGTCGTCTGGGCTACCGGGCCGGTCCATCCCGGCGACATCGTCGTTTACGGCGCCGCCACAGTGCATTGCGCCTGGTCGAACGTATCGAAAAGCAACGTCAGGGTAGCGCTGGACGTGCGATACGAGCCGGTGAGGACGACCGACTCCATTCTTCGCGCCGATGTTTGGGCCCCCGGGAGTTGCGGCATCGCGTCGGACGGAACATGAAGGTTGTCAAGGCCGTCACAGTCAGGGAAAGCGACGTCCCGAAAGCCCGCCAATCCTGTTTGGCGCCCCGCTATTCCGGCCGCAATCCAGGCGGTCTTTTTGGCCCTTGTGATACGCTCTTTCGTGCAAAGTGATTTGTTCCTCGAGGTCGATATGCTGGACCCGGCAGACTCCCTGTTCACGGCAGGCGCGACCTATCTCGTGCGACACGATGCGATTGCGGATCGGGACCGATTCATCGAAGGAGAGCGCCTGCTGTATTGGCGTCATGCGTACAGCCGATACGACGACATGCATGGCTGGTTCTTTTTTGATGAATCGGGTCGAGTACGCTCGTGGGATGAATCAGATGTGAGTGAGAGAGCGCGCGACGACCTGTTCGCCCTATCTGAAAATCCATCGGCTCTGCAGGTTGCCTGTGGGCGCGGAGATATTGCCGCCGCCCGGGCGGCGATTGCCGAGAGCATGCCCGGCTTCGGCATGCGGCGCATCGCGTTCGAAGCAGCCTGCGAAGCAAAGGCCGCGGACTGCGCCGGTCTGATGGCGGTCCTGCCGGATGTCGGTGATGAGGAAAGGCGCGACTTTCTGCACGAAGCTTCGAGGCGCGGTTTCACGGCCGGCCTGCGCGCGCTCCTGGACGCCGGCGTGGACGTCAACGCGACGGATGAGTATGGTCAGACTGCACTCCTTTGGGCGGCAGTGCGAGGCGCGGTCGATTGTGTCGATTTGCTGCTCTCGCGCGGCGCCGACCGTACCCTGCGCACGAGGGCCGGAAAAACCGCAGAGGATCACGCCTCCGCATTAAAGAATGATGCTGTCGTCGAAAGGCTCAGGCTCACCTCGTGACGGCAGTGGTGCATTCACCGTGGGCACAGACATCTCAACCTCGGAATCGGTATGACCTTCGCTTCGGGGCTTAAGCAGCCTGCCACCCGGGCTCCGTAACGTTATACCGAACTTCTCCTCGAGCCTCAGCGGGTGCCAGGACAGTTTCGTTTTGCGCAGGCCCGCGATTCCAAGGTCCTCTTCCATATTGAGATGGGTGAACGAGGAGAAGAGCTTGCGGCATGCTTCCCACAGGAGTGTCTGGTATATGCCGGGCAGCTCTGCATTTGCGTAGCAGAAATGGGCGATGACGGAATTCCCTGCACCGCGGCTCGCAACGACGAATCCTTGCATCTCACCCGCAGCCACAATTGCGCCTCCGATCAAGCCGAGCTGCGCATATCCCTCGAATGCCCGCTCGAGTGCCCGGCGCTGGCAATCATGATTCAGGCTGGCCGAGGCGCGGCTGCTCGAGTTGCCGTTCTCCCGCGCGGAAGACCAGGCCTCGAATAATGCGGCAGCACGACGCAGGTGCGAGAGTTCGAGGGGCCGGAACTTGTAGTCGGGGTGATCCCTGGCAAACCTGCGGATGTGGTTGCGCTTTCCGTCGAATTGCTTCCCCTTCAATTCCGCCAGCGTTTGCACACGATAGATATAATCGAAAGTGTCGCGCTGCCGGTCGATCTCAAATTCTTCTGGTGAAAGCTTCGCGGCCACCTGTGCCTGCACCCTCGATACCAGCCCGACGTTTCTGAGGCAGGTCCGCACGGTGTCCACCAGGTTTTGCCTGCCATAAGGTTCCAGGAAATAATGTGATTCCGCATGGCAGCGCATGAGGATGCACAGGTTGCCCCTGATCCGGGTAAGCATCGGCCCCTGGCAGTCCCGCCACATGAACAGGCTGGCCGGGTTCGCATCGCAGGTTGCCGGTGAATGGACGTGGTACGCCTCTGCAAGAGCGTTGTGATCTTCCGCGCCGAGCGGCTTGAGGCCGGGGAACTCAGGAATCATGGCGCAATCTGACCAGGCACGAGCAGAGGCGGGGATCGCAGTTCTCGCAGCCGTAGATGGAACGCGGCGGAAGATCAGGGGGGAGTGATTCCGCGTCAGTGAATCCGGCCTTACGGAAGAAACCAGGCACAAGGGTGTAAAGATAGATGTCGTGAGGCGCATGCCGCACCACCTCTTCGACCAGGATTCTGCCGATGCCCAATCCCTGCAGGTTCTGCCGCACACCGACACAACTCAGGAGCGAACAACCGCGGAAATGTTTGAGTTCGGCGGCAGCAACCACCCCGTCGGTATCTTCGGCAACCCAGAAACAGGACAGGTCCATTGCCGGGTATGACAGCCCGAGAGCGTGCACCAGCGCATCGATGTCGCAATGGTCGCGCGGTTCCGCCCGGCGGACGCACAGCGACCGCCGGATGGCGTCCGACCTGTCGCGATGTGGTATTTCCATAGCTGTCACCCTTCAATCAAACTGACGAAGTTAGCCCGAAGCTCCACCAAATTCAATAGTCATTGTGTGCCTGGGGCAGGACCGCCGGGAATCAAAGTTCTACATGCAGATAAAGGTGCCCGCTTCTGCAGGCTCCTCTAACTCGGTTTGCGGACCATTTCTCCGTGAACAAAAAAGGTGCAGTACACCTTTCTGAGATCGGGTCCGCTTAAACGCAAAAGGAAGTGCTAAAAAAAGGGGTTGAGCTCTGTCTGGAAGTGTGCTTTGACGCTTTCTATATGAATGCATTCTGGTTGCGGTGGTCCGTCCCCGTTGTTACAATCGCCCGGAACTTACGGAGGACTCAGGCAATGACCAGTGATTATCACCGCCGCATCAAGGAGCTGAAGCCGTTGATCGGAAATACCCCTCTCCTCGCGATCGAATTCCTGTTCAGGGGAGAGAAGCGCATCCTTTACGCCAAGGCCGAAAACCTGAATATGACCGGGAGCATAAAGGACCGGATGGCGTTTCACATTTTGCAGGAGGGTTACGCCAGGGGAGTGCTCAGCGAGGGAGATCTCATCGCCGAGGCCACCAGCGGCAACACAGGCATCGCGTTCTGTGCCATCGGCCGGGCGCTCGGTCACCCGTCCGTCATCTTCATGCCCGACTGGATGAGCGCGGAGCGGATCAACCTGATCAAAAGCCTGGGGGCCGAGGTTGTCCTGATCAGCAAAGAGGAAGGGGGGTTTCTGGGAAGTATCCGCCGCTCGGAAGAGCTGGCTGCATCGAGAAGGGGTGTCTTCCTTCCCAAACAGTTCTCAAACGAAGATAACATCGAGGCCCACTGCAGGACCACAGGACCCGAGATCTGGTGGCAGTTACGATGGCACGGCATCACTCCCGATGCGTTCGTCGCCGGCGTGGGAACAGGCGGAACGATCATGGGAGTAGGGCGATACCTGAAGCAGCAACGACCCTCCATCAAGCTCCACCCTATGGAACCCTCGAACTCCCCGACCATGTCCACCGGCTATAAAGTGGGCAAGCACCGCATCCAGGGCATTTCCGACGAGTTCATCCCCCCCATTGTCGACTTGAATTCCCTGGACAGCGTGGTGGCTGTCGACGACGGGGATGCGATCCTGATGTCCCAGAAGCTTGCGGCCGAACTGGGTCTGGGCGTAGGCATCTCCTCGGGAGCGAACTTCATCGGCGCCCTGCAGGTTCAAAACGACCTGGGACGGGACGCCGTGGTAGTCACGGTTTTCTCCGACGACAACAAAAAATATCTGAGCACCGATTTGCTTCGAAAGGAGCCTGTCAGGGAAGGCTTCCTGACACCGAACATTCAACTGTGTGGAGTTCAGGCATTTAAGAGGGTATGTCAAACGTGCTGCAACCCGCTCGAGTGTGTGGATGCCGCCTTTCCGGATACGTCTGAAATAGGCCGCTTGCCCTCCTGTCCCCGGAGGCAGTCAAACCCGATATCCGTCTGAACACGGCATCCCAGGGGATCAGGGACGGACCACGCGAAACCTTTTATCCGAAATAAGATGAGTCTTGTGGCGGACCTCACGACCCGCTTTGGATTCAGTTTTTGAGGCCGTTTTTTCGTTCTCAGGCGATTTCTCTGGCTCCAAAACCTTCGGCTGTCGACCGCCAGCAATCGTCGGTGATCAGAGGAGCATCTGCAGCCAGCGCCAGGTGGACGCAAACCCATACGTTATGGTTCTGGAACTCTTTGTGGTTTGGTTTTTCCAGATTGCAGAAAAAATGTCTGTGTTGGAGATCCTACTCATCCTTCCAATGCGGCTTGCGCTTTTCGAGGAAAGCCGTCAGCCCTTCCTTGCTGTCGGAGCAGGCCATGACTCTGGAGAGCGCCGACTCCAGATATTCAAGATCCTCCTGCAGGCCGCGTCCCGCGACGCGCGCCGCAGCTTCCTTCCCCAACCTGAGGATTGCGGAACTCTTTTCCGCAAGACCACGCACGATCCTGCCTGCTTCCGCTTCGAAACGGTCTCGAGGAACCGCACGATTGATAATGCCGAAGTCCCGGGCAGTCGATGCCGGGATTCGATCGCCGAGAAGGAGCATTCTCAGCGGCCCTCTTCCTGCCCACATGCCGGTAGAGGAGCGACAATACCATCATCGGATACATCCCCACGTGGATCTCCGGCGTTGAGAAGTGGATGTCATCGCAGGCAAGCGCAAGGTCGCATGCGAGAAGTATGCCTATCCCGCCCGCCATGACATGCCCCCTGGCCAAGGCGACGGTAGGCTTCGGACAGTCCAGGATTTCCTGGATCAGGGCCCGATAATCGGCTGGCTGGAAGGCCAGGCCGCCCTCGCGGGAGCCGAGTGCAGACTTCAGGTCTGCACCTGCACAGAACACCCGGTCGCCCACCCCGCTCAGCGTGACGACCCGGACCGCCGGGTCCCCGGCAGCCGCATGCAGCGCCTCCCGCAGTCCCCGGAGGACGCCGGCATCAAGCGCGTTCGCCCGATCGGGCCTGTCCCACGGACCCGATGACGATGACGGCCGCGAGGATCGGGATCCGGTAGTCCCAAAACCAGGGGATGAGGCACAGCAGCAGCACCTTCGCAAAGACCGCCGCGGCCCGAATCTCGTAACACCAGCGCCAGTTCGGATACGCTTCGATCAGAGCCAGGATCCCGCC
>JAFNAG010000524.1 GCA_017860135.1 Acidobacteriota bacterium
GAAACGAACGCCAGAACACCAGGCCGGCATTGGACGCCGATGAATCCGGGCTACGGCAAGCGGTCAGCCCAGTTCCGATTCAGCAACCGTGATGCCCCGGGCCCGTAGATGCTGCACGGGTCCGTCCTGAGGATTCGACGCCACAGCTTGGCCGCATCTTCCGGGATGGAAGCCATACAAGCCAGTTTGCCGCAGGCCTTAGTTGGCCCCAGCCTCATGCCGCTCGAGCCCCGGCGGCGTCGAGATACTTCCCGAAACGCCCGTAGTCTTCCCCCATCCGGGTGCCGGGGCTGGATCGGGGAAAGAACACCGACCTTCTTGCTACTGATCCGTCCCGGCGGTGCTGGCCTCAACTTCCCGCTCGCCGACGATCCACTCGAAATCCTCCGAGGATCCCAGGCGCCACCGTGCCACTTTCCGGTAAGCCCACTTTCTTGGCACGACAGTTTCCGAGTGGCCGACCACTGGTCCAGAATGCGTTGAACAGCAGCAGGCAGATGGCCGGATAGGGGAAGACTACGGGCGCTTTCGTCAGCTATTGCTGCGCTGACGGAAGTCTTCGGTTCTCATCAGGTCCGTCACTTGCGGTCCTGGAACTCAGCAAACCAATTCTGGACAACTCGAATCACGGGTGGTGACGCTTTGCCGACAGGCTCAGTCAGTATGAATCGTTGCCCGTCCGCCGACACGTCGTAGGGCACCAAATCTTGATATCGAAAGAGCGTGCTCGCCGCACCGGCCGAGAACTCCGGAGCGAGGGAGACGGAAACTGCCATCAGCGTACCACCTGGCTCAACGTATAGAAGCTCCTTGCCCTGCTGGGTCCAGCGTGGGGCCGCCCCCCCGTTTTTCGATACGAGCCATTGGCGGTCGCCCTCCGGGAATGGACGGACATAGACTTCCTCCCGCCACGATTCATTCGACACATAGGCGACGAACCGGCCACTGGGCGACAGCACTGCACTGGTCTGGTTGAAGGGCGCCCTCAGGAAGGCGTGTTTTGCCCAACTGCTACCGTCCTCGCTCCGCTTAAGATACGACAGGTCAGAGCCTGTGCCTGGTTCCCGCATCGCGAGTAGGATGTACTGTCCATCTTTCGACCAGTCGATGGAATTGACATGTCGGTCAGCAGCGAGCAACTTCCGAGCTTCCTCAGTTCCGCTAACCTTCCTAGCGAGGATACCCTGGTCACGCACGAAGTAGGCAATCTCATCCCCGCTGGGAGACCAAGCCGCAACCTCGACGTTGTAGAGGCCCTCCCGGGCCGCAGTAAGGCGAGTCCGCATGCCACGGCCCACCTCATGGACGCACACGTCCCTGAAGTTCCAGTCCTCCCCTCCCACCACTGCCAAGAAACGGCCATCCGGGGACAATACGTGCTGCGCCAGTTCCCGCTGGGGCTCCCCAATACCTCCCGTTCTCTGACCCTGCCGATTGACCAAGACGAGCTGCCTTTGGGGTCTGTCAACCTGGACGTAGATCATGGTCCCGTCGTCTGAAATCGTCGGATAGCGGCCATTCTCGGCCACTCGGAACGGCCTGCCTGTCGTCCTCAGCGCACTTAGAGAAAACGGTACCGCCCAAAGAACGTAAGTGAGGCCGGTCTCCTGATAGACGAGGTGCCCGCTCGAGGAGTACCATGGCAGCGCACCGCGTCCCAGCGTTTCTCGGCGGCCGGTTGCAGTGTTCAGCACCATCATGACGGGTTCGGTCTGGGGCCCCGACGCGTAGACCAGAACTCGGGGCCCGGCCTCGACCGGGAGGAAGTGAGGACTGTAGACAGGCTCCCTTGGTGCTCCGGGCGTTCCGTCAGACTCTGCAGACAAGGGAATCAATTTGGGGGCGCCACCACTTGCCGGAACTTGGTAGAGCCTGGGCGGCGAGCCGGCAGCGAAGGCGATCACCTCGCCGTCGCGGCTCCACGAGGCTCCCCAGAATTCACCGGGCATGTCACAAACAGCTTTCGGTGAGCCGCCATTGATTGGAGCAGATGTCAGCTGCCCCCTCTCCTTCCCCCCGAGATAGCCTATAGAAGCGCTGTCTGGCGACCAGGACAGCTCGTAAGCGGCTCCGGCGGCCTCCATCTTCCTGGGCTGTTCCCGATCGAGGTCCTGAACCCACAGTGCACCGCCGCCATGATAAGCAATGTGCCTGCCGTTAGGAGACAGGACCACATCGGTGTTGTAGGTGGTAATGAAGAGCGATTGCTCTGGAATCAGCGCAAACTTGCGCAACAGCACTTCCGGCTGCTTCTCACGGAAGTGGACAAATGCGAGAGCAAGCAAAGCAATGGTAGTGGCAACCAACAGCCCCCACGGCAGCCAAGCGTGCCTCACTCCCGTTGAAACCGGCACTGCGGTTGTCCGCGCCTTTGTCGTGTCCGGGAGCCGCTTGCGCAAGGTCCGCAAGTCGACCAGCGCCTCGTCGAGGTGCTGGTACCGCTCGTCAGGGTCTTTCGCAAGGAGCTTGGCGACAACGCGGTCCAACTCCACCGGCACGCCGCTACGAAGCGCCGTCAGTGACTCCGGTTCGTTGTGCAGGATCGCATAGCTGAGAGTCTCCTCCGTCTCGCCTTCAAACGGAGGCTGGCCGGTGATCATCTCGTGCAGCACCACACCGAAGGACCAGATGTCCGCCCGCCGGTCCGTCTGTTCGCCACGCAGTTGCTCCGGGGCCATATAGGACGGCGTTCCAAGCACCACGCCCGTCTTCGTGATCTTCGTCCTGCCACCCAGGTGCGCCAGCCCAAAATCCATGATCTTGACCTGGCCGTCCGCGCTCAGCATCAGGTTGGCCGGCTTGATGTCGCGATGGATGACGCCACGGTCGTGAGCTGCCTGGAGACCCTGTCCGATCTGAATGGCGAGGTCGAAGGCCTGTTTCAACTTAAGCGGGCGCTCGTCAACCTTCTGTTTGAGCGTCGGCCCCTCGATGTAGGCCATGGCCAGGAAGGTCTGGCCGTCGGCTTCACCGATCTCATAGACGGTGCCGATGTTGGGGTGGTCGAGCGCCGCAGCGGCCTTGGCCTCGTGGACGAAACGTTCCCTGGCTTCGTCGCTTTCGAGCAGGTGCGAGGAGAGAAACTTCAACGCCACGAAGCGGTCCAGGTGGGTATCGCGGGCCTTGTAGACCACGCCCATCCCGCCCTCGCCGAGCTTCTCGGTGATTTCGTAGTGCGAAATGGTCTTGCCAACCATGATCGCCTCAGGGCCGCAAAATCGGACTCTCTCGTCGGCTTTGTGGATCAATTGTACAACAACGACGGCGGAATTGAGCTTCCAGAATCAGATAACTGCTTTCCGGTCAGCGGCTTGTCCTCGGTTTGTGCCTGACTGGTCGGCTTTGCTTCCACGATCGGGCGTTTTCCGCCCAGAAGTGGTTGAATCAGCCGGCGTTGCGTCCGCTCTGGTAGGTTTCCAGTGTGGAGAGCAGCAGAGGGCGGCTGCGCTGCCCATGAGGAATATTCCGCCGAACGATGAATAGCCTCCCAGGGGGCTGTTGCCCAAAATGAATCGGGCTGATCGACTTCCCGGACGCCCGTCGTACGACCGCTATTGAAGACGCTCGCAAAATAACGGCCCGGGTTAGTGTCAACGCCGCGCCGGGTGCGGCTTCAGGACGGGTCCTTTCGACAAAGAAGACCTATTGGGTACGGTGCAGCGCACAGAACCAAGAGCGCACATCCGCCCACGACCGCAGGAATCAGAATGACCTTCGCGCGACGTGACAGGCCGCTCTTTCTGACTTCCTTCGCTTGTGAGTATTGGATCGCCGTTTGCCGCCCCGTCTTCACTTGAAGGATGGTGAAGGAATCCGCCTCTACGCGAAGGATTCGGCCCTGCAATACGGTGTTGTCCAAGAGCGTGACCTTCACCTCAGAGGACTTTGCGTGCAGTTCGCGCACGCGTGCTTCGAGAGCATTCGCACTGGGCGACTCGGCATGCGCCGACAAGATGGAAACTGTAACGACCAGCAACGCAACGGCGAGTCTCCGCCCTGGCCCGAAGATCTGGCGCGACATGATTGCTCCTCCTTTTCAGATTTCACGTCCTGTCGGCTCACCACGCGAGCCGGTACTCATCCGGACATTCTACAGCACACACTGCCAGTCTGCGGATTGTCGGCAGCCAACCGCGTTGGGCCTGATCAGTACCCAGGCACGGTCGGTTTCCCTTTCCCGATTTGTCGGCGAAACCGGGATTCGGGAAGCCTGCGGGCGTCACTTTTGGCGCGACGTGCTGCACAGCAGTTGACGGCATACTTTCCGAGTCGGCCGCCCGTGACCCGCGACCACGACCAGAAATCCACATCCACAGGTCGCCGACAATCC
>JAFNAG010000525.1 GCA_017860135.1 Acidobacteriota bacterium
ATCCAGATTGCCGACGGTCTCGACGCTGCACACTCCAAGGGAATAATCCATCGCGACATCAAACCTGCCAACATCTTCGTCACCGACCGCGGGACCGCCAAGATCCTGGACTCTGGACTGGCGAAACTCGCACCCGCAAGACTGCAAGGCGGCGATGCCGCAACCGCTACGGTCAGCACCGAGACGGCCGAAGCTAGTCTGACGAGCCCCGGCACCGCCGTCGGCACTATCGCCTACATGTCCCCCGAACAGGCGCGGGGCGAAGAACTAGACATACGCACGGACCTGTTCAGCTTCGGCGCGGTTCTCTACGAGATGGCCACGGGCCGGCAGGCCTTTTCCGGCACTACAACAGCCGTCATTCACGATGCGATCCTGAACCGGGCCCCGGCTTCGCCGGTCCAGTTGAGGCCCGAACTGCCTCCCAAGCTGGAAGAAATCATCAACAAGGCCCTCGAGAAGGACCGCGATGTCCGCTATCAGGTCGCCTCCGAGATCCGCGCCGACCTGAAACGGCTAAAGCGCAGCTCCGAATCGGGCAGGACGGCAACGCAGGCAGCTGTCGTGCACACCAGGCCAAGAATCTCAAAGCGACTTGCGGCGGGGACTGGCGTCGCTGCACTGCTCATCGCGGCGGGAGTTGCAGTGTGGATGTGGCCGAAAAAGACGCCACCGAAGCTGGAGCCCAAGCGGGTGGTCGTGGCAGTTTTCGAGAACCGGACGGGCGACGCGTCGCTCGATAACCTCGGCAGGATGGCAACGGAATCCGTCAGCGAGGGACTCCTCAAGATCGGGACCATCCAGGTCGTTCCAAGTTCGACTGTTTTCGAGCTGCCCGCTTCGCGGACCGGCGTCAGCCGGGGACGAGACCCTGTGCGCGCACTGGCGGAAGCAACCTCGTCCGGACTGGTTGTATCAGGCGCTTTCTATCTGCAGGGCCAGACACTGCAGATCCATGCAAGCATCATGGATGTGGTAGCTAACTTGCCGCTCTTTGCGGTGGAGCCTGCCACCGGACCACGGGAACAGGCAACGCAGGTGATAGGAACCGTTCGACAGCGGGTGATTGATACCGTTGCCGCCCGCTACCTCAACCCGTACCTTGACCTTTTGGTTGCGGAGGTCAGGCCGCCACGGTTCGAGGCGCAGAAAGAACATGTTGCCGGCACCGGCCTTTTCTTATCCGATCTTCCTGCGGCGATGGTTCATTTCAGACGCGCCCAGGAAATCGACCCCGAGTTTGTCGATCCCTGCTACTGGCTCTCGAAGGCACTCAACAATCAGGGCAAGTTTGCCGAAGCAGTCACGGAGGTCGATATCATCGAGAGGACGCAGGAACGGCTCACCCCCTTCATGAAACGTCGCCTGGATGCCCAGCGCGCAGCCGTCGCCGGGGCGAATGAGGAGTGGCATAGCGCCCTCGTCGACATCGCAAGATTCACTCCTAATTTGGAGGCTCCGGTAGATTTGGGATTTGCAGCACTCTGGACCAACCGCCCTCGTGAGGCCGTGGATGTTTATAGGAGATCATTCCCGTGGGAATTCTTCGTCAATCCATCTACGCCCGGCGGGACCATGCTTGTGATGGTTCTTGCCGGTGCTTTGCACGTTCTGGACGAGCACGAAGAGGAACTTAAGGAGGCACAACGCGGCCGTAGCACCTACCGGCACCTGCTTAATCTCAACGCCTATGAGGCCAGGGCACTGGTGGCGCTGGGGCGTGCCGACGAGACGGAAAAGCTCATTGGAGACATGCTGACTATGCCGGCCAAGTCGGCCTACCCCGCTTCTCCTTGGATTCTGCCCAAGGGCACGCCAGGCTACGTAATGCTGGTCGCGGCACAGGAGCTTCGCGCCCACGGCCATCGTGAGGACGCACTGAAGATGGCCGGACGTGCGGTGGACTGGTACCGCCTCCGCATCGGCGAAGAGGCCAGGGAAGAGGACACACGCTCCGGGCTGGGAAATGCTTTGTATCAGGCGGAGCGATGGCAGGAGGCAAAGGCCGTATTCACCGCCCTCGCTGCCGAACATCCCGAAAGCATCGCCTACAAGGGCTGCCTTGGGACTCTCGCCGCACGGCGCGGCGACCGTGTTGAGGCAATGCGCATCGCCGAAGAACTGCGGGCTCTGGACCGCCTATACCAGTATGGCACCAATACCTTCCGAAGCGCCCGTATCCTCAGTCTGCTTGGCGAAAGGGAACGCGCTTTCACGCTGCTGCGCGAGGCAGTCGCACAGGGATACATAGGCAACGACGAACCCGATTTGTACGGATACGGATTCATCTACCGCCATTGTATGGATCTCGAGCCGCTGCGCGGCTATCCGCCCTTCGAAGAACTGATCAAGCCGAAGGGATGAAGATCAGTGACGTGCACGTCCGGTGATTCCGGTTTCTTAGGCTGAGAGAATCTGATCGAGTTGATGCAGAAGATTCGGGAGTTTGTTCTGGACGATGTCCCAGACAATGGCAAGGTCGATGCCGAAATACTGGTGGATCAGGATGTCCCTCAGGCCGGCGAGCTTATACCACTCCACTTCCGGATTTGCCAGTCGCACCGAATCGGGAACCCGCTTTGCAGCCTCACCGAGTACTTCAAGATTCCGGACAATGGCATCCACCGTCTTCTCATCCGACGAGAAAGCCTCGAATGAAAGGCCTTCGGCATAACGTCTGATCTTCTCACCGGCCTCGCGCATGTCTTCGAGGCAGACCTTATAGTCCCGGAGCATGCACCGCCTCTGCGAGAATGATGGCACGCAGCCGTGGTTTGATGGCGTCTGAGACAACAAGATCTACAGGACAGCCAAAAAGCCGTTCGAGAAAGACCTTGAGATCCATATATGAATCAAAGGACTTCTTTTCAAACTCCACCACAAAGTCGAGGTCGCTCGCCGGGTCGGCTTCCCCCCGCACTGCAGATCCAAAAAGTGCCAGCGTGCGGGCGCCAAACCCTCGGATGATCTCGCGGTTTTGCTCCAGAGTCTTGAGTATTTCGTCGCGGCTCATGATTAGTTGGCTCCGGATATCCTAAAGCATCACTCTAGCATCTCAGAGTCTAACATGACCTCCCTACTGCAGGAAATGCGCCCGCCGCCAACGCGCGATCCGGAGCTTCGAGCTGAAAAACGGCGACAGGTACCGAAGTGCCGTCAGCAGGCTCCGTCTAATCAGCAGAGTGTACCTGCCTGGAACATTTAGGGAACAACAATCGATACTCGCGCTATAATAGCGCCAGGTCCTCAGAAGTATCGACACGTTTAAGCCTGAATGCCGGCCCGGGAGATCCCTCCCGATGATCGTCAAGCGATTCCCCATCGCCGCATCCAGGAGGAGGGCTGATCCATGAGAAAAATCACAAAGTCACTGAGGTGTTCACGAATCTGTGTGTTTGTTCTCTGCCAGAGCCTTGTGCTGGCGGGCAT
>JAFNAG010000526.1 GCA_017860135.1 Acidobacteriota bacterium
TGGAAACCCCGGGGAATGATGCGGTCCGCCACAGAGGTCAACCCTGAAGGGGTTGAACAGCAGTTCCGTCTTGGGCGGTAACCACCTCACTTCCAGTGTCTGAATCACAGGAGGGGGTGTAGCATCGTCCACGAGTGGTGGCGCTTCGCGGAAGCGCACGACGTCTGCGCCGGTGGTGGAGACGCCCGGCGGCGCCACCAAAAAAAATGGCTCCGGGGCCAGCGTCCCGGAGCCATGATTGAATTTCCCGTAACTCTTCCGAGTCCGGATCAGAACGATATGCGCAGTCCGAGCTGCATCGTGCGCGGACCGCCGGACTTGCCGTAGATCATACCGAAGCTCTCAGGATCGCTTGTGTTGGTGTCCGGATTCGCAATCCCGATACGGTTGAAAATGTTGATCGCGTCCAGGCGCAGCTCGAAATAGGCGCCTTCAGTGACCTTGATGGGGGTGCGTTTGATCAGCGACAGATTCTCGCCAAAACCATGCCACCCTCTCAGATCAGGCTGATATCGCGGCGCGTTGCCGAAATGAAGCGGCATACCGCCCGGTGTGCTCGGCAGATCCGCGAATGCCTCTCTATTCAGGTACGGGACCCCGACATCGACAATCACGTTCTCCGGTTTGGACCCTGTCTGCTGATCCCGAGGCAGCAGCACATCCGGACGGAAGCCCGCATTCTGGAGAATGCTGCTGTCGTAGGTCCAGGTGTACATCTTCATCGGGGCACCGGACTGGTAATTATGGATCGCACTTACGGTCCAGCCACCAGCGATGTAGCTCAGTGGCCCGCTCGTGAGCCAGCGACCCTGCTGACCGAACGGCAGATCGTAGATCCAGCTGAGTTTCAGGTGCTGCGGGTAGTTGTACGAAGTCACAGAGTAGTCTGACCTGCGGTTGTACCAATCCTGTCCGTAATCGTAATAGTTACCCGGGCCCGACGTGTCGGCCGTTCCCAGGGCCTTGGCAAATGTATAGGCGGCGAGGAAGCTCAGACCATAGGTGCTGCGCTTTGTCACCGTCAATTGGAAACCGTTGTAGGTGGAGAACCCGCCATTGAGCCGGTGTGTGGTCACCGAGTAGTACTGGGGGAACCGTTTCAGCGAATCAGCGACGGTGCCTTCGAAGCTCGGGTAGGGCTTCGCAAACTCGGGATGATCGTTGATGTCATCCAGAAGCGTGTCGCCCAGGGAGAGGGCCTCGGGTTTTGCCTGGTTGAGCGACCAGAAATACTGCGGCTCGTTCAGGCGTGTGCCCTTGTTGCCGATATAGTTGGCTTCGACTTTCGTCTGCCACGGCAGCTCATACTGGATACCGAAGTTCCAGTTCTGAACCATGGGGTACTTGGTGAGGTTCGACATGTACCAGGGGATGTCCGAGCCATTCTGTTGCGACGGATCCGAGTTGGGCAGCACGTCGGTGAAAACCGCGTACGGGTTGTCCCAGTTATAGCTCGCGTCCTCGCGGAACCGGCTGTTGCTGTTGGTGACAACCGGGTTGCTTCCATTGAAGCCGTACCCGTAGCCGTAGGCCCACCCATCCTGGATCGGCGGGGCGTAGTTGATGCCATAGCCGCCGCGGATAACCATTTTGTTACTGTCACCCGGCGTCCAGGCAAACCCGATGCGCGGGGAAAACTGCTTGTAGTAAGGATCGGCGAATCTACCCATGCCGTTGCAGCCCGCACAGTCCCCGAGCATGGTCAGAGCTCCGGGATAGCCATCGGCGCCCGGGTTGGGCAAAGTCGGATCCAGGCCAGACTGGCGCTGGCGTACTTCGGTGAGCGCCGTCGGGATGTCCCAGCGGATGCCCATGTTGATCGTCAGGTTGCGGCGGACCTTCCAGTCGTCCTGCACATACATGCCGAACACCCTGGAGCGAGTCCCCTCCGTCACCATCGGAACACCTAAGCCGGCCGACCGTACCTCGCCGAGCAGGAATGAGGCGTACGTGAAGCCGGTGCTCGTCCTGTATCCGGGCAAAGCAACGTTCTCGTTGCTGAACGAGTAGCTTCCTGTATTTTGCTCGCTCCCGCTGTTGTAGTAGTACCAGCGGCCTTCGAAACCGAAACGCAAGCTGTGGTTTCCCTTGATCCAAGTCAGGTCGTCGCTGATGATGCTGCTTCCGTTGACCCCAAAGCCGGATCCGCCAACGCCTCCCATCTGCGGATACAATCCATTCCCCAGGGCAAACGTGCCGAAGCCCGACCAGTTGATGACGGGAAACGCGTGAGAGCCTACGTTTTCAAGGCCCAGCAGCGAGGCCCAATCCTCGCCGGTCAAGTACGTAAAGGAGACGTTCTTGTTGACAAAGCGGTTGTACCCGAAAGCAAGGTGGTTGATCACAGTAGGGCTGATCGTCCAGTCCTCGGCGAACCGGACAATCTTGCCCGGAGTTGCCTGCAGCTTGCTCCCCGCCATGGGAGGCTGTGGGAAGGGCAGATCCAGATACGGAGAGTTGGAGGCTCCAAACCGCTCCCGGCTTCGGTCGTTGTCCACGAAGGTGCCGGACATCTTGTGTTGGTTGTTGATGACCTGATCGATCTTGATGCTGATGTTGTCGATGTTCAGGTTCGGGCAGCAGTCGCTGAGGTAGGGCTGATTGCGCCTGAAACTCGTCAGCGCCGGATCCGGGATGTCATACTCGAGGACCTTCATAGTTGTTTCGCTGAACCTCGACGTCGGGATGACGTTGCCCTCGAAGGGATCGCGGATCCAGGTGCCGTCCGAAAGCTGCCGCGATGTCGCCGGATCGTAGATCTGCCCGTAAATGATGGGGCGTCCGAGCGCATCTGCCCCGACGACGGAGCCGGACTGGGGATCCCCGGTAAATGCCGGATCCAGCAGTTTGGAAAAGTCGCCGTTCTTGAAGGCGGCCAGCGGCAGGGTCCCGTTTGTACCCCTGAGCATCTTGGTCCGCCGCCGATCAAATTCCATCGAGAAGAAGAAGAAGGTGCGGTCCTTCCAGATTGGCCCGCCGACCGTGCCGCCGTAGTTGTTCTCCTTGGCACCGCTCTTGTCGACATTTCGGGCGTTGTTGGACCAGGAGTTGGCGTTGAGGAAGGGTTCGTTGTGGAACCAGAAGGCGCTCCCATGGAATGCGTTCGTCCCCGACTTCATGCCGAAGTTGGTCATCGCAGTCTGGGTGTTGCCGTACTGGGAGGAAAGGGCGCCCGTCTGCAGCTTGAACTCGCTCACCGCATCAATGGTCGGGGTGAACTCTGAGTTGCTCCCGCCGTTGAGGTCCATGCGGCCGATCGAGATCCCGTCGATCAGGATCTCGTGGCTGTAGGATTGGCCGCCGTTGATGGAACCCGCGAAGCCGCCGCCCTCAGTGCCCGGCATGGAGGTGAAGATGAACGTCTGCAGTTGCCGCGTCCCGTCCTCTACCATGATCGGCCACGTGTGGACTTCTTTTTC
>JAFNAG010000527.1 GCA_017860135.1 Acidobacteriota bacterium
GAGAAAGAAGCCGGGTTGAAGCGCGAACTTTCGGTCCGCCTCCTCGGCATGATCGCGATCGGGCAATCCATCGGCACCGGGCTATTTCTCGGCAGCGGGATCTCGGTGCAGATGGCGGGGCCCGGGGTGATCGTCTCGTACGTCATCGGCAGCCTGATCACGTATCTCCTCATGGTGGCCCTTTCGGAGATGACGTCAGCTCACCCGACTGCCGGGTCTTTCGGAGTGTACGCGGAGCATTACCTGGGGCCGTGGGCAGGTCTCGTGACCCGTTACACTTACGCCATGGCCCAAATCATCGCCATCGGCGGTCAGATTGTGGCCTCGGCAATCTATTGCCGGTACTGGCTGCCGGATGTCCCTTCGTGGATCTGGATCTTCGGGTTGTCGGCCGTTCTCATGGTCATGAATATCCTGAACGTCGGCAGTTTCGGAGAAGGCGAATACTGGTTCTCGCTGATCAAAGTGATCGCCATATGCTTCCTCCTGGTATTCGGAGTTGTGCTGTTTGCAGGGATCGGCGTTCCACGGCAGGGCTTGGAAGCGTACACCGCATACGGCGGATTCTTCCCCAAAGGTCTGGCAGGGGTCTGGTCGGCGGTAACGATGGCCGTATTCAGCTTCTATGGCCTGGAAGCCGCCGCTGTCGGATCGGGCGAGGCCAGGAATCCCGAGACCACTGTGCCGCTGGCCCTCCGTCGCATCCTGGTGCGGTTGTCTCTGTTCTATGTCGGCAGCATGGCGATTCTGGTGGGGATCGTTCCCTGGAATCAGACCGGCATCGGCGAAAGCCCCTTCGTCCTGGTATACCGGAAAATCGGCATTCCGGGAGCCGCCGGCCTGATGAACCTCGTGGTGCTGACAGCAGCGCTGTCGAGCATCAATGCGAATCTATACACGGCTTCCCGCATGCTGTTTTCGCTGGCCCGTTCAGGCCAGGCGCCGTCGGCGCTCGGAGCCCTCTCGGCGCGCGGTGTGCCACGGAACGCGGTCCTGGTTTCGGGGGCCGGACTGGGGATTGCGGCGTTGATATACCGGCTGTTCGAGGACACGGCTTACGTGTACATGCTCGGGATCTCGCTGTTCGGCGCCATATTTGTATGGATGGTCATTCTTGCCACCCACGTGCGCTTTCGTGGATCGGCTGTGCCGTATGGTTCGGTCGCCGGAATCCTCATCCTGTTCGCCGTGCTCGTGACGATGGCATTCCTCCCCGGCATGCGCGTCGCCTGGCTGGCGGGGATCCCATGGCTCCTGGGTATCTCGGCTTTGTACTGTTTCAGGTCTTCTGCCCGGGCTCGAACGGGCCAATGACAATGAATGCCCGTCAGACCTTTTCTGCGATCCGCGGTGCAACCCGATACTGTCCGGTAAAAAAGAAGCTCCAGCAAAGAAAGCCACGAATTGCACGAATTGCACAAATTGAGCCGGGAAATTCCCTGCAATTCGTGAAATTTGTGGCTACCGCACCCCGCGACGGAATCGCATGTCGTACACGCGGCCCTCGCGCACGCTGAGTTCCGCGACCCGGCCGTTTGCGCCGCGGCGGAAACGGATCAGTCCCAGCGAGGATTGGAAGGTGTCCTTATAAAGCACGGTCAGGGGGATGCGGCTGTTCGGGCGGCGGCGCAGAACGAGACTGCCGTCTTCGACGGCGGCCGAGAGCGTCGTCTCCGCGTCCGCGCTGTAATAGTCTCCGGCGTACTCGGCCAGGTCTGCCGCTGTGGGCGCGAACTCGGTCACCGGTTCGTAGACAGCATCTTCTCCCGACTCGAGCGCTTCGCGGAAGCGCATCCCGCTCCCTCCGGGCATCGGTTCGAACCTGAACCGGCGCTCTTCCGTACCGATACCGAATTCGGTGGGCGACAGGGGCCGCAGCGCCCCGCCGCGTTCCAGGCGCAGGGCGCCCTCTGCAACGATCAGGCGAACCGGTTCGCCCGTGGCGGAGTTGCGATAGAGCCCGGCCTTCGCGTTCAGTTCGGCCAACGGCACTTCGATTTTCTTTTGCACGGCCGGCTTGGGAGGGCTGGTGCGCAGGAAAACGTTGGCCACCTGGTGACCCAAGTTGCCCGGATTGACGCTGCCGATATTACACAGGAGCGCCACCGCCATACGCTGCTTCGGGTATCGCCCGAGGAACGCACGGTATCCTGCCGTCGATCCCGTGTGGCTGATTTCAGGTACACCGTTCAGGCTGACAATCTGCAGCCCTGACGCATAGGTGATCTGCCGGCCGCTATTGAGCTGTCCCTGCCGGTGCATTGCCTCGAGGAAGGCCGGCCCGCCCAGTTTTCCGGTTTCCAGATTCTCCGTCCAGCGCAACAGGTCGCCGACAGTGGTCAGCAGGCCGCCATTCCCGTGAATGTTCTCGAAGGGCATGTTGATCTCGAAACCGCTGCCGGCTGCCTGGTAGGCGACCGAACGGTTTTTGACGATGCGGCGGAAGTTGTCCCGCCATTGGGTATGCGTCATTCCCAGCGGATCAAAGATGTTCTTCTTGCAGAATTCCGCGAACGACATCCCGCTCACCCGGTCGACAATGATAGCCAGCAGGTTGAAACCGGTGTTGCTGTACGAATACTCATGGCCGGGCGTGAAGTTCAGCGCGCTCTGCCGGCTCACGATGTCGAGCACATGGGCGTGCGTGTGAACCCGCATTCCCCGCGGCCATCCTGCCATGGAAGCGACGTTGCCCCAATCGCGCAGCCCGCTGGTGTGCGTCATCAGATGCCGGATGGTGATCGGCGTGCCGTAGTCGGGAACTTCCGGGACGTATTTGCGCACGTCATCGGTCAGCGAGAGCTTGCCCTGCAGCGAGAGCAACACAATGGCGCCTGCCGTGAACTGTTTGGAAACCGAGCCGGCCTCAAAGATGGTATCGGGTCTGTTGGGGATGTCGAATTCGAGGTCGGCCATCCCATAGGCGCGGGACAGGATGATGCGGTTGTCCCGGGCCACCGCGACCGCGCAGCCGGGCGTCGCCTCGGAGTTCCAGCGTTCGAAGAGTTTGTCCACGCTTGCGGATTCGTCCGCAGGTTGTTGCGCAATTGCGGCAGGCAGGGCCGCCAGAACAACCAGGATGAGAAAGAGCCGAAGAGTTCTCATAGTGTCGATCCTCGCTGAGCGAAACGGATACTAATCCGGATGATTCATGAACCATAGGGCTGATGTTTTGGGGACGCGCAAGAACGCCGCCGAACGCTGCAATGCAGTCATTTGGCGGCAAAAGCTCCTTCCGGCGTTCTTCCGCGTCCCTTCTCACAGCTTTCATCTTTTTCCATGCCCGATTCACGAAGAATCCGGGCTAAATCCAGCCACATAAATCCTGACAGCCATTTGTACCGAGCTGCAGTCAGAAGAAAAGCAAAAACGAACCACAGGGACCACGGAGAGATCCCACGTCCGCCCGGGGG
>JAFNAG010000528.1 GCA_017860135.1 Acidobacteriota bacterium
CGGCGCTGGCGGGATCTTCAGCGGCAACGTTTTTCTTTTCGAGGGAGGAGCGGGCCACTTCGGGATTAGCAGTGTCGACGTCGATCTGATGGACGGGGTGTCCCCGGTCCAGCAACTGGTCTCAGCGGTGACGGCAGACCAGGCTGCCAGGATCCGGGGTGCGGGCCTCTCGCCATCGGTGACAGACGTGAGCGATGTGTTTGCGGGAGACACCGACAAGAAGTCAGCGCTCGATCCGGCTCACTTGCGGAGTTTCGTGCGCGAGGAGATACCCCGGTTTGCGGATACGGTGATTACGGGGAACCAGGTGTGGAGCGGCGCAACCGCGCCGGACCTCGGCAGCTACGACGCCGGTCTCCCCGCGTGACAGGGACCGGAGAGCTTGAGGCTTCCTCATGGAATCCGGGGCTCGCGGGAGGTCTCTACCTGGCCGCGTTTTCCGAGTCGGGGGGAGATGCAGGCTGGGGGACAGCCCGACTGTCCATTTCCGGGGAATCGACTATTGTCATCAATGATGCGGCGATCGCCATGGCCATGCGTCTGCTGCCGCCGGTGCAGATCGGCTGCAGGGAGATCACACGGACCCTCGATCCGTAGTCAGTGCAAGTCCGGCGGGCGCCTCCTGTCGATTACTTCGTCGGAGAGTTCATTCGTGTCGTCGGCCTTCCTCGGGAAGTGGAAGGCGAGGGCCTCCCCGCATCTCGCGACGGCGGAGCAGATCCCTGACCGTGCCTGTCCCTGCCTGATACCCTGGATGATCAGGTCGCGAACCTCTTTCCAGTGCTCGTCGCCCATCTTCTTGTGGATCGCTCTGTCGCCAAGGACTACGACACGCCTCTCCAGGATGGAGAGATAGATGAGGACGCCGTTTGAGTCCCTGGTCCGGTGGAGGCCGCTGGAGTAGAACTCCATGAACGCCGCTTCCCGCACACGCGTTTCCAGTTCGCGCTCGGGAATGAAGCAGCGGCGCCATGGGACTCGCGCGGCCAGTGCGTAGAGAATTGCGAACGAGAGAATCTCAGTCCAGAGAACGGCATTGACCGAGCGTGGGCCGGGAATGATGAGGTAGAGCGCCGTGATTGCGGCCATGCCGGTCAGCGCCAGCTGCAGGTGAGAATGCCGATATCGTCCCGACGCCTCTGTGACGGCGAAAACGATTTCGCCGGAAGTTCCCGCCTCGGCTTTCCCGACCGCCTCGGAGATCGCTTTCTTGTCTTCCTCAGTCAGTATGAGTCTTGAGAATCGCACAAAACGCTTCACCCTTCTTCCCTGATTGCAGGCACTTCGTGTTCCTGAATATCTCCGAGGGGGCCCGGCAAACCGGCCTCCCGGGCCCCGGGAGCTTCAAGGATCTCCATCTACCAGCGGCCTGAGGCCCCGCCGCCGCCGAATCCCCCGCCACCGCCTGAAAACCCGCCGAATCCTCCTCCGCCCGAAAAGCCCCCTCCCGGGAAAATGAATGGGCCGCCGGATCCACGCGACCTGTGACCTGACGGTGAGCGCGCGCCGGCTCGGACCAGGAAGCCCAGGACGGATCCCACGCCTGCTCCCAGGATGCCGCCCACGACCATCGGCAGGAGGCCCGCGCCTGCCAGGGAATATGCGAGGAGCATTCCCGCCCCGCCCCCTATGAACAGTCCTCCCACCGCGCCGGTGGCGCTCAGGATCCAGAGCAGAGGGAAGAGAAGCGCGATGATCCAATCGAACCGTTTCGCCGCGCCCCTTTGACCGGTTTCTGTCCGACCCGAGCCCTGGTACTCGCCCCGGACAGTCTGGGTGATAGCAGTGACGCCGGCATCTATTCCCGCGTAGAAGTTGCCCTGTCTGAAGTATGGAATGATCTCGTCCTGGATTATCCGGCGCGACCGGGCGTCGGTCAGTCTGGCCTCGAGCCCGTAGCCGACCTCGATCCGCACAGCCCGTTCCTTGAGGGCAATCAGGAGCAGTGCTCCGTTGTCGCGCCCCTTCTGTCCGAGTCGCCAGGCTGTGGCCACCCGTTCCGAGAAATCTTCGAGAACCTCGCCCTCCAGGCTCGGGATGATCAGCACCGCAACCTGCGTGGAATCGGATGCCTCCAGGTCACGCAGCTTTGAATCCAGAGCAGGGATTTCCTCGGGCGACAGCAGGCCGGCCAGGTCGGTAACCCTCGCCTGAAGGTGAGGAACCTCGAGCCCCTCCGCGTGCGCCGGCAAACCGAGCAGCAGGGTAAGAACCAGGAGCAGGTGCGCCATCTTCAATCCCGTCTACTTGCTGAAGTCCACCACTGGGGCCTTTTCGCTTCCAGGCGCGGCTTCAAAGTAGGCTTTCTGTCTGAAGTTGAAGAATCCGGCCAGTATGTTGGCAGGGAACTGCTTGATCCTTGTGTTGTAAGCCTGTGCGGATTCATTGAACCGTTTGCGTTCCACCGTGATCCGGTTCTCCGTCCCCTCCAACTGGCTCTGAAGCTCGAGGAAGTTCTGGTTAGCCTTGAGATCCGGATACCTCTCCACGACGAGCAGCAGGCGGGAGAGGGCGCTGCCGAGACTGTCCTGTGCCTGCTGGAACTTGGCCATTTCCGCCGGGTTGTTCACCATGTCCTGGGTGACACGGATAGATCCAACCTTGGATCGCGATTCGGTGACTGTTTCGAGCACTTCGCGTTCGTGAGCGGCATACCCCTTGACCGTGGCGACGAGGTTCGGAACGAGGTCAGCCCTCCTCTGGTAGACGTTCTGAACCTGTGCCCACTTGGCGGTCACGTCCTGTTCCAGCACCACGATGCCGTTGTAGGTCGACTGCACCCAGAAAAACAGAACCAGCCCGACGACTACCAGCGCCCCGAGACACCCCAAGAGCCATCCCTTCATTTTTTTGCTCCTCCTCTTCTCCAAATTAAGATGCCCGACCAAGTATAGCATCCGTGTTCTGCGGTTATTCGGCGCCTCGTGTTGTGCGGCACGCTTTGCGCCGATTCCCCGAGCCCGTCCGGGCCCGGGTCAAAATCCCACGCAGACCGGTTCCAACTCGAGCGCAATGCCGAAGACGGATTGGACCCGCCCGCGAACCTGTTGTGCGAATTCGAGAACTTCCGCGGCAGTCCCTCCCGGGCGCGTGACTATCGCAAGCGCGTGCCTGCTCGAAATGGAAACGTGTCCCGTGCTGAAGCCTTTCTTGATCCCCGTCCGCTCTATCAACCAGGCTGCCGGGATCTTGTAGTCTCCCGCAGCGGTTTTGAATCCGGGCAGTCCCTGCGATTCTGCCAGAAGGCCGAGACGCCGGGCTGCCGCCTCGGTATCCCGGAGTGTCTCTTCACTGATGACCGGGTTCTTGAAAAATGATCCTGCAGTTCTGCTTTCCGGATCGGTCGGGTCCAGGAGCATGCCTTTCGACTGACGGATCAGGAGCACGGCCTGACGGACTTCCCAGGGCGATGGCGGCGCGGCTCTGCCGCTGAAGAAGCTTTCCAGGTCCGGGTAGGTCACGGATGGCAGGCCTTCCGGTTCCAGCTCGAAAGTTACCGCTAGGATCACGTAGCGCTCGCGTTCGCTAGTGCAGAAAACAGATGAACGGTACCTGAAACCGCAATCGGGATTGCTCAAGTCTCGTATCGTTCCGTCCTTTCGATCGAGGACACGCACCGAGCGGATCGTGTCTCCAACCTCCTCGCCGTAGGCGCCCACGTTCTGGATCGGCGTTGCACCCACCGTGCCGGGAATTCCGCTCAGGCATTCGATACCGGCCAGCTCGCGCCTGACC
>JAFNAG010000529.1 GCA_017860135.1 Acidobacteriota bacterium
CAGGGTCGGGGACGTTCAAGGCAAAGTGTTCGAATTTCATCGGATTGACTCCTGCGATCGATGCAACGGACCCCACTGAACTCCGCTCGACTATATCACGAGGGCTCCGGCCCATGAACCAGGGACCGCGCCGCAAAAAGGCAATATTCCGCGCCGGATGTTTTATGCAATCATGAACGGTTTCCACTGACCGCTTACGGAGGTAGGAATAGATGGATCTCATCAGATGCGCGGCTGCAGGTGTCTTGTCGATTCTCTGTGTCTCGAGCGTTCTGCCACAGGAAGCACCGCCGGCCTCGAAACCCAAGCTCAAGGATGAAATGCGAATGCCGTGGACGCGCGGAGACGAGAGTTTTCTTCGCCTCTGGCTCGTTGCCGGACCGTTTGCGGGTGACTTGCAGACCGACTGCCTGAGCGGACAGGGAGGTGAAGCCGGCCTTCAGCCGGCCGACGGCCGGGAACAGAAGCGTGCGGATGGCACCACGGTCAAGTGGCACTCCCAGAAGAGCTGGAGTGACGTCGTCGCCTTCGAGGATTTGGCAGAGCCCAAGGACGGCGCGGTTGCATATGCCTTCACCAGTGTTTTCCGCCCCAAGTCAGGGAAAGCGTTGCTCTCCGTGGGAAGCAGCGACGGCATCCGCGTGTGGCTGAACGGGAAGCTTGTCCTGTCGCGTGATGGTCTCCGATCCGACACCCCCGATGAGGACCAGGTTGACGTGGACATGAACGCCGGGGCGAACAGCCTGCTCATCAAGGTGTCTGCTCAGAGTACATTCCGTGTGAGGGTTGTCGAACCGGGCACCGTCCTGGTGCGAAAGGTCGAGATCGGCCCGTCGATCATCAATCTCTCGCCGGATGGTTTTGCCCTGAAGACCGACATCGGCGCCGAGCGGACGGATGCCGAAGCGGTGAAGATCGAGGTGATCCGCCCCGGCGGCACGGTGGCTTACACGGCAACGGCCCCCCGGGGCGCGATCGTGGCGGTCGACGCGCGTGACTGGCCGGAAGGGCCCTACGAGGTGCGCTGCAGCAGCCGCACACGCACCGGGCTTCTCTACGTGAATCATCTTCCATGGTACAAGGGGAATTCGCTTGCCAAGGCTCAGGCACTGGCCGCCGCAGCCGCTGCGGCTGACATATCAAAGCCGGAGGGATTCACCCTGAAGATGCTCGCCGAAATGGTGGAGGATCGCCTCGGATGCAAGCTGAGTGAGGCAAAGGGCAATCCGTGGCGCAAGATCCACTCTCCGCTCATGGAGTACGACGAGATGATGCTGGAACGGGAGGGCCGGACAGGGCGCATCCGCCCGTATGGCTTCGTGCGGCTGGCCTATCGGGACGAAGTGGATGGCTCGCCGCAGTACTGCAGGGCGTACTTGCCCCCGGATTATGATCCCGGGAAGAAGTGGCCCCTTGTGATCCAGTTGCACGGTTACAACCCGGCCAATCCCGTCTATGTGCGATGGTGGGCCGCGGACGGGCGTCATGCGGGCATCGACGCCGAGTTCTCGCACCACCAGGGCGTGATCTACGTGGAGCCGCATGGCCGGGGGAATGCTGAATACCTGGGAATCGGGGATAGCGACGTCGTGCATGCCGTCTCCGAAGCGAAACGGCTCTTCAGCGTGGATGCAGATCGCGTATACCTGACGGGCGATTCCATGGGTGGCTGGGGCACCTGGAACATCGCCAGCCGCCATCCGGACCTGTTTGCGGCCGTCGCCCCTGTCTTCGGAGGCTCGGATTACCACTCCTACATGTCAGAGGAAGATCTGGCCCAACTGAGCTCCCTGGAACGTTTCTTCCACGAGAAGCAAAGCACCTGGGCCATGGCGGACGGGCTGCTCAACACCCCGATCTTCATCCATCACGGCGACGCGGATCAGGCTGTGAACGTGGAGTATTCCCGGTGGGCCACGCGGCTGCTGCAGCGCTGGGGTTACGACGTGCGCTATCACGAATACCCGGGACGCAGCCACGAGGCTCTCGACAGCCTGGGCAACGCGAACCTGAGCATCGAATGGTTCCTGCAGCACCGCCGCAATCCCGCCCCCCTCCACGTACGCATCCGCTCCGCCGAGTTGCGCAACGCCTCGGCCTATTGGGCACACGTACTGCAGGGAGCCACTCCGCTGGCCTTCATGGTAGTGGATACCGAGGTCGTGAATCGCAACGTGATACGCCTGGACACCGAGAATGTCCTCGACATCGAACTGTCGCCGCCGGCGGCGATTGTCGATCCGGCCAAGCCGGTCAACGTGGTCTGGAACGGGGCAGCCCGCGAGATGAGCTTGCAGGACGGGAAGCTGCGACTGACCGCCGCAGGATATAGTCCGGCGGCACTCCGCAAGAGCGAGCGGCTGCCGGGTTCCGCAACCGATTTCACGGTCACGCCCTTCGCAGTCGTAATCGGCACTTCCTCCGGGGATCCGGAAATGGCGGCGCTGTGCAGCCAGAAGGCCGCAGTGTTCATCGACGGCTGGCGCGACTGGCAGAAGCAGGAGCCTCGCGTCTTCAAAGACACGGAGATCAAGGACACGGACCTTTCGAAATACTCGCTCCTTCTCGTCGGCGGACCCGATGCCAACCGCGTGACCCGGAAGCTCGCCGACAGGCTCCCCCTCAGGATCTCGGTCGACCGGATAACCATCGATAGCAAGGATTTCGCCGTCAAGGATGCCGCCGTGCAAATGATCTACCCGAATCCGCTGAACCCTGAACGATACGTGTGGATCGCCGCCGGCACATCGACAGACGGCCTGTATTTCTGCGATCTGAACATCCGGAGAATCGACGACTGGGACTACGTCATCATGGACGGGCACATCCCCGCATACAAACAAAAGGCTTCATCTCTGCAGACGAGGGTTGTATCGGGGATGTTTGACTACAACTGGCGCTACAGCGATGCGTTGGCGGAGATCGGTGATGCGCAGGTCCGGGCCAATGGCCGCCGGGTCCATCGACCGAACCCGAATCTTGCTGTGGATCCCAAAGTGCTCGATTCCTATGTGGGCCTCTACCAGATCGTCCAGGGCCCGACGATCGAGGTGAGCAGAGACGGGAAACGGCTCATGCTGAAGGTACAAGGCCAAACCGACACGGCTGAACTCGTGCCCGAGTCGGATACCGATTACATCATCCCTACAATCGGTGCCCGCGTCAGTTTCGTGCGGGATGCATCGAGCAAGGTGACTGGATTCACCGGCTACCAGAACGAGGATTTCGAAGGCAAGAAGTTGAATTGAAGAGCACCGCAAAGGTGCAGAGTCCAATAAAGCAATTGTGTTCTTTTGTTTGCCTCTGCGGTCTCAGCGCCTCTGCGGTCGGATCTTTCTGCGGTCAGCGGGTGATCCTGCCGCCGAGGGCACGGATCAGCTCGGGCAGCTGGTCGAAGCGCGCCAG
>JAFNAG010000044.1 GCA_017860135.1 Acidobacteriota bacterium
TTGCGAGAATGGGTGGGTGTCCACAATTTTCCACAATTTTTCCTTGGACACCCACCTGTTTCCGTAGCGGAATCGGGTAGAGGGATAGTCGGCGGTGGAAAGAAGTGGATGTCCACGAATTTCGACTGATTGGACCGACCACCGATGCCGGAAATAAGTGGGTGTCCACGATTTCTCCACGATTTTCTGGATTTTCAACCTGTGTTAAGCTGCATCGACAGATTGTGGGAGGAACATGCAATGAAGAGGATTTTGATACTGGTTGCAGCAACGGCGGTCATGCTGCAGTTCGGAACTGCCGCGCAGGATTCCCAACTCCGGGGAGTCTTGGACTCGATGAGCTTCCGCAACACGGGACCCTTCCGCACATCGGCGTGGATCACGGAAATCGCCGTGCCGGAGACGCCCCTGCACGACCACCTATACACGATTTACGCCGCGTCGCGCAGCGGGGGCCTGTGGAAGACGACAAACAACGGCATCACCTGGAACCCCATTTCCGACAGCGTCGAGGTCGGCGCCGTCGGCGCCGTCGCGCTGGCGCCGTCGAATCCGAACATCGTCTGGATGGGAACCGGTGCAAACGACCTCGCGCGCTCGTCGTACTCGGGCAAAGGCGTCTACAAGTCCACCGACGCCGGCAATAGCTGGCAGTTCATGGGCCTTCCTGAATCGCATCACATCGCGCGCATCGTCATTCACCCCAAAGAGCCCGACAGGGTCTGGGTGGCAGCGATGGGGCACCTTTTTTCGCGCAACGAGGAGCGCGGCGTCTTCCGCACGCGCGACGGTGGCAAGACTTGGGAAAAAGTGCTTTACGTGGACGACGGCACCGGCGCCATAGACCTTGCGATCAACCCCAGGTCGCCCGACAGAATCTACGCGGCGCTGTATGAGAAGCACCGGATGCCCTGGCAGCTGGTTCTTGGCGGACCGGGCAGCGGCGTGTACCGCAGCGAAAACGGCGGCACGACATGGGACAAAATCCCGGGGCTGCCCTCCGGCAATGTCGGGCGCATCGGTCTCGATGTCAATGTCGGCAATCCGGACATCCTCCACGTCGTGATCGAAAACCTCAATCCGCGTGGCGCAGACATGCCGGTGCGCCGCGATGCATGTGCGTCGGCCGGAACCGGAGGCGCGGCAGCCCGCAGCGCCGTCGGCGGACCGATCGGCAACGAGGTCTACCGGTCCAACGACGGCGGCCGCACCTGGAAAAAGACACACAGCAACGAAATCGACGTCGCCGGCTCAAAAGCGCCGTATTCGTTCAACCAGATCAAGACGAATCCGGCTGATCCCGGCCACATCATCGTCAACAGCGACTCGATGTATGAGTCGCGCGACGGCGGCGCCACCTGGAACTGCAGCTTCTTCCGCGGCGTGTTCGGGGACTTCCGCACTATGTGGTGGGATGCGCAGGACCCGCAGCGCATCATGCTCGGCAGCGACGGCGGCGTGAACGTGTCGTACGACGGCGGCCGCACCGCCGACTACCACCTGAACATCCCCATCGGGGAGATTTACGCAGTCGGCGTCGACATGGACGACCCGTACAACACCTACGCGGGCCTTCAGGACCACGACTCGTGGAAGGGGCCGAGCAACGCCAGGAGCGGCCTGATCACGCTCGCGGACTGGACTACGGTCGGCACCGGCGACGGCATGTACAACCAGGTCGATCCGACTAATTCACGCTGGGTGTACAACACGCTGCAGGCAGGCGGCCATAGCCGCTTCGATCAGCTGACCGGGCAGGCAACGCCCATCCGTCCTCCCGTCCCCGAAGGCGTTTCCGCGCTGCGCTACAACTGGACAACGCCCATCGTACTGTCGCCTCACAATCCGCAGGTCCTTTACACAGGCGCACAGATGCTGTTCCGCTCGCTCAACCAGGGCGACAACTGGCAGCCCATCAGCTCGGACCTCACCGTGAATGACAATCGATGCGGGCTCAATTCGGGCTGGGTGCCGTTCTGTACGATCACCACCATCTCGGAGTCTCCGGTCGCCGCCGGCGTCATCTGGGTAGGGACCGACGACGGCAAAGTTCACATGACGCGGGACCACGGCGGCACCTGGACGGACATGACAGCGGCGATAGCTGCCGCCGGTGGGCCGGCTGACCGGTGGGTCACCAGGGTGTTCGCTTCTCCGCACCAGGCGGGCACCGCGTTCGTGGCCAAGAACGGCTTTCGCAACGACGACTTCAGGCCGTTCCTCTACAGGACCGACGACTTCGGCAACACCTGGAAGCCGATCGCGGGAAATCTCGTCAACGCGCCGATCAACGTCGTCGTGCAGGATCGCAAGAACCCTAACCTGCTGATCGTCGGGAACGACCTCGGCGTATGGGTTTCGATCGACTCGGGCGTCAGATGGGAGCGGCTCAAAGCGAACCTGCCGACCGTGCCGGTGCACGACCTGACGATTCACCCCCGGGAAAACGATCTGGTTCTGGGGACGTACGGACGCGGTTTGTTCGTCGGTGACATCACCCCTCTGCAGGAGCTGTCGACCGAGGTCCTGGCGAAACCATTTCACCTGTTCGCGGTCGAGCCGCGGCCGTATTACGGCTTCCGCGCCCTGGGCAACTTCCACCTGTTCGGGCACCGGTACATCGAAGTGCCGAACGAACCCGACGGTCTCACCATCCATTATTACCTGCGCGCCGCCCAGACCGGCGGCGCGGCGCTGACCGTCAGCGACATCACCGGCAAGGATGTGGCGCAGCTCAAAGGTCCATCGAACGCCGGCCTCAACCGGGTGCTCTGGAACATGCGGGCGGGGACCGGAGGCGGCGGCGGACGGGGCGGTGGGGGTCGCGGAGGCGGGCCTCCGCTTCCGGCCGGAAGTTACCGGATCACAGTCAGCGTCGGTGGAGAGCAGCAGTCGACAGTCGGACACATACGCGAGAGGATCTGGTAAAAACGGCGTCAGGCTTCCGCGGTGCCCCTTTTGAAGACCGGGGCCTCCAGATCGGGGATGCTGACGAATGGCACCTGAACAGGGATCCGCGAGAGTGTCCGACAGGAAAACCCAAGGCGTATGCCCGATTGACGCCACCTGATTCCGGCACTCGGAGGCATGGCTTTCAGAAAGAGAAAAAGCCTGACAGCCATATTCCGGGAGTGAAATGCTATGCGCACGTTGATCATGTTGGAGGTGCTTGGCGTTCTCATGGCGGCGAGCGTCGGCGCGGCTGCTCCAGTCACCGTCACGTTCCAGATCAACGACAGCTACGTAAAGGACAAAGTCATTGCCAACGTGCGCATCGGCGTGGCTGCGGTGGAAGACGGCCCGCTCGTGGCAGAAGGGACTACCGACGCCGAAGGCCTGCTGCGGCTGTCGTTGGAGCCTGGCGATTATTTCGTCACCTACGAAACCCCCGGCTACGTGCCCATCAACAAGAGCCCGATCCGGGTGGGTTCCGCGCCCCTGACGATCACTACCACGCTCACCATAATGATGGAGGACATTGGAACCGGCACCCATGCCCGCATCCAGATCGTGCTCAACTGGGGTTCTCGAACCGAAGACCAGGTGGCCGACATCGATGCCCACCTCCTGTGCCCCTGCAAAGCCGGGAGTGCGCACACCTACTATGCCTCCCAATTGCACGATGCCGGCAACCACAGCACCGCGCTCGATGTCGATGACCGGGATTGGGGAGGACCCGAAACCACCACCATAACCGACCCTGTGCAGGGCACATATTACTATTGGGTGTACGATTACTCGGGCGGCGGCAACGCCAAACTGGGCACGTCCGACGTGGTCGTGCGAGTCGTTGTCAACGATCGGGTAGCCGGCGAATACCGGGTTCCAGGAAACGTGGAAGAGCGGTTCTGGCGTCCGTTCAAAGAGCTGGTCATCGAACCGGCGAAAGAACCGCAGATTGTGGCTTTTTCGCCGGAGGACCTCGCCACCGGGCTGGACCGCCAAGCCCCGCCGGTAGAAAATTGGCCACCCACCTCCAGTTTAACCGAAGGGACTTCGCCGCTGCAGTCCAGTATCTGGAGAACTGCGCTGTGGATATCAGCGATCGTCTCGGTCGTGATTTTCTTGATGATCCAGCGACGCCGGAGGCGGCGTGGCCGATAAAAATCAGGGAAGCTCACGTGTTTCCGGGCCTTCCACCATCTACTTCCGTACCAATTCTTGGGCGGAAATAGATGGGTGTCCCTGATTTTCAGCAGGATCCAAACGATATCACCGAGCCCATAGCTTTGTAGTGAAGACCTATGAATTCCCTGAACGCAGAATCAATGACTTACAGAGATTTTGAGCCCCAGTTGTCAAAGTCGGGCTAATTCCGCCGCCGCCGCCGTCTACTCCCGTGCCAAATCCTGATCGGACTCGAAACTCGAGCGAGAATGTCGTGGAAAACCCTGGATGCCCAGCTGATCTGTATCTGCGCACTCCTGAATGGTTTTCCGAACGACGGCAAGCAGTCGACTCGCCGATTCGTGACAGGATTCTCAATCCTTCCGGAAGATTTGCCCGGGAGCGAGATCAGGGAGGCCGTTTGGCTTGCGTGTGGGAATGTAGCAGCGATCCAACACTGCCCCGCAGTTTGTTTTCCTACCTGTTCGAGCAGCAGTTCAGCCTTCCCTGAACCCGGACCCACTCTTGAAGTATGTAGTTCAGCAGGTTGGCATCCGCCTGGTCTGCTTCCTCCATTTGCAGCGTGCCCGTCAGTTCTGCCAGCTTGCGCAGGACGCTGTTTTCGCGGATCATGTTGCTTCCTTCCTCAAAGATCCTGCCATTCTTGAGGTTTGAGTCGTCCGCCTGGTACGCGCCGTGCCACCGGGACTTGTTCTGCTCCAGTTCGGTAATCAGCAGGGGTGCGGTGGCGGTCATGAGGTTCACGGCCGGCAGGCCGAGAATCGCCTCGATGGTGCGCACGGCGCTGGCTGTGGTCAGGAACCGGGAGTCGACCCTGGGCTGCTGCGCACTCCCTTTGCTGTATTTGGAGATGAACAGGACGATGCTTCGGTGGGAATCGATGTGATCGCAGCCCGCCTGCGCGTCATCTTCCAGGACGATAATCGCCGTGTTTCCCCAGTAGAATTCGTTATTGGAGATTGCCTCTACCAGGAGCCCGAGCGCCAGGTCGTTATCGGCCACGCTGGCATCCGGAGTCGGTCCTCCCGGCCGGACTCCCCGGGTGTGATCGTTTCCCAGCCGCACAATGCTGAAGTGAGGGAACGTGTCCGTGCCGGTCTCCCGCTGCAGCCGGGAGATCCTGTCAAAATCCCGTTTCCAGATCTCGAACCGCAGCACATCCGGGAACAGCTGCTCGTAATCCGGGAACAGGGGCTGGTACGCCCCCTTGAATGCCAGCTTGGTAGCGACCGTGCCGCCGGTTACCCTTCCCGTTTCATCCTGAAGGGCAAAGATCGGAACGGGCCAGGGGTAAGGGCTGGTATTTCCGATCAGCGGGCTCACCATGTAAGATGGGAATTGTTCTCCTTTCTTGAGGTTCCGCAGCGGCTTGCCAGGATTGGAGCAATACTCGCCATAGATCATGATTTGCTTCCCGGCCGCCAGGACGCCGTCCCAGATATACCCACCCTCCGGTGTGTCCACATCGGACTGGTCATGACTCACCGGCAGGATGTCGTTGTTTCTCCCTTCGGAGTCGTAAGTAAAGTTGCTGGTAGAGTAGTTGATCTGCCACTGCTGCTCGTTCCAGCCCGTGTTAATTCCTGTCGTGGACCAGGTGTGGCCGTTGAAGCTCACCTCCGCGCTGTCGTAAAAATAATCGTAGATGCCGAATTCACGCGCAAGCCTGTGATGGTTCGGCGTGAATTCCCGGCCGAAATAGAGGCAGGTTTCGTCGCCACGGCCGGGCTTGAGGTCGCCGAAAAGCTGGTCGTAAGTCCGGTTTTCCTTGATGACGTATATGACATGTGTAATGGGATTGAAACCGAGCGACCGCTTCGCGGCATTCAGGGATTCACGGTCCAGTTGCGCGTTCCGCTTCACGGCGGCGGTGAAGGTGCGGAGGTTGGCCAGGGCCGTTTCGAGTGCGATTTCGTGCAGCGACCCCTGCAGCAGCGTGGGGCCGTACGGGCCGGGCTGCGCGCCGGGCGGGAATGGGAGATTCGGCTTGTTCGTTCCGGTCCCCTTGGCTTTGCCGCTGGTCAGGTAAATGGTTTTGCCGTCGGCGCTCACTTCCGTGGTGTGCGGATACCAGAGCGTGGGCAAATAGCCTCTGACTTCGTGCCCGGGAGCGCTGCCGCCGGCGACGACATCGACCACCGCCACCGCGTTGAGCGTGCCGAGAGTGACGAGAAGGATCTTGCCATCCGGAGTGAACGTCAGGTGATTCGGGCCGGCGCCCAGAATCTTCAATTCCCGCATCTCGGGCGGGCGGATGTCGAAGTTCGCGATGATCCGGCGATACTCCGGGGATGAAGGATTGTTGTCGATGACCGATACGATATCGCTGTTTTCCACCGCGACGTACACCGCGTTGCCGGAAGGGCTGACCGCCAGGCATCCGGGGTGGCTGCTGGGGGCAGAGGCAAATTCCTGCTGCCGGCCTACTTGAATCAGCGAGGCCTTCCCCGTGGGCAGGTCTACGGCCGCGACCGCCGAACCGTTGTGCAGGCTGACGTACAGAGTCTGCCCGCGGGGGCAGAGGGCGGTGGAGAACGGATATTCCGCGGGAATGGCCGGATGCTTCGGATTCAGGTGCAGATCGAATACGCGTTGAACTGCACGGGTCTTCGTGCTGAGCTCCACGGCGACATCGCTCAGCGTCAGGGCGGCGTAGATCAGGTCTTCCCCGGCATTCCGCGGGTCCGGCATCACGGAGATTCCCGAAGGTGTCGGCGCCGGATTGTTCAATCTGATTCCCTTGGGAAGCGGGATCTGCGACGGAGCGATCTGGATGGCACCGTCCGGCGTGAGGCCCCGGTCGCTGACGCGGTATATACGAATTCCGTTCTGGGTGCGGTCCCCAAGGCGGGGATCACTCCTGGTGGAAGCTATCGACACATAAAGCCGGGATCCGGTTGAACTGAATGCGATTCCGTAATAGGTCGTCGATATGTTAGCCGGCCCGTCGAAATTCAAGCCGGTCCCGGGCTCGGGAGTGTCCGACAACTGCCCGTTCGTCCGGTCGTAAACGGCAATCGACTTGCGGAAGCCTGAAGAAGGATGGCCGAATCCGTTATTCAGGAATGCCACGTACCGCCCGTTCGGGCTGATCGCGGAGTTGATCGGGAATGCATTCAGGTCGGAAAGGAACTTGCCCGCGGGCGGCTCATACAATATTTTTCCGGACGGAAGGCGAACAGGTTGCCATGACCCGCTCTGGGGAAGCAGAGGAGAGTCCCAAACGACACCGAGGCACAACAGCATCAGGATGGCCCGTTTCTTCATGTTCTCACCAAACGAAAAAAGGTCAGAGCGCAGGGCGACCTCCGGATCACGGACCCGGGGACGAACAGCACCTCCGATTTTATGTCAGATCCACATTGGTGGAAAGCGGAATGGTAACAGGCTGTCACCATCTCAATCCGGGCGATCGATGACCTCGATGTCGGGGATAAGGGCGAAATGCGCGTCCGTGGTCAGGACTGTCGCACCGATCTTGCAGGCACAGCAGGCGACAATCACATCAGGCAATGGCAGCATCAGTCCCTTGCGGTCCAAGTGCCACAATATCTCTTCAACGCCTTTCCAGACCGAGTCGTTCGTGGGGACCCAGATCATGACATCCCAGAAGTCCTGGAAGCGCTGCAACACCCGGCGTTCGCGAAGCCCCCTTGCCACTTCGCAGCGTACGACGCCGCAAACTGCCAGGTCCCTGGACGCCGCTGTCAGGGCAAGCGCCCGCAGTGGATCCTGCCCGCTGCGCAGCATCTGGATGTAGTAGCTACTGTCGACGAGAACGGGACTTACTGCCATGGCTCCTTCCCGCCTCCGCACGGCGAAGGGTCGTTGCGGGATCCGAATCAGGGTGGAATGCGTGCTTCAATTCCTCAGCGGCAAGCCCAAGCCCTTCCCTGGCGAGCCGGATCAGTTCGGCACGGCGGTCGAGCTCGCGCAAGGCAAGATCGACCGCCCTCGTCTTGCTGGTAGCCCCGGTTGCCTGCATAACTCGTCTCAACAGCGCTTCGTCGATATGCATGGTCATCTTCATACAGTAAAAGTATGGCATAAATACCATACTGATGTCCAGCCGTGCCACGATCGCCGGTCGCATTGTCCGGCGGCCCCTTATTCTCAGGGGCTGGCGTCTGGTTTCCGCCTGCCGGATTCATCTGGTACCATGTCTACCGAACGAGATGCCCGGCGGCAATGAAAAAGGATAGAAGATCGAGCACTGCAAGCCATTCGGCAATAAACGACGTCCTCCGCCGGTTTCACCCGGCTGTCGCGGAGTGGTTCCGGGCTTCCTTCACTTCGCTCACAAGGGCCCAGGAACTGGCCTGGCCCGAAATCCTCGCAGGCCGCTCCACGCTGGTCCTCGCGCCGACCGGATCCGGCAAGACGCTGGCGGCATTCCTGGCGGCCATCGACCGCCTGATGTTCTCTCCGCCGCCGGACCGTCCGCACCGCTGCAGAGTTTTGTATGTCTCGCCGCTGAAAGCGCTTGCAGTCGATGTGGAACGGAATCTTGCCGCGCCGCTGGCGGGGATCGCGCGCGCCGCGGAGAGCCGCGGCGACTCCTACCGCACTCTCACCACCGCGATCCGCTCCGGCGACACGCCCGGCGAAGAGCGGCTGCGCATGGCGCGGAAGCCTCCCGATATCCTGATCACCACGCCGGAATCCCTGTTTCTCATTCTGAGTTCGAATGCACGCTCGATCCTGGCTTCCGTCGAGGTGGTGATCCTCGACGAGATCCACGCGCTCCTCGGGTCCAAGCGCGGCGCGCACCTGGCTCTCTCGGTGGAGCGCGTGGCCGAGCTTGCCGGCAGGGAGCTTCAGCGCATTGGATTGTCGGCCACGCAGCGGCCCCTCGATCTCGTAGCCCGCTACCTGGGAGGCGGAGAATGCGGCCGGCGCTGGACGCCCCGGCCTGTCGCCATCGTCGATGCAGGCGCCAGGAAAGCCTACGATATCCGGGTTGAGGTTCCGGCCGAGGAAATGTCCCGGCCGGGGGCGGCCCTCGATCCGGGCAAAGGCGAATCGCCCGGAAGCCAGGCCAGTTTCCCCCAGAGGCGATCGAACTGGCCAGCCATCCACCCCCGCCTCCTGGAGCTGATCCGGGCTCACAGATCGACGATCCTGTTCGTCAACTCCCGGCGCCTGTCCGAGCGGCTGGCCGCGGCGCTCAACGAGCTGGCTGGGGAGGCGTTGGTCCGCGCCCACCACGGTTCACTGGCGCGCGAGGAGCGGCTGCTGATCGAGGATCAACTCAAGTCGGGGACGCTGCCGGCTCTTGTGGCCACCTCGACGCTGGAGCTGGGCATCGACATGGGAGCGGTGGACTTGGTGATCCAGATCGAGACGCCCCCATCGGTCGCCAGCGGCATCCAGCGCATCGGTCGCGCGTCCCATCAGGCCGGTGCGGTCTCGCGGGGGGTGCTCTTCCCCAAGTACCGCGGCGACCTGCTCGCCACCGCCGCGATCACCAGCGCCATCCGGGAAGCGCAGGTCGAGCCGACGCGCATGCCGGCCAACCCTCTCGATGTGCTCGCCCAGCAGGTGGTGTCGATGGTGGTGGCCGGAGAACGGAAGTTCGACGATATTTTCGCACTCGTGCGCCGCGCGGCACCTTATTCGGATCTGTCGCCAAGCCTGTTCGAAGGAGTCCTGGACATGCTTTCCGGGCGTTATCCGTCGGAGCGTTTCGCCGGCTTGCGCCCGCGCTTGACGTGGGACCGGCTGCGCGGTGTTCTCAAGCCTCGCGAGGGATCGCGCGCCCTCGTGGTTGCGAATGCCGGAACAATTCCCGACCGGGGGCTTTACGGGGTCTTCCTCGCCGACGGAGACGAATCCGGCAAGGGCAGGAGCCGCAAGGGGGGGCGCCGCGTCGGCGAATTGGATGAAGAGATGGTCTTTGAGAGCCGCGTCGGGGACGTCTTTATCCTGGGCGCTTCCAGCTGGCGCATTCTCGAAATCACGCGCGACCGGGTGCTGGTCGCGCCCGCTCCCGGAGTGCCCGGCCGCATGCCGTTCTGGCGGGCCGACCGGCCGCCCCGACCGGTGGAACTCGGCTGCGCCATCGGACGGCTCACGCGCGAGCTGCTTGTCATGTCCCGGCCGAAGGCGATCGAGCGCCTGGTTACCTGTCACGCGCTGGATGAGACGGCGGCGCGCAATCTCCTGGCGTATCTCGAGGAGCAGAAACTCGCGACCGGCGCGCTTCCGGACGATCGCACACTGGTGCTGGAGCGGTTCCGTGATGAAATGGGCGACTGGCGCCTGTGCCTGCTCTCACCGTTCGGCGGGCGGGTGCACGCGCCCTGGACCCTGGCGATCCGCGCCCATCTGGCGCGCGCCGGGGAACCGGAAATCGACACCATCTGGAGCGACGACGGAATCGTCCTGCGGCTCCCGGACCGGGATCGCCCCCCGGATGCGGAAGCGCTGCTGCCCGATCCGGGAGCGATCGAGGATCTGGTCGCCGGTGAGCTCGGCGGATCGGCGATGTTCGCCGCGAGCTTCCGGGAGGCGGCGGCGCGGGCCCTGCTGCTGCCGCGCAGGCGGCCGGGTCAGCGCACGCCCCTGTGGATGCAGCGCAAGCGGGCTTCCGACCTGCTGGCGGTCGCGGCGCAGTTCCGATCGTTCCCGATGGTGCTCGAAGCCTACCGCGAGTGTCTGAAGGACATCTTCGACCTGCCGGCGCTCCTGGATCTCGCCGCGCGCGCGCGTCGGCGTGAGATCCGGGTCGTGACGGTGGACACGAGCTCCCCTTCCCCTTTTTCCTCCTCGCTCCTCTTCGGGTATGTCGGCAATTACATCTACGATGGCGACGCCCCGCTTGCAGAGCGCCGGGCACATGCCCTCTCGGTGGATCAGCGCCAGCTGCGCGAACTGCTGGGCGAGTCCGAGCTGCGGGAACTGATCGAGCCGGCGGCACTCGAAGAGCTGGAGGCTGCGCTGCAGGGCCTCGAGGAAGGCAGGAAAGCATCGAGTCCGGACCGCCTGCACGACCTCCTGTTGAGAATCGGGGATCTCACGCGGGAGGAGATTGCCGGGCGTGTTGCGTCGCGGCAGTCGGAGGCGGAGGCCGGAAGCAGCGCCCGGGAACGGAGATCGTTCGCGAACGACATGATCCGGCCCCTTCTCGATGAGCAGCGAGTGATTTGTATCCGGCTCGCCGGCGAGGAAAGAGTGATCGCCGCCGAGGAGGCCGGACGCTACCGGGACGCCTTTGGAGCGGCGCCACCTCCCGGCCTGCCCGACGCCTTTCTTGAAGCTGTTCCCGATGCTCTCGCCGAGATCATCGGCCGTTACGCCCGCACACACGGTCCTTTCCCCGCTTCGGATCCGGCGCGGCGTTACGGCGCGAGCGGGGTTGCCGTCACCCGGGCGCTGGAGCGGCTTGCCGCCTCGGGCCAGGTGCTCGAGGGCGAGTTCCGCCCCGGCGGTCGTGGCCGGGAGTGGTGCGACGCCGAGGTGCTTGCCGCGCTGCGCCGCCGTTCGCTGGCGCGCTTCCGCAAGCAGGTGGAACCGGCGGAACCATCTGCGCTGGCCCGGCTCCTCCTGGACCGGCAGGGAATCGTGACGGATACCGAAGAACTGCCGGCCCGAGGCGGGCCGGACGCGCTGCTCGACGCCATCGAGCGGCTTCAGGGCTCGGCCATACCTGCCTCGACCCTGGAAAGCGCCGTTCTTCCGGCCCGACTGGGTGCCTATCGCCCCGAAGATCTCGACACCCTGATGGCCGCAGGCGAGGTGGTGTGGGTGGGGCTCGCGCCGCTCGGCGAGCGGGATGGAAAAGTAGCCCTGTACCTCGCCGACGACTTTCTCCTGCTGCGTCTCGCTTCGTCAGCGGGTCCCGAGGGGGAAATGCACGCGGCAATCCGGCGCGTGCTGGCTCAAACCGGCGCGAGGTTCTTCCCCGACCTGCACGCCGAGGCGGGAGGGGGCATGCAGCGGCTGGTCCTCGCCGCGCTCTGGGACCTGGTGTGGGCGGGGGAGGTCACCAACGACACCCTCGGCCCGCTGCGGGCGCTGCTCGAGGAAAAGGCCGCGCGGCGGCGCAGCAGCCGCAGGCTTGCCGCATTCCGGACACGGAGGCCGATGCCGCCCACGGCCGGCGGGCGGTGGAGCCTTCTGCCCGGAGATGATGCCGGCAGCCGCACTCATACCGAGCGGATGATGGCGATAGTCGGCCAGCTGATCGCAAAGTATGGGATTGTCACGCGCGACGCCGTCGCTTTCGAAGGGGTGGAGGGCGGTTTTGCCGCAATCTATCCCGTGCTTTCGGCCCTGGAGAACCAGGGAAAACTCCGGCGCGGGTATTTTATCGCCGGCCTCGGCGGCTCGCAGTTCGCCGATCCCGGCGCACTCGAACGGCTCCGGCAGCTGGCCGAGTTGCCTGACGGCGATCCGCAAGGCGTGGTTCTTTCCGCAGTCGATCCCGCGAATCCCTACGGCGCCGTTCTGCCGTGGCCGAAGGACGAGGCGCGCCTTGCGCGCGTCCCCGGAGCCCACGTGGTGCTCGTGAACGGGCTGCTGACTGCCTACGTGTCGCGCGACCAGGCCGAGCTGCGGTTTTTCCTGCCTTCGGAGGAACCCTCGCGATCCGCCGTCGCCCGCACCGCGGCCCGTTCGCTCGCTACCTGGGCCCGCAAAACGTCAAGGCCCGCACTGGCCTGGGCTGCCGAAGAAGGCGCACCGGCAGCACGCTGCCCGCTGGCACCATTCCTGTTGGAGGCGGGCTTTGAGGCCTCCGGCCCCGGCTTCCGCCTCCCCAAATAGCGGCAGGCTGCGCGCCACTTGAAAACGGGATTGCGCCAGTTCAAGCCGGGGAAGCGCGCGAAATCTGAGTCGGTGGAGCAGAGTTCGCAGTTGTGCTCGACCGCCAACACGGCCAGGTGAGCGTCCGATACGAGGTTTGCCGTTGCGTTCCCCTCACGGAGCATCTGTTCGAAAATCGCCCAGTGCTGCTCGGTCGGCAGGATCAGGCGTACGCATGGCTGGTCGATCCAGCTTCGATTCGGAAACTGGAGCCAGGTATACGATTCCCTTCCGGCCCGCAGATTCGCCGGGTTCGACGGCGAACTCACTTTTTGATCGGGTAGGGCGGGGCGGGCGGCAGCTTCGCCGGATTCTTCTTCAGCAGGTCGAGGATGACCTGGATCGCCTTGTCCAGCTGCTGATCCTCGCCGGCGAACTCCTTCGCCGGATCGTTGTCTACGACGATGTCGGGTTCGACGCCGACGCCTTCGATGACCCACGCCTTGCCGGCCACGTCGTACCTGGAGAACTCGGGCTTGTTCAGGAAGCCGCCGTCCAGGAAGGGTAGGGTGCCCCGAATCCCTACCACTCCGCCCCAGGTGCGTTTGCCGATTACCGGGCCGATCTTGTGGGTCTTGAACCGCCACGTCACCAGGTCGCCGTCGGATGCCGAGAACTCGTCCGCCAGCAGCACCTTCGGCCCGACAATCATCGCCCCGGGATCGGTCTGGGGCGTCATGTTGCGGGCGATGTCGACGAGCACCAGTTCGCGGCGCAGCCGCTCGATGATCATCGGGGAGACGTTGCCGCCGCCGTTGCTCCGGACGTCGACGATCAAGGCTTCCTTGTTGGCTTGCGGATAGTAGTACTTCGCGAACTCGTTCAGCCCCGGGACCCCCATGTCGGGGATGTGGAGGTAGCCGACGCGGCCGCCCGTGGCTGCCGTAACCCTGGCCAGATTCGCCTGCACCCAGTCATAGTAGTAGAGGCCGCGCTCATCCGCGACCGGCACGACGACGGTGTCGCGGGCGCCTTGCACGGCGGGCATGGCATTGACCCGCAACGTCACCTGTTTGCCGGCCTTGCCGACGAACGCCTCCCAGAGGTCGCTGAGCTCGGCCGTGGAACGGCCGTCGACGGCCACGATGTATTCGCCTTCCCTGACGTCGGCCCCAATGTCGGTCAGCGGGGAGCGCAGGGCTGGATCCCAGTTCTGGCCCTTGAAGATCTTCGCTATCCTGAAAAACTTCGATGCTGCGTCGCGCTCGATCCGCGCGCCGAGCAGTCCCATCTGGACCCGCTCGAGGCGCGGCAGGTCGCCGCCGCCCACGTAGGTGTGGCCTGCATTCAATTCGCCGATCATTTCCCCTATGAGGTAGGTAAGGTCGGCGCGGTGGTTGACGTGGTCGACCAGGGGCGCGTACTTGTCCCGCATCGCCGGCCAGTCCACGCCGTGCATGTTGGGCGCATAGAAGAAGTCGCGCATCTGGCGCCACGACTCGTTGAAGATCTGCCGCCATTCGGCGTGGTGGTCGACGGTGACTCTCAGGTCGGAAAGGTCGAGAAATTCCCGTGGATCGACCTTGCCGGCCGGCGCATCGACGAGGGCGAACCGTTCCCCAACAGCCAGCAGCATCTTCCTGCCGTCAGCCGAGATTTCGTACCCGCCGCCGGCGGCGACCTGGGTTTCCGCCTGCCGGTCGAAATCGAAGACATAGATCGCCGCCGGTTCACGGGTGCTCGCCCGGACGTAGTAGAGATGGTTGCCGGTCGAGGTCAGCGACCGGTAATTGCCTGCCGGCATCGGCAGCACCGCGATGCGCCCGGCCAGGCCGTCCAGGTCCACTTTCACGACCGCACCGGAATCCTTTGCGGCTTCGATCCCCTTCGCCTCGGCAGCCTTCGCCTCCGGCTTCGGCTCGGCTTTGATCTTGACCTCGTCGCTGCGCGGTGCGAGCGGGCTCTTCGTTTCCTTCGCCAGAGTGAGAAAGTAGATCTTCGACATGTCCGCGTAAATGTGCTCGAATTCCGTCTGGCTGTAGGAGGGATTGAACGAGCGCGCCGACACGAAAAACAGGAGCTTGCCGTCCGCACTGAACGCGGGCTCACCTACGGCAAACCAACCTTCCGTGACCGGGGTCGCCTCCTTGGACTCCAGCGAGTAAAGGAAAACGCGCCCCAGTGACTCGTCCTCGGGCTTCGCGAATGCGATCCACTTGCTGTCGGGCGACCAGGCGTAGTCGGTGATCTCGCCGGCCGGCGCCTCCGCCACGAGCACCACGGCTTTCGTCTCGATGTCGACATAGTGAAGCTGCTGCTTGCGATTGGACCATAGCAATTTCTTGCTGTCGGGGGACCAGAAGGGCTGATACTTGTAATTGGCCTCGCCCGATGTTACTTGCACCGCGTCGCCCTGGCCGTCCTGGGGCCGGATCCAGATTTCATCTTCGCCGCTGACGTCGGAGATATAGGAAATCCAGCGCCCGTCGGGCGACCACTTCGAGTTCCGTTCGTGCACACCTGGGGTGGTTGTGATGTTTCGGGTGGGGCCGTACTTGGCCGGCACCGTGAATACGTCGCCGCGCGCGCCGAACAGGGCCCGGTTCCCGTCCGGGGCGATCTCGTAGTTGGTGATGTTCCGGCTCACATCCACCCGTCCCGGGCGTCCGCTGTCAAAGTCCTCGGCGATCGTCACGGCCACTTTGGCCGATTTCCCGGAGGCCAGGTCGAACCGGTAGAGGTAACCGCCGCACTCGAATACGATGGCAGTGTCGCCCAGCGAGGGGAACTTCACATCGAACTCGGTGAAATCCGTCAGCTTCCTGGTGCGCTTCGTGCCGAGATCGTAACTGTAAAGATTCAGCCGGTACGGCTCATCGCGGTCCGACAGAAAGTAGACGGTGTTGCCCTTCCACATGGGAAAGACGTCGAGCGCGGGGTTGTTTGTCAGGTTCGTGGTCGTTTTCGAGGCGAAATCGTGCAGCCACACGTCGTCGGCCATGCCACCCCGGTAGCGCTTCCAGGTTCTGAATTCTCTGAAGATCCGGTTGTACGCAAGCCTGGACCCGTCGGAAGAGTAGCTCGCGAATCCCCCGCGCGGTAGCGGCACTTCCTCCAGGGGGCCGCCGGCGACGTTGGCGAGGTACAGCTGGCCGCGGAAGTCGTTCCACTCGGTCCTCCGGGAGCGGAAGAGGATGCGCGCCGCATCCTTCCAGCCCATCACCAGGTTGTTGGGACCCATCCGGTCCGAAACATCGTCGCGGGCGAGAGTGGCCGTGTAGGTGAGCCGCTTCGGGATGCCTCCCTGAGACGGCATGAGGTACACCTCGGTATTGCCGTCGTACTGCCCCGTAAAGGCAAGCTGCGAGCCATCCGGCGAGAAGCGGGCGAACATTTCGAAGCCGATGTCGCTCGTCAGCCGCCGCGCCAGGCCTCCGGAGGCCGGGACCGTGAAGAGATCCCCGGCGTAAGTGAATACCAGCTGATTTCCGTGAATTGCCGGGAAACGAAGCAGCCTTGCTTCAGAAAGCTGGGGGGCTTGCGCCAGGTCGTCGGCCGCTGTGGCCAGCATGAAGACGGATAACAACAGGACCAGGGCAGGTTTCAGCATCGTAATCACTCCATAATCTGATTCAGTACAAAATAACCGGCATTTACCTCCGCGCAGGTGCATTCAGAATAGCATAGGATGCGTGAAGAGGGACAGGCACACCCTTGTCCGTCACATAAGAGGCGGGCAGGATGGGTAGCCATCTGCGCGGTCGGTTCTGCCTCTCGAGGGCCTTCAATGGGAGACTGGTGACTGTCAGCCGGTTTCTCTATAATAGATGTGGGTTGCAGACCTGGAACCCTTATCCGGAGAGGCGAATGTCCCCACAGTGCATGGATCGCCGGCTGTTTCTTGCCGTGATGCTGGAGGCTTTCGGCTGTGCCTTTGCTTTTTCGGTCGAGCTGCGCTGTTCCGTCTGCGGGATTGAGATCAACGAGAATGAGAAGTACTTCCGGATCCAAGACGGCAAGCAGGTTTTCTGCGAACGTTGTTTCAAAGAGGCTCCGCGGTGCAGCATCTGCAAGCTGCCGACGGCACAGGACCGGATCGACGACGCGACCGGCGCATGTTCGGAGTGTCTGGCCAGGTTGCCGCGCTGCAAGGCGTGCGGCAAGCCGATCCTCGGGACGGCGTATCACTATCACTACTCCCAGGGGGTTTACTGCGCCGAGTGCAGGAACACCAGGCCGGCGTGCTACGTATGTGGAGTGCCGGTCGGAAACACTTATTGGCAATACCCAGACGGGCGCACTGTGTGCTCCGATTGCGGCTCCCGCGCCGTGTTCGATCCGGTTGAAATACAAGCCACCATGAAGGATGCCGGCCGGATCATCGCGAGGCGACTGAACCTCAAACTTACCCGACCGTATGTGCTCGTCATCGAGAGGCTGCACGGCCTGGGGCCGGCCGAGTCCGACCAGCGGGAGACGGTGCGTCCGGACGAAAAAGCCCTCTACGGAAACGAGCTGGGCGCGTATCGCCTCAAGGACGGAAAAGCCGAGGTTATACTCCTTTACGGTCTGCCGCCCGATCTGTTGTACGAATCGGCAGCCCATGAATATGCCCATGCCTGGCAGGCGGAAAACAGCATGATCGGCCTAGAACCGGAGCTGCGGGAAGGATTCGCGCAATGGGTTGCGGCCGAAGTGCTGCGGGAAAAAGGATATCTGGGGGCCCTGGAGAAACTCGAGGAGCGCCGTGACTTCCCTTACGGCACGGGCTACCGGAGACTGAAGATACTGCACCAGCGGATCGTCATCGATATGATGCAACAGCGGAAATAAGGCGCTCCGGAGCGGCAATCGTCGGGAGTTCTCGAAGAGTCTCGTCTGGATTCTACTCCTGGCGCAAGGTGCGGATGGGATTGATCAGCATGGCGCGAAGCGCGGGCACCAGGCTGGCCACTAAGCCCACGCTCAGGAGAGCAAACCCGAGGGCCGAATATGTCCAGGGATCCGTCGCGCCGACGCCAAAAAGCAGGCCGGTCATGACCCGGCTCAGAGCGAGTGCCCCGGCCAGGCCCAACACAACTCCGATGATAAGGATGCGAAGGCTCTGTCCCAGCACCAGGTGCAAAATGTGCCTGCGGGAGGCGCCCAGTGCCATGCGGATGCCGATTTCGTGCGCACGCTGGCTGACCCAATAGGACATGACGCCATACACTCCCAACGCTGCCAGCGTGAGCGCTGCGCCGGCAAACACCGCCAGCAGCACCATCACAATGCGACGCCGCATCATGGAGTCCGCGAGCAGACTTTCCAGGGGGAGCACAGCGTAGACCGGCTGCTCCGTGTCCAGGGCGATAACCGTCCGGCGAACGGATTCGGCCGCGGCTGCCGAGGCGGCCCGGGAGCGCAGAACCAGGCTCATGCTGCCGGCGGGATTCTGGGCGTGAGGCCAGTAGAGCTGCACGCGTGAGGGCCTTTCCAATGATTCATAACGAATGTGGCCGACCACTCCGACCACAGTCATCCATGGGTTTTTGGATGCCATGCCGCCGCGCTTCAGCTTCTTGCCGATGGCATTTTCGCCCGGCCAATAGGTTTTGGCCATGGTCTCGTCGATGATGGCCACCGGAGCGCCGGACTCATTGTCCCTTTCGTCGAAGAAGCGCCCGGCCATCAGGGGCGTTTTCATGGTTTGAAAATACCCGGGCAATACCACACGCCAATCCGCTTCGGGAGAAGCGTTCTCCGGAGCAACTGCGGTGGTATCGACGGTCGTTGTCCCCGATCCACCCTGGCCGCTGAGCGGCAGGCCGTTGACTGCCCCGAATGACTCGATTCCAGGTATTCGCGAAACGCGCTCCGCCAGGCTTCGGTAGAACGTGCGGACCAGCTCCGGCTTTCCGTACCGCGCAGGCGCCAGCCCCACACGCATGGTCAGGATCCCTTCGGCCTCGAATCCCGCATCGACATCCTGGAGTCGCATGAAGCTTCGGATCAGCAGGCCGGCCCCGATCAGCAATGCCAATGACAGAGCCACTTCCGCAATGACGAACAGCCGGCGCAGCCGCTGATGCCCCGCGCCTGTCGTAAGACTGCGCCCTCCTTCTTTCAAAACCTCGTGCGTGACGGCTTGAGAAGCCTGCAGGGCTGGCACTATCCCGAAGAACAACCCTGTGGCCAGGGCCACCGCCGTGGTGAAGAGGAGCGTTCCCCAGTCTATCTGGGCCTGTGCCAATCGCGGAAAGGCCGGACCGCCGATTGCCGCTATTGCCCGGATCCCGGCCTGCGCCAGGAGTACGCCGACAGCAGCACCGATTACCGCGAGGACGGTGCTTTCCGTCAATAACTGGCGGATCAGGCGGCCTCGACGAGCGCCCAGAGCGATGCGAATGCCGATTTCCCGCTCCCGGGCAGAGGCACGCACCATGAACAGGTTGGCGGCATTGGCGCAGGCGATGAGCAGAACCAGCGCCACAGCTCCCATCAGCATTCCCATTGCGGGCCTGATTTCACCGACCAGATCCTCGAGAATCGGCCGGATGAGGACCTTGAAATTGAAGTCTTCGTAGGGATAGTCAGGCGCAGATTCGATGATTTGGCGGGTGACGCGGTCGGCATCCGACAGGGCCTGCGCAAACGACAGTTCCGGTTTGATGCGGGCCAGCCCGATCAGACCATGGTTGCCGCGAAAGCCCGGTCCGAGCTGAGCGTTCGTGAAAGCCAGCGGAGTCCACATCTCCGATTGAAACGGATAATCGAATCCGGCCGGCATCACTCCGATGATGGTGTAGGTGCGGCCATTGATCCCGATCGTTTTTCCGACGGCATTGCGGTCTGCCCCGAACCTCCGTTGCCACAACCCATGCCCCAGAATCACCACCTCGTCGCGACCTGTTTGCTCTTCCTCCGGAATGAAGGCACGACCCTGTTCCGGCGAGATGCCCATGAGCCGGAAATAATTGGCGGAGACCGCGGCGCCGCCAATCCGCTCGGGAATCTCGCCGATCCTGATGCTGTAGCTGGCTGCCAGGACGACGGAAATATCGGAGAACGCGGAAGCAAGCCGGCGCAGGTCCATAAACTCGGGGGGAGAGAGCCGGTTTCGGTCATCGGGGATCCCGATGCCGGTGAATCTTCCGGCGATTGACACAATGTGGTCGGGCTGCGGATAGGGGAGGGGGCGCAGAAGCACCGCGTTGACGACGCTGAATACCGCCGTGATGGCGCCGATGCCCAAGGCTAGTGCCAGGATAACGACGCCCGCAAATCCGGGATGCTTCGACAGGACACGGAGCCCGTATCTGAGATCGTTGAGAAGTATTTCCATGCAGACGCCTCAGCCATCGGATAGGTTTCACCCCTTTAATACTGAATTAATCGTAAAAAGTTCGCGATAATCGCAATCGCTCCCAGTACGAGGGGCCATTGCTCCAGATTCCAAATTCGGGCTACGCGAGGAGGGATAGGTAAGGATAAGCTGCCCTTTTCCCTGACTTTGGGTTTTATCGTAACTCAAAACGATGGTCGAATCCCTCGTGGAAATGAAACAACCAAAGCACTATGAAGCCGCTGTTCAGCTGCTGGCCAAACTGCAAGAGCTTTCCGCGTTCTGAGATTTGAAAGCTGATTACAGGCAGCGGCTGCCCATCTTCTGTGCACGGTACAGGAACCGCCCCGGTCTTCAATCGCGGGTTCAGCAAGCGAAGCTTCTCGAATGATCTGAGAGGAATGATCTGAGAGGGCATGACGAACGAACTCGGATGCCCCCTGCACCGGGAAAGCAGGAAACCTGGACACCCACTGTCTCGGTTTTGATGGGCTTGGATGGGTGTCCATGGTCTTCATGGCCTTCCATGGTTTTTGTCAGGCCTCCTCCCTCCCGTTCTGCCCTGCCGCCTCCACTTGACGCAAAACGCGCTCTGCAATAAGGTGGAAAACTGAGGTGTA
>JAFNAG010000530.1 GCA_017860135.1 Acidobacteriota bacterium
CATGGAGCAACGACGGCGAGATCCTGTTTGGGGCCCAGCGGCCCAACGTGCGTGATTGGAGGATTGTCCGCATCAGCGACGAAGGAGGTGCGCATGGGCCGGTCGCGCAGCGGCTTGGTCGAATGGCAAGACCACCAGCGCCCGCAGCAGGTTCTTGAGCTTGCAGGCGTTCGCTTCGACGCGCGAACTGTTGTAAACCATGTACCAGAGTTCTCCCACACTTGGCATCGCCACGTGGAAGGTGGCTTCGTTCCGAGTGCGCAGAGCGGTGACCATGCGAGGATCGTCCCTCATGAGCGCGCCAGCGTGGTTTGTATCCAGCAGGTATGAAGTCACCGGATAGTGTCCTTGGATTCTCGACGATCGAGTTCCAGGCGGAGGTCCTCTGTGCGCATATGCTGCACCTCACCCAACAGGCGGTCCAGTTCCGCAGGATCGCCCTCCCAGCGAACGTCGACCGCCAATAATGCAGCACCTCTGCCACGAGCAAGATCGGGTTCATCCACTTCGACTCGCACCTTGCCAATGAAATATAACAATCCTCGCTTGCCAAGCAGATATTCTGCCCATTGGCTGGCCTGGTCTGCCCGGTTGATTGTCTCGATAACAGCGGTGCCATCCTTCGAGATCTAAATGGTCGTCTTCATCAACCGGCCGCGCACATAGTCGGCACAAAAGTGGAGTATGCCTCGCCTGAACGGAATCGTGGGGATCTGGCGCCGAAGCGTGCTATGGGGCTCCAATCAGGCGGTGGTCCGCAATGGGATCAGGCGGGAAATCTCCTCAGCCCTTTGTTCGCGCGCGGCGTGCCAGAGATCCCAGTCTAACTGAAGCCCGAGCCAGAATTCTGCCGACATGCCGACGACCCGTGCCAGCCGAAGCGCCGTATCCGGCGTCAAGGCTCGCTTGCCCCGAATGAGCTCGTTAAGCCGAGGGAAGGAAACTCCCAGCCGGAGGGCCAATGCCGATTGCGTAATGCCAAGCGGCTTGATGAACTCCTCGAGCAACATCTCACCGGGATGCGTTGGCGGCCGATGAAGAGGCAATCGGTGTGCCGCAGGGTTCATCGATCGGTCGCGCTGTCGGACTCTGGCGCAACGGCTAGTGGTAATCCGTAATCTCGGCTTCATAGGCATGTCCGGCCTCCCATCTAAAACAAATGCGATATTGCTCGCTGATTCTGATGCTGTGTTGTCCGCTCCTGTCCCCGCGCAGGCGTTCAAGACGATTTCCGGGAGGGACGGCCAGCTCGAAAAGATCCCGCAGGCGGTTGATCTGATCGAGTTTCCTCCAGGCACCCTGCCAGAGGTCGCGCGGGCAGGCTCGCCGGGCCGCAGGTGTGTCATCGCCGTCAAAAATATCCTGCGTGCCCCGATTCCGGAACGAGCGTATCACGAGTAACATTATAACGGATTTCGTTATGGAGCTCAATGGACTCGCCGATGTCCCAGCCGTTTCGGAAGTGGGGGTGAGGGCGGCGCGGTTCCACGTGCAGATCACGCCCAGATTGAAGGCCGTGATGGTTGTCGCCGAGGAAGCGGGTATTTTCAGGTCCGTTTTTCGGCCTGCCGAGACACCTATCCCGGCAACGCGAGGCGGGGCTTATGCGGAGGAGGCGGGGACCGCTCTACTGGGGCTCAACTGGTGTCCGCCGGCTCCAGCAGGCTAAGCCGGAGCAACCGGAGCAGCTCCATGGGCTCTAATACTGGGTGCTTGCCGCGATGCAGGTGCCGAATTCGATAGAGCCGCTCCAGGGTCAACGTCAGCGCCGTGATCAGCCAGTTGATCAGCATGCTGTTAGGATGATGGTGGCAAATGTGCTCAAAGCCATATCGGTTCTTGGCATCGTTGAATCCCTCGTTTTCGATCTGCCAGCGACTCTTGGCCATCTCGAAAACGGCCCGGCTGCCGGCCTGCTTCCTGGAATAATCCGTGAACCAATAGGCCTCGACGGTCTTGCCGTCAGGCTTGTGCTGCCGATAGTAGAACACCCGGACCGTTTGCCAGCGCAGCTTATCCCAGGGATCGAAGTCATCGGCATCCCAGATTTCCACCCGGTCCGAGCCGTACCGAAAGGTCTGGTCCGGCGGGCGACCCGCAAAGCGTCGCTGGGCCGCCTCGTACAACTCCGGCAGATTCGCTTTGAGCCGCGCCACTACCTTCAGTCCCAAATCGCCCGCGGCATGCACAAATGGCGCCGTGGCGAACCCCCCGTCCACGACGACATGATCCACAAACCGTGGACCCAGACTCTTCACGGAGCGCCGCAACAGCCGTTGACCGCCTGAGTACTCGCTATCGCCGGGCCCATACAACTCCATGTCCAACGGAAGCGTCAGTTCCTTTCCCACTACGCTGACCATCACCAATTTGTGCCCGTACCCTACAATCTCCTTCTTCTTATTGCGGATCGGACGGCACCACCGGCACTTCTTTTCCTGGCATCCTCCGGCTCCCGTCCCGTCCAGAGCCAATCCAATCCAGCGGTCCCCGTCGAAGGCCTTGTTCCGTTTCGCCTGCCTCACGACGGCGGTCAACGTGTCCCGCAGCCGCTTGACGTCCAGCCGCTCGGTCAGGTAACTGAGCGCATCGTCGCCAAACGAGCGACGCACTGCCATCCCCTGCCGCGCCGGCGAGCGCACCAGAGCCTCAGCGCCCAGGAAGCTTACTTCCCGCAATAGTCGTGAGACCAGCAGCGCTCGCAGCAACACCGCCCCGGGAATCTGGGGACGGACCCGCCTGTCCCCCGGAGAACGAAGATACGACCGCCATCCCCGATACCGGGCCGCATAGCGCAGAAATCGCCGTATCCCAGGCCGCCTCAAATCAGTCGCTGCTTCCGAGCCAAGACCAGCAGATGAGCGTTGGCTGCCATCACCTCTCGCAATGCGTCCTGATACTCCCGGCCCGCCTCCACCCGCTGGCGCACCTCCTCGACCAGATGCTTAGGGATGTGCTGCACATACTTCTTGCCGCCCGCCATGAAGGTGAGCGACCAGACAAGATGTGCCTCGCCTTCGGCGCAGTGGCAGTTCGGCTTGCCACAGCGCAGATGCTGCTGGGAGAGGGATCCGGGGAGGAAGTCGTCCGGGAACTGGAATCGGCGCAGCAGTTCGAACTTCCGTTGGCGAATTCGGGCTGCCTGGGGTCCTTTAGGTTGAATCTTCATCTTATGGTTATATTACCATAAGATCTCCCCTAAAATCTACAAGAAAAAAGAATGCGAAAATAGGAAAGGATTCCAGGCGGGGCCTAAATAGCGGCGTCAGGCCGAACTACCCGGGCAGGAACTTCGCCGCCCTCACCCCCACTTCCGAAACGGCTGGCTGCGCGCCGGCGGTTAGAACCGGCCGGGTGTTTGGTCGCAGCCGCCTGCAGCACCGGGAAGGGCCGC
>JAFNAG010000531.1 GCA_017860135.1 Acidobacteriota bacterium
TCAGCGATGATGTACGTCATAGTTACTCCTCCAGCCACCCTAAATTCCTACCTCAAGAGAGGGAGTCTTGTCGACCCAATAATCCTATCTCAGGCCGGCGCCTACCACAATGCCGAGTCCAAAATTCTCCAACTGCGGAGCGCGAACAGGACGCAGTGAAACCGACACCCCCAGGCAGATTAGCTGCGAGGAGTATCCATCGCATCGGACGACCGACAGCGCGGCAGTATCGCGGGATTCAACAGGGCAACCGCGAAATACACGAATGACACGAAGGAGATTTTCGTGTCTTTCGTGTATTTTGTGGTTCCCAAGGCGAGGGGAGAACCTGCTACTTGATCGTGATGCGTACGGGAACGGCGGTGGGAACGGCCTGGCTGCTGCGGCGTCCGGGAGAGAGCACGCGTGCCTGGCGCAACGCGGTGACGATCTCCGGCAGCTTTCCTCCGAAGCTGTCGCGGATATCTACGATTTCTCCCCTTTCGCTCACATACGCGGTATAGCTGATTACGGCTGTGGCGTTGGCATTGGAGGGGAAGATTCCCGATGATTTAGCGATTGCAGCCAGTCGCTCACATCGAGCGTCGCCGAGGTGACACCCGGATCGATCCCAGCCATCTGAACCAGCCGGGCATCCGCGCCGGCCGGGGGCGCATTATAAAAGAGGCGCCCTGCGGCAAAGGCGTACATCGATGAAGCCAGCCGGAAGGCGACCTGCTTACTCTGAAGCGATTGCAGCGTCTGTTCCAGCACTGCAAAGGGGATTTCTTTGTCGGGAATGAGCTGGACTGAGCCGCTTCCGTCCAGCTGGCCCTGCGAGTCCAGCCTTATCAATTCCCCTTGAGGGTTCACCCTTAGACTTAGTGCAGGAGTTGCGGCGCTCGAGCCCGGATTGAAAATGACGGTGGCGGTGGCGATCACCGGAACGGCGACGCCGTTGAGATAGGTCGGCTCATAGCGCCATTGCCTGACGGCATCGACAGCGGCCTGGTCCAGCAGGGGATGCCCCCGGATCACTCGTATCGTTGCCACTTCTCCGGCCTCGTTCACCGTCACCTCCAGCATGACGATTCCGGAAATCCGCGCCTGCCTGGCCCCTTCAGGATATACAGGATCGACCTTGTGGATGATCCTGGATTCCTGGACATTTCCCCCCACCCGCAGCGGTTCGATGCGCGGAGCTGTCGCAAACGGGACGGTCGTCTGCGATGGCGTCCGGGGAGGGACCTCTACTGGAGCGACAAATTCTGCCGACTCGATGCGAACCACACCGCCTTCGCTGAATGAGATCGATACGGTCGTCTGCACCGGCACGGGTTCTCCGTTCAGAAGAGTCGGCTGATACCGCCATTGCCTGACGGCATCGATCGCGGCCTGGTCAAGGAGCGGGTGGCCGCGGATTACCCTGACCTCGGAGACCATACCGGCCTCGTCAATCCGCATATCGAGCATGACATTCCCTTCAACATTGGCGCTTCTGGCTGCTTCGGGATAAAGCGGCGCTACTTTTCGGATCAGCTTCGACATCTGGACATTGCCGCCAACGCGCAAAGGCGCCCGCTGCGTCGATTTTGCTGCCGGTGTCGGGGCGCGGGGCGTTCCCCCGGGCTCCGGCAGCCTGACAACCCGATAGGAGTCTCCGGATTTTACGAGTGCCGCCTGGTTCTTCTTCAGAACATCGTCGAACACCTGCTTCACTTCAGACTTCGACAGCGGCTTTGCGCTGTGGAACGTGACCGTTCCCATCACATCGGGATCGATCTCGATCGGCTTCAGTCCCAGGATATTGGAGACGGTTCGGATGAAATTGACCAGGTTGGAATTGTCATAATTGAGAAGCACCGGATCGTCCGGTGATTGCGCGGGTGGTGAGACCTGCGCCGCAGGGGCTGGCACCGGAACGGGAGCGGCGGCCGGCGGCGCGGTGAGCGGAAACCAGCCTGCGGCAAGGGTGCCGGTCAGGATCAGGCAGGCGGCGGCGATTGCGAGGCTGGCGATTAATCTGGTGCGTGTCATGGCAGACTCCTTCAGCATAAGCGCCACCCGTTCGACCAGGTGGCGTTCCCTTAAAAGCAATGGAGCCGGTACCGCGGCCGGCCGGCCCCGCAACGAGGCGATGTGCAGCAGCGATTCCAGGTAAGGACCGCGCTTCCCCGTGACCCTCAGCACCTCGCGGTCCACTACCTGCTCCCTGCTGAGGTGGATTCGCCCGAGGGCCCACCAGATGGCGGGATGAAACCAGAAGAGCGATCGAAGGATCTCTTCGACAACCACATGAAGCCAGTCGCGGCGCAGCACGTGGATCAGTTCGTGGCAGGCCACCGGCCGCTGCATCGCTTCATCCATTGCAGCAAACGATTCGGGGAAAATCACGGCGGGCCGGCGCCAGCCGAAAGTGACCGGAGTGTCGATCTCGGCGGAGAAGAGAATCTCCGGACGGACCGCCAGGCGCCATTGCATTTCGCGGATGGCTTCCGGCAGGGCGGCAGGCCGCCGCGATCTCGTGCGGTAGCGGTGCAACCGCCACACACCCAGGGCCATCCAGGCTGCGCGCAATCCAATGCCCGCAACAAGAATCAGCAGGATCGAAGGATACACGGGGAACCGCGCGAGCCAGAGGGGTTCCGCGGCAATCCCGTGAGATGCAGAAGAAAGCTCGGCTACAGGAGAAGTGACATCCTCCGCCAGGATTGAAGTCGGTCCCTGCTGTGTCGCATCCAGATCGCGCTGTGCCGGCTGCCAGGGCTGAAACACGGGCATAAGCAAGCAAATGGCCAGCAGCCCCTGCCAGAGCGCCAGCAGCACGTTCGGCATTCTCAGGCGAAAAATCAGCACGAGAGCAGTGCCGGCCGCCACCAGCACCGCCACCTGAATGCTGTAAGCGGCCAGGTTTTCCAACCACATCTGAAGGGTCATTTTCGGTGTACTCCTCAAGGATGCCGAAAGTCAAAGGCCAGCCTGACCGTAGTGATGACCGGGACCCGCACGCCGTTTACGTAGGTCGGAGCGTACCGCCAATGCGTTATCGTCTCCATTGCCTGCTGGCAAAGCAGCGGACGGAGGACCATACGAGGCGATGGAACCTGTCCAGAGAAGACAGGCTGCCGCGGCCATGATGCCATCGCCGCCCTGGAGCGGGTCATGCTGTCCTCCCTACCGGCCGTCGCGGATCATCTTCGCGATCTGCTTCAGTTCGCTGTCCGAGAGTCTCTTATCTTCGACAAGATGCGCCAGCAAAGGTTCCGCCGAACCGTTGAAAACACGGTTGATGAACTCGCTGACCATTTCGCGGATCATCTGCTTCTTGGGGCGTGTTGCCTCGTACACGTAGGCGCGCCCGTCGAGCGCCCGCTTGAGGTGCTGCTTCTCTTCCATAATCTTCATCATGGTCATGACCGTCGTGTAAGCGATCCGCCGCCGTGCGAGCATCGTCTCGTAGACATCGCGCACGGTGGCGCGGCCGAGCTGCCACACGATCTTCATGATTTCGAGCTCCTGGTCCGTCAGTGTCGGGTTTTTTCGTCGCATGCTAATTTTTTAGTACTAATTCAAGCATCTGTCAAGAAAAATTTTGCGGTTTTCCGAGGGGAGTCTGGAGTCGGGAATCAGGAGAAAGCTCGTGAATGGAAATTCCCCAGTGAGCACGGGCTTCAGCCCGTGCGCTTTAGAACGAGTGAACATACGGGAATGGAGAGGTAAGGAGATCTGAAGCACGCGGGCTGAAGCCCGCGCTTCCTGGAATCGGGTGGATCCATTGTCGGCAGACGATGCGCAGGGGGCGGCAAACACCCACAGTGTTACATTTGTCCTTACGGGTGTGGTTCTTTACTTCCTGACTCCTCCCTGGAACTTCCCGCCGGCCGCAGTGTCTAAATCACCAGGGACAGACGATCGGATCCGGCCAGTGAGTTCATAGGAAATATCGTAACTGTTTGCCGGCTCGGAACCGGTAAGGGTCG
>JAFNAG010000178.1 GCA_017860135.1 Acidobacteriota bacterium
ATAGGTATGAGCAATCTTGACCGGATGCGTGAGCAAAAGGGAACAGACGCGCGAATGATTCTATCAGTAATATATTTGCAGTGGTACCGGTGGAATGAATGGAAAGAACGGAATGCTGCACTGACATGAGCGCGATGGGTCCTGTAGGGGATGTTATGAAAGCATGCAGTTTTGACCGGCTGTTGCAGTTCGTCAACAAGCAGTTGGATCTGGATGGGCAACTCGAAGTCTATGGTCATCTGGATCGATGCGATATCTGCCGCGACGCCGTCTACCAGCTATCGCACGACCTGAATGGAGCATTATTCGTCTCGCGCGCGCACCGCACGGGACCAAACGTCCCCCAATACCCTATTGATGCGGCAGTAGGAGCTCCGGGTGCGTACAGATGATCGCAAACGCTCTTGCAGGCACAGCGATGCGCTTCAGGCTCAAATCAGCGGTGCTCCGATACGTAGCCAAGACAACGGGCTTTCAGCGACCTGGCTCCGAACACACGATAAAGGGGATGTGAAGCTGTGGCACAGCAAGCCCCTGCAAAAAGAACTGCGTGCAAACGCCCGACCGCGACCCTGCTCAAGCCCTCCAGGTATGATGACGAAGGCTACGTGATTCGTCATTTCCGTGGCGTCCTGCCGGGCAACAAGCTAACTTGCCTTTCCAGCCTCACCGAAGATCTGAAGCGCCGCAGGGCGCTTGGCCGCAATCTAAATATAGAGGATGCCATGCTAAAAAAGAAAAATGCACCAGTCGATTGGGAATCGGTGCTCGCTGGAATCTCCAGCGGGAAAACCGTTGCGGAACACGGCGTCAACCACCGCATTTTCGATCAAGGACAACCCGCAGATTCCATTTTCTATCTTCGACGAGGCAAGGTGAAGCTCTCGGTCATATCCAAACAGGGCAAGGAAGCGATCGTCGCCACGCTGAGCGCCGGCGACTTTCTCGGCGAGGGATGTCTTGCAGGTCAACCGTTGCGCATGTCAACGGCTACAACGGTTACAGATTGCAGTCTCTTCCGGATCGATAAGCTGGTGATGCTGCGACTGCTTCACGAGAAACACGCGATCTCGGAATTGTTCGTCGCGCATTTGCTCTCACGCAATATCCGATACGAATCGGATCTCGTAGACCAGCTTTTCAATTCTAGTGAAAAGCGTCTCGCGCGGATCCTTTTGCTTCTCGCCCATTTTGGCAAGGAAAGCAGAGCCGAACTTGTGCTTCCGGAAGTCAGCCAGGATCACCTGGCCCAGATGATCGGCACAACCCGGTCGCGGGTCAGTCATTTCATGAACAAGTTCCGGAAGCTGGGCTTTGTCGATTACAGCGATGGCGACGGGTTGACGGTTCACAGTGGCCTCCTCAGCGTGGTTCTGCACGATTAGTGGTTGTATCAGCGGAGATTAGGGGTTCGCGCAAAAATGAGTTGGCGTTTTGACACGAGCGCCGGGCGTGCAGGTGCAAGGCGCTGCGGATGTCCACCGGGCGGCGCGCGCCCCGCAAGGCTGCCTTTCAGGTCGCAGAAGCCGGCGCGCGACCCAGGCGCGTTTGCACGTCGCTGGCTCGCCAATCCCGGCGGCGTCCGAAGGCGGCGTTGCGCCGCGTCGCAGAAAACACTTCGTCGTATTTTGGGGTCGTGCGCCAAGTTCCCTTCATGTCAGGAGCGCCACAGGCGGGCCGTATCTGCCTCTCCGAATAACTCAGCGACAGCGAATCCCTGTTGAAACCCTCACAAGTACTACGCCGCGTGCACGGCTATAACCCCTATCCACCGGTATGAGCAATCTTGACCTCAGGTGTGAGCAGTACAGGACTGACGCGCGAATCACCGCAAGGTATAAGAACTGTGCTTTGAGCTGTCGGCCATGAGTTGGATGATTGCGGGCTACTCTCAATCAAGAGGCCGGAGGATAGCGGGGTGTGGCCACCCAAAAAGGTCAGCTTCGTTCGACGCGGTCGCGGAGCTGTTCTTTTTGTCAAACAAGCGCTCGACGCGAGGAGTCAAAGGCCGCCGGTAAGGATCTATTAACTGAGCATGTCGTGCTTCCAATTAAGGAAGGGACCCCTATGAGAAAGATGATAATAATTAGCATGTTTCTGGCGTTCTGCGGCTTGTCATGCGTGCTGTTGTATGCACAGACGCCGCAGGCGGCGGATCCGACCCAACAGTCGGTTCTCGGCCAATCAGGCAGTTCGATACCCGTTTATCGCGTCACGGTGATAGAGCGGACCATGAAAGCGATCAATTACCAACACCGAGGCGGCGCTACCAAGATCGATTTCCGCGGCACCGATCTCCTGCCGAACGCCCGCGGCGAGGCCAAAGTGGAGAGCAAGCAGGGCTACATTGAGATCGAAGTGGAATTCGATAAACTTCAACCCGCCACCAAGTACGGGGCGGAATACCTCACTTACGTGCTGTGGGCAATCACGCCCGAAGGCCGCACATCCAACCTGGGCGAGATTCTATTGAATGGAACCAGTGGCAAGATGAACGTAACTACCGAGTTGCAGGTTTTCGGACTTGCAGTGACGGCGGAGCCATACTTCGCGGTGTCAATGCCGAGCAACCTGGTCGTGATGGAAAATGAGGTGCGCACGGACACGGCGGGGAAGATCGAAGCGATGGATGCCAAGTACGAATTATTGCAGCGAGGCCAGTACGAGCGCCTGGTGAATCCTCTGGCGCTGAAAATGGATCGGAAGCTGCCGCTGGAGCTTTATGAAGCGCGCAATGCCGTCCAGATCGCGCGCGCCAGTGGTGCAGAGCAGTTTGCCTCCGACACCTTCGCGAAGGCCGAAGGCTCCCTGAAGCAGGCCGAGGCCTACCAGGCCCGCAACGCGGGACGCAAACCCGTGACGATGGCCGCGCGGGAGGCGGTGCAGACCGCGGAGGACTCCAGGGCTATCGCGGTGACGCGTCAGGAAGAAGAGCGCGTGGCGCGCGAACGCCAGGCGGGGATGAACCGGGAGGCGAATTTGAGAGCGGAAGCCGAGGCCGAGACGCGCCTGAGAGCGCAAGCCGAAGCCAAAAGCGCCGCTGACCAGTCTGAAACCGCGAGGATCAAACAGGAGGCAGAGGCAGCACGTATCGCCGCCCAGTCCGAAGCGGATCGCCTCAAACTCGCGAACGATGCCTCACGAGCCGCCGCCCAGTCCGAAGCGGATCGCCTCAAACTCGCGAACGATACCGCACGAGCCGCCGCCCAGTCCGAAGCGGATCGCCTCAAACTCGCGAACGATGCCGCACGAGCCGCCGCTCAGGCCGAAGCCGAGCGGGCAGCGCGCGCGGCGGCGCAAGCCGAAGCCGACAGGACTCAGCTTGCCGCTCAGGAAGCCGATCGTCTGCTGCGGAAGGCAGAGGCTGAAAAGGCCGAACTGCGCGCTCAGCTATTGACCCAGCTCAACTCGGTTCTTGAAACTCGCGATACCGCGCGCGGCCTCATCATTAATATGTCGGATGTTCTCTTCGACACGGCCCAGTATGCCCTACGGCCCCTGGCGCGTGAGAGGTTGGCCAAAGTGGCCGGTATTATCCTGGGACACCCGGGCTTAAGGCTGGAGGTCGAAGGCCATACTGATAGTGTAGGTGGTGACGCGTACAACCAGACCCTATCGGAACAGCGAGCTGGATCGGTGCGCGACTATCTTATCCGACAGGGGATGTCGACGATGAATTCGGTCCTGGCCAAAGGGTTCGGCGAGGCCCAGCCCGTGGCCTCAAACGATACCGCTGCAGGCCGCCAGCTTAATCGTCGCGTGGAACTCATCGTATCCGGCGCAATCATTGGTGCGCAGAGCGCTTCATCGGATGGGCGCCGCTAAGAAGGGGAGACCTTATCGTTGGTTGAATAACGGCAAACTGACCTATGAGATGCTCACGATCTACTTAGAACGTCAACGCCGGACCAGTTGGAGCCCGATCCGCACAAATCCTTTCTTTTGTGCGGGCCGGCCTCCGAGAGGCACCCGCTCGCACTGCAACCGAAGGGGGAGCTTGCGGGGGATCTCATCCATTTTAAGACATTCGACGTGACGACGCTGATCCTTCACGGCGGCGACGACCAGATCGTGCCGATCGGCGCTGCGGCTCTCCGCTCATCGAAGCTGGTCAAGAACGCGACCCTGAAGATCCAGGCGGGCGCACCCCACGGCCTCGCGGACACGCATAAAGACCAGCTCAGTGCAGGACTGCTGGCATTCCCTAAGACCTGAGGTCGCTTTGTAGGCGCCGCCAGGCTGGCGGCGCCGGTGCGCGCGGGGGATCGTACCGGTCGGCCGTCCAACAAGCCCTTGCAGCAGACGGGCCGCAAGCGGCGCGCCACTGAGGGGTAGCGTTGGACGTCAGGGAAAAAGGTGCCTTTTCTTTGAATGCTGCTGAATGCGGCATTGGGGCAAACAAAGGGCCTGCCACAAAATAACAGCCCCACTTTGCTGCCGGCCCCCAGGCGCATACAGCGGCGCGAACTGCGAGCGATGAAAGCCAGCGTGCCTTGGGGGCCGCAGCCCTGCGGGGCGCGGCGGCGGACTGGCATCTGCGGTTTCGCCGCTCCTCGACGATGTCACCACATCGCCTGCGTCGCGGCGTCTTGCATCTGCCCGCCCGGCGCTCGCGCCAAAGTGGATCTGTTATTCTGTGACAGGCCCTAACGAATAACGAGGAGGCGGCGGAGCAACGGGCGCAAGGGCGAAGTGAACGGTGTAGGGGCTGGCGGAGCCGGCTCGGCGCCAACCGCTTTCAGCGCGGTCTGCAGGGCAAGGTACCCGTCGATCCCGTCCTCGATCTTGCGGGGAAACCGCGGCGCCGGCCCCAGCAGTTGCTCTCGATAGACGCGGAGCATGATCTCGCGGAAGATCGGCAGCGCCGTGCGCCCTCCGGTCTCCGTCGTGCCCAGCGTGCGGTTATCGTCGAAGCCGATCCGGACCGCCACGGTGATCCCCTCCGGCCCGTAGGTGGATCCCACGAACAACGCATCGCGAAAATCGCTTGTTGTTCCGGTCTTGCCCATTACCGGGATGGGAAAGTCGCGGCCGGCGAGACTGTGTGCGGTGCCCTCCGGGAGGCGGATCACGCCGCGCAGCCCCTCCTGGATCAGGCTCAGCGCATCGGAGCCGATCTTCCGCCCGGGCCGGGGCGATTTGTAGAGTACCTCGCCGGAAGCGTCGGTCACGCGATCGATGACGTGGGGCTCGGCCAAGGAACCCGAAGCCATGGCGCGATAGGCGTCCGCCAGCTCCAGCAACCGCACCTCCGACGCACCCAGAGCCGTGGCGATGTAGGGCTGGAGCGGGGTTCGGATCCCAAGCTCGCGTGCGGTCCGAATCACCTCGTCCAGGCCGATTTCGCGGGTGATCCACACGGCCACCGCGTTGCGGGACTCAGCCAGCGCCTGGCGGATCGGGATCGGTCCCTTGAACAGGTTGTCGTAGTTGGCGATCCACTTCACGTCGCCATCGGCTCCCAGGGGCACCTCGATGGGCTCGTCGGGCACTGTGGTGGCAAGGTCCAATCCCCGATGGAACGCGGCCAGGTAGACCAGCGGTTTCCATGCCGAGCCCGGCTGCCGCAGCGAGGCCGTGACGCGGTTGTAGTCGGAGTAGCGCGTGTTGCGGTCTTTATAGACCTGCCGCCCCCCCGCCTCGGCCAGGATCGCCGCATCCGCGTTGCCCAGCACCACCACAGAGCCCTGGATCAACCCCTTCGCCCTAGGGTGCCGCCGCTCGTAGAGAGCAAGGCCGTTTTCCAGGGCTTCATTCACGATGGTCTGGACTCGCTCGTCCAGCGTAGACTGGACCGAGATCCGACCCTGGATGAGGTCTTCAAACCCGAAACGGGTTCCGCCGTGTTGCTTCAGCTCGTCCAGGACGTTCTCGATCGCAGCGGGGGCATGAGTCTTGTTTTGACTGTGGGCTGCCACGCGGACCGGCTCGGCCTGGCAGCGCTTCGCGACGTCCTCGGGGATGTTGCCGTTGCGGACCATCAGGGTCAGGATCTCGTTGCGGCGGCGCAGGGGCCGCGGGTCACCGGATACCGGGGCATAGTCCCGGGGTGACTTTATGATCCCCGCCAGCAGCGCGGCCTTTCCCGCATCTTCCTGCCTGTAGCCCGAGATGGATTTGCCGAAGTAGTACTCGGAGGCGGCGGCGTAGCCGTAGCGGCCGTTGCCCAGGTAGTGAAAGCTGGCCGAGCGGGCGAAGATCTCGCGCTTGGCTCGCTCCCGGGATCCATAGCGCCGGCGCATCTCCTCCTCGAGCCAGAGAGCCAGACGCGCCTCCTCCAGCTTGCGGAGGAGCTTATTCGTAGCCGGGACACCCAGAACGGTCGAGAGGAGCCGCGGGACCGGATCTTTGCTGAAGATGATGCCGCCGGTCTCGCGGCTCGTCAGGTCCTGGAGGAAGTAGCCGCGGACGAGCTGCTGCGTAAGCGTGGATCCCCCCTGGGGAAACAGCAGCCGGAACCCGGCGTCGCCCTTCCACCACTCGGTCAGAGAGCGCACTACCGTCTTCTGGATCACCCGCGGCAACGCCCGGTATTCCACGCCTGAGTGGGTGAAGAAATTTTTATCTTCTGCAGCAAGGATAGCTTGGCGCAGGATAACGGGCACCTCGTCGTAAGAGACCACCTCGCGGTACTCACCCGCCAGTTCGATCAGCACCTTGCCCCGCGCGTCGTAGACCCTGCCGGTCGTGGGGGGCTCGAAACGGATGAAAGGATCGAGGTCTGGGAGGCCGCTCCGATCGAAGTAGACGTGATGGATGAGTGCGGCCGCCACGATCAGCGGGAGCAACAATAGAGACGAGGCCATGAGGAGCAGGATGCGACGCAACCATGCGGGCCGCCGGCGGCTGACCACGTGTGCGCGGACCCGCCCGACGCGTCGACGTCTGTGCACGTTCAACCGCGCCCAGAACCTTTTCTTGTCTCGCATCGATTCACTCCATGCCCACCCATCTCCCACCGGATTCTGGCGGACAACTCAAGACACACTTCATATACCCCGGGTTCATTCGCATGTCAGTTCAGTACAGCTCACAAGTCTGGTCAACATTGCTCATGCCGGTCTGGAGCCTGTTCGCGGGGCAGGTAAGGGCGCCGCATCGCGAAGCCGCAGGCTCACGACGTCGGGGCAGCCGATGACCGCCGGCATCGCCGCCTCGGAAGACCGTCACATTGCGGCTGCCCGTTTTCTTCTGTGGAAATCCGGCAGGGCGAGTGAAGCGGGGTTTTGTTGCCAAGCCGGGGAAAGCAGGTCGGCGAACCAGGGTGAGGGGCACGGCGTCCCCAGAGTTCGGGTTACGCTTCCCTGCACGCTTCTGATGAGCAAAATTGACCAGACGCGTGAGCCATACTGAACTGACACGCCCAATGCTTCAGAGTATAAATCAACCGTGCCTCAAGATGCCGGGTATACCGCGTGGGAGGCGGATGTCATGCGGGAGCGAGATGTTCGCACCAGCGGTTTTCATCATGGTGAAGTCCGGTTCGGAAGCAGAGCCTAAAAGAGAGGTGAGATATGTCTACGCAAACTTTGATTATAGTTGTTGTTGTGTTGTTTTTGCTCTTTGGTGGGGGGTGGGGATACTCACGCTGGCGCCGCTAGCGCCCGCCGGCCCTTGAACCTGCGCCTCGCAAGTGTGGGGGGGGCCGAACGTCCGTGGGCTGGAACGCGCCTGGTTGGTGCCTCCTGGTTGGGAGGTCACCAACCAGACGGGGAGTTGTTCTCCGCTCCGCCGCCATGTAGACCACCGGCAGATCCAGCGCAGGCTGGGTGCGCGTGGCCGGCGGATTGTTCCAATGCCATCAGCTCGAACCCCAGTTCATCCGCCGCCTCTACCAGGCCGAATGCGTGGTTGGCGATGTCTAGAGCCGTCACGGTCATGCGGTTGAGGGTCAATGCGCCTGTTTTGTCGGAGCAGATCACCGTGACGGAGCCGAGGGTTTCGACGGCCGGCAGCTTGCAGATCAGCGCGTGGCGCCTGAGCAGGCGTTGCGCGACCAACCAGAGGTCGATGGTCACCTCGGCAGTAAGGGCTTCCGGCGCCGCTGCCAGCGCCAGGCTTACCGCAGACAGCAGCAACTCCGGCAGCGCCTCGCCGCGCAACAGACCGAGGACGACGATCACCGGCCGCCAATTCGTTCATGAGTAACTCCTTTTGGAGAAGTGGCAGCTACAACGCATGACGAAAGATCACTGGTCCCCCACTCCATGGAATTCCACTCCCTGAGGATTGTGGCTCCAGCGCTCACTGGGGGGTCCAGGCCCGTAGAGTAGGCGGCACAAGATCTTCCAGGCGGAAGCACGGTGTTTGCAGACGAGAGCCACATCGTACCCCTGGGTGCTGCTGTTTAGACAGGCCTTGGCACTGCGGTCATTGTCTGCACGGGCCGGGATACCGTTTTCGCCTCACCTCACCTCGATGGACGTGATCCTGTCGTTGAGATTCCCCAGGTTTGATACGTCACCGGTAAAAGTCCTGCTGTCGCCACGGAAGCTCTCATCCTCATGAACGACTACTCGGGCTCTGCCGAAAAACCGGATGGATGAAATCTTATCGTTAAAGCGGGCTTCCAGGTTCCGCAGGTCCTCGCCGGCGTTCATGCAAAAGCTGTCGCCGCGGTGGTCCGAGTCCAGGTAGAAACACGCCCCGTTGCGCGGTTCGTAACCACTGTCCCGGCCCCCGAATTGTCCTCCGTACTGTCCTCCGTACTGTCCTCGGTATGGGCTTCCGCTAACCTGGAAGGAGGTAATTCTGTCGTTCCAGTCGCTCAGATTCGGCACATCCTGGTCGAAAGTCCGGCGCGAGCCGTTGAAGTTCTCATCTTCGTAGACCGTTACCCCGGCCCTTCCAAAGATCCGGATGGATGAGATCCTGTCGTTGTAACGCCCTTCGAGACTCTGTTGACTCTCATCGCTGTCGACACAGAATCTTTCTCCGCGGTAGTCCGCGTCCAGGTAAAAACAGGCGCCGTTTTGAGGGTCATTGCCACTGCCGCTGAACGCTGTCCGGTCGT
>JAFNAG010000532.1 GCA_017860135.1 Acidobacteriota bacterium
CAACGACTATGCAACCAACCGGTAATCGTGATGCAATCCGTTCAACACGGGAAAGGCAACCGAGCTGTCCACATCGACATCCTGGACTTTGGGCAACGAGTTGTCGTTACCGGGTAATCCGGGTCATCGCCTTATCAGGCCCGCAGCCAACGCAGAGCCAGGATCTCAGCCTGGAGTGCAAGGCGCGATCGAAAGCTGAAGGACAGGGTTGATATGAGTGAAAAGAGGACACCATTCATGGAAGGGAAGGCTAGCAACCGAACCCTGTAAGCGCAACAATTTCAATCGGGACCGAATATTCGGAAACGACAAGAGTCTCCACGGCCCAACTTCCCGCGCGACACCGCTCAACGGCGAAAGAAGACGGACGATCAGGCTGCGCGATGCTCGTGACTGATGATGAAGCCTACCAACGCTGGGAGTCTCGACGACGGAAGCTATCGAAACCAACACACCCTTCTTGGGTCTGAAAAGCCAGGAGAGAGCATCATGAAAGCGAAAGCCCGGATATCGCGGCGCACCTTCCTGAAAGCGGCCAACGCGGCTGCCGCGGCGCCGTATTTCATTCCATCGGGAATACTGGCGGCTCGGGGCCGCGCCGGCGCCGGCGACAGGGTTCTCATCGGGCACATCGGCTGGGGCGGCAGGTCACGCGGGCTCTTCAAAGAACTCGGATCCTTGCGGGACAAAGGTTTGGCGATGAGCGTCGCGGTGTGCGACGTGGACGAGACGCGACTGGCGGGCGGCGTGAAAGAGATCCCGAAGGCGATGCCCTACCGCGACTACCGTTACCTGATCGAGCGCAAGGACATCGACGCCGTCGTCATCGGGACTCCCGACCATTGGCACGGCGTGCAGACCGTTCACTCTGCCGAATGCGGTAAGCACGTCTACGTGGAAAAGCCCGCCTGCTGCACCATCGAAGAAGGAAAGGCGATGATCGCCGCAGCCAACAAAGCCCGGGTCGCCGTCCAGGTCGGCTCGCAGGGCCGCTCGCAGCCCGAAGCCTGGATGATGCATCGCTACCTGGCAAACGGCATGATCGGCAAGGTACAGCGGGTCGAGTGTTTTCACTATCCCAGTCCTGAAGATACGAAGCCGGTGCGCGACAGCGAGCCGCCCCCGCATCTCGATTGGGACATGTGGTTGGGGCCCTTGCGCTGGCGGCCGTTCAACGAGAGATACTTGCCGGGAACCTTCCGCTGGGTCATGGAGTCCGGAGGCGGCCAGATCCGGGACCGCGGCGCCCACGTGATGAGTTGCGCCATGTGGTGGCTCGGCCAGGACGGCACTGGGCCGGTCAGGATCGAGGCCTCCGGCACCCCGCCCAGGCAGGGATTGTGGGATGCAGCCGTCCTGATGAAAGTCACCTACACCTTCCGTGATCCGGACTGGGTGATGACGTGGACCCAGATGCCCAATGAGGAACTGCCCAAGGCGGAAGAGCGCACCGAGGAGGAACTGGAGGCGGGCAAACCGGATGGAATCACCAAGATTATCCGTCCAGGCTATGGGGCCATTTACCACGGCGATCAGGGCACGTGCATGCACTGGGGAGGCGACGGAGGCACCTGGGCCGAACGCAAGGTGCGCTCATGGAAAGCGCCGGCCGGTTCCAAGGAGGTATACAGGAGCCCCGGCCACATGGAGGACTGGCTCCTGGGCATCAGGACGGGCAAGAAGACCATCATGAACATCGAGGCCGGGATCGGCGTCGCCAACCTGACAATCCTGGGCAACCTTGCCTACCTCCTCGGCCGGCCGCTCGAATGGGACCAGACCAAAATGGAAATTGCAGGAGATGACGAAGCGCGCCGGCTGATGAGCCGGCCGCAGCGCCACCCCTACCATCTGTGACGGGCCGAGGCGGCCAGTTGAAAGCGAGGGGAGGCAACTTCTTTCCCTCTCCAGAGAAAAACGAGGGTTCAGCCATGGCAACTGTGGATTTGCTCCTGGAAAAGATACAAAGCAACGATCCTGTCGTGAGGACCGACGCCTGGCTGAGTGCGGGCGAGGCTGGGGCGCCGGCTTTGAAACCACTGGCGGCGCTGACCGCCGAGGGAGAGCTCGAGGTCGGGCGGGCCGCCCAACGGGCCATGTGGAGAATCGTGCGGCACGCGGGCAACCCGGCGACGGCGCCCGAGGGGAGAACGCAGGTTGTTACCGAGTTGCTTGCGCTGCTGGGACCCGGCCAGCCGTCCGGAGTGCGCCGCGAAGCGCTTTGGATGCTGTCCGAAATCGCAGGCGACGAAGCGGTGGAGCCAACGGCCGCCTTGCTCACGGACCAGGAGCTGCGCGAGGACGCCCGCATGGTCCTGGACCGCATCCCCGGCCAGGCTTCAATCGCCGCGCTGCGGGCGGCACTGAGCCGCACTTCAGATGACTTCAGGCACAACCTCGCTCAGTCGCTCCGGCACCGCGGCGTCGACGTGCCCGATATGCCGGAACGCAAACTCGTGCCCACGAAACAGACCAGCGTGAAGGCAACCGAGCCGTAGAATGGTGTCGAAGGATTGAAGCCCGTGTGGTGAAAATACTCGGACCTCCTGTAACTGCGGCTCGGTTGATGGTTTGGAAACGTGAATGGGCGGCAATTTCGATCCGAGTCGAGATGGCGTAATGCCCTGCCCGTGCTTCAGCCGGGCAGGATGTGCGGCTCTTGGGTCGCTGACGGGGAAGCGAATCGCAGCCTGCAGAGGCCGGAATCCGGCTCAGATTGGGTTTTGTCGACAGACAGCCCTCCCCCTCATCCCCGCTCGGTTCCGGAAGTCAGTGCGGACGGTTCTCTCGCGGAGCACAACACGGCTCCAGATTGAGATTCCTGCGATCGCTCTGGCTAGGGACGCATCTGACGCAGAGCGACCTCAGCCTCTTCTCGGGTGCTGAATATGTTGACCGGAGGAACACCCAAGGCCTCCAGATGCGGCCGGACTGGTGTCATACGAAGAAATCGATATCTGAGCCTCAGCCTTGAAGCCAGGCGTGGTTCCCTTCCGAGCTGCCGTGCTGGACTGTTCGGCCCTCTGGAAAAGTCTTGCTCCGTCGCGAGTAAGACCGGAATCCGGCTCAGATTGGGTTTTGTCGACAGACAGCCGCCGGTCTTGCCCCCGTCGTGTCCTCACCGCGGGACCGCGCAGGCCCCGATGTCCGGTTTGCCCGTGGCCGCGACAGGGATTCCCCAGAAGTCGCGTCCGCCGTTCTCGGGCACCGGCACGCCCGCGGCAATGCAGGGCGATTCTGGCCGCAGCTTGTATCCCCCGAGAGAGTCGAGTCCGTCGGCCCCGCTTCCTGGTCGCTCGAGCATCGGATCGGATCTGATCGCGGCCGCGTCGGCGGGGGGGCTCACGTGGTTTCCGAAGAAGACGTTGTTCTCAAAATGAT
>JAFNAG010000533.1 GCA_017860135.1 Acidobacteriota bacterium
CCTTCTGATCCTGCTTTGCGACCAGGAATTCGACGGCAAGGATTCCTTCATCGCGGCACTCGACAAGGGCACAGGGAATGAGGTCTGGCGCACGAAGCGGCAGGTGGGAGTGAGTTGGGCCACGCCGGTGATGGTGGAGACGCAGCTGCGCACCGAACTGATCGCCAGCGGCAACGAGTTCATCATTTCCTACGATCCGAAGACCGGGAAAGAATTGTGGCGCGCGACCGGGCTGAAGAGTCATGCGATTGCAACTCCGGCCGTCAAGGGCGATCTGGTCATCGTCTCTTCGGGGTTCCCTGCCAAGATCATCAAGGCGATCCGTCTTGGCGGTTCCGGAATGCTCGACGGCACGGACAAAATCGTCTGGACATATAACAAAGGCACTGCTTACGTGACATCCCCGACTCTCTACGGTGATTACCTATATCTTATGAGCGATGCCGGCATTCTGACCTGCCTGGAAGCGGAAACCGGAAAGCTGGTGTACGAGGGCGGGCGTGTGCCGGTAGCAGCGCAGTTTTACGGCGCATCGCCGGTCGCATTTGACGACAAAATCCTGCTCACCTCGGATGAAGGGGAGACTTTTGTCATTCAGGCCGGGCCGAAGCACGAGGTCATCGGCACCAACTCGATCGGCGAGCCTTCGCGCACCTCGATCGCGATCGCCGGCGGTAGGCTGTTCCTGCGCGGCCAGAAGCACCTCTTCTGCATCGGATCCCGCTGACAGTCGCGGATGAGCCGGCAGGCCGCCTCGACGCGTTCTCATTTGTTCATGGGCAGCCTCCGGCCCGAATTGCCGCGCCATTTGGATGCAATCGGGGGCCGGGGTCAATTACAATGCGGACGTCTGGAATCATTCATTCATGGAGGCAATCGATGTCGACAACAGAGCACAATCTCAAAGAGGCCTTTGCGGGAGAAAGCCAGGCAAACAGGAAATATCTGGCCTTCGCCAAAAAAGCGGAACAGGAAGGGTACGCGAACGTGGCCAGGCTGTTCCGCACGGCAGCCGAGGCCGAGACCATACACGCCCTTGGTCATTTTCAGGCGATGGGCGGCATCGGGTCCACAGTTGAGAATCTTCGCGCCGCCGTTGGCGGGGAAACCTACGAATTCACCGAAATGTATCCCCCGATGCTGAGCCTGGCGGAGTCCGAAGGGCATAAGGCCAAGCGCATGTTCGGACTGGCGTTGCGGGCGGAAGCCATTCACGCCAGGATCTATCAGTTGGCTCTCGATGCAGTCGCCCAAGGCAAGGATCTGGCGGAAGCCAGTTTCTATTTGTGTCCCGTGTGCGGGCATATTGAAATGGGTCAGCCTCCGGCACAGTGCCCGATCTGCGGGGCGAAGGCGGATCGCTTCCAGTTGGTCGCCTGAGCATCACGGCCCGCCGTGTGTCCCGGGCCTGCTGCGCCACCGATTGACACGATCCGTCCATTGTTCTACATTTAGTTTTGTAGGATAGTAGGAGAATTCTCCATGGCCGTGATGAGTGTCAGAGTCAAGGATGACGAGCGGAGACTGCTGAAGGCGCTTGCCTCGCTGGAAGGTCGCACCATGAGCGACCTCGTGTCGGAATTGCTGGGCGATTACCTTCGGAAGCGCAAGGCACAGCTGGCGCGAGGGGGCAAGTCCGCTGAGGTTCAGGCCCTGATGAAGCTGTCGGAATCGTCCTTCGCCGAATGGGACAACAGAGAAGACGAGGTGTATGACGGCCTGTAGGAAGTGGGACATCATCCTCGTGCCATTCCCGTTTACGGACCTGACCGCTGCCAAAAAACGTCCGGCACTGATAGTCTCGCCGGACGACTACAACAGGTCCGGGCGGGATGTCGTCATCACCATGCTCACCAGCCACGTGGACGCCTCGTCGCGTCGCGGCGATCATCGGATCCGATTCTGGAAGCAGTCGGGCCTGCCGAAGGCGTCACTCCTCCGCATGAAGTTCGCCACGATTGATCAGGAGATCATCGTGAAGAGGATCGGCCGCCTCGTCGAGGAGGAACGCGAGAGCGTCCGGGACACGCTGCGGGAGTTCTTCCTCTAAAGGGAAACGCAGCTCCCGGAGATCGCTTCGGCCAAGGCCTCGCGATAGGCACGATACGACGGCCATGGGATATCTTCCCGCACGCGTCCGCCCGCGAGGGGGATATAGCGTCCGGATTGCAGCAATGGACATACAACCCCGCGCAACCGCTCCCCCATTTGCCCGGAAGGACCCGAACGCAGCACACTCATGGGGATTCCGCCGATCAGTCCCAGGCGGGGGCCGAACTTCTGCCGGATATTCCGATAGTCCAGCTCCGGAGCCTCTGCGGCCTCCGAGATCCAGAGCATGTTTACGCCAGCATCCAGCAGCAACGGCAGGAGCGCGGCCGAATTGCCATACGTACTCACGAGGATGTTCCCGCAGCCGTGCGCCCTCGCGGCGGCGATAATCCTGCCCAAGGCAGGAACGGCAAATTCCCGGTACATACCGGGCGAAACCAGCGGCGATCTGTTGTCGGATATCGGCTCGCTCAAGTAGATGAAGTCGGGGATTACATCCTGCATGGCCATCGTCAGCATCGCCGCGCAAAACTCTCCATACATCTCCATGCGGGCGGATACAAGCGCCGGTTCCTTAACCAGCGCGCGGAGCGCCTGCCTTAAAGTCGGCCAGGCCCCGACTCCCAGTGCCTGGAACATACCCCGGTACGCCCAGATGCAGGCGATGTGGCTGCGGTTTTCGAGCCACTTCACCGTTTCGGGCCAGTCTTCTGCAAAGCGCTGCCGGGAAGCGCAAAAAGCGCGGCCGTACTCGCGGTCCGACAGGCTCATGATCCTGCCGGCGTATTCTTCCGAAAACGTGATGTCGGGACCCACGATTTCGTGGGGAGTGAGCCCGAAGACTTCCAGGTGGGTCTTGCCGGCGGGCAATCCTTGCGCGTGCCAGGCTTCAATGACTTCCTCACGCACCCCTTCTTCCAACAGCGGGGGCCGGTCCACCGCATCCCCCCGGAACAGCGCCAGAAATCTCTGTCGTTCATTCATGAGATCTTCTGAACATCATGGGGCGCGCATTCCTGCAATAAAAGCAACTCCCAATAAATAGCCCTGACGAGCGCGAAACAAATTCACCTTCTCACCCCTGAGAACACGGAGGCCACAGAGAATTCTATTGTGGGCATGGTTCGGTAAAGCCCCAAAGCCCAACCAGAGCATTTCTCTGTACAACTAACATAAAAGTCCTTGCCAAAAAGAAAAGGATTTTTCAGCACCACGGAAAAACGGGGTCGGTATCGGCATCGGGATCGCAATCGCAGTCGCAATCGCTATCGAAAACTGTGCATAATCGGACGCCTCAGTATTGATGCCGGCAGCGCGATCATGCC
>JAFNAG010000534.1 GCA_017860135.1 Acidobacteriota bacterium
TCCCGCCCGCCACGTCGGCCTTGATCAGCTCGGGCTGAGGCGGGACATACCGCTGGATAAGGGACACGACGCGTTCCATGTAATCCTTCATCTCGTCGGTCTTCTTCTCAACGACCCTCTTTTTCAGGCCGCGCGCTTCCTTCTTTTCAGGCGGGGCGGACAGGGGGGTCTTCTGCACCTTGCCGTCCGGGCCGTAACGGCAGGACTCGATTTTCGTGCTCTTGACCTCCCCCTTCAGGCTCAGCTGGGTGTCTTCGATCCAGGTGTATTGGCGCAGAGCTTTCTGGTTTTCTGCCGTGGCCTGCTTGAAAGCCGCCACTTTTTCCTGAAGCAACTGCTTCTGGTCCTGGCTGCTCGCCGGCCGTGCCAGGGTCAGGCACAAGGCAAACGCCAGGCACAGGGATGCGATCAGAATCCGTTTCATAGGTTTAGCCCCCTTTTTCGTCAAGCCGCTCGGGCAAAGCCGGCGAGAATGGTTGTTGAACGTATCTAAGTCAAACAGTATTGGCCAGTCACTGCTGGCGTTCGATCTCTCCCGGCCGCCAGGTCTTGTCGAACCATGGTTCGAGCGGGCCGTAGAGGCGCAGAAGCGTGTTCCACCCTTTGCCCGGAATGGTCTGCACCCAGTTGTTTTCCTTGCCGGCCGGAGGGGTTGGGCCGAAATAGACATCCACCGAACTGTCGGGATTGATCAAAAGTCCTTTTGTCTGGCTGCTCACAGCCGGCCAATCCTGACCGGTCTGGAGCATCGAGCGAGTCTGGCTATCGTACAAGATTACCGACCAGAAGTTGGCAACCGGGATATTGGGAGGCAGGTGAAGCCTGTAGTTCTTGCCTCCGTCCAGAGGGTTGCCCTCGGCGTCGACAAATGCAGCCATATATTGCGATCCTTGTCCGGCCACCTTTGAATCCATGGCCGGGGTTACGCCAGTGGCATAGAAGAAAAAGGCCGAGTATGAATCGAGGATGAGCGCACCGTTGTCCTGGAAATTATATCCTCCGAGGAACCCCGAACGCCACGCGCTGTTCGGGTAGAAGTAAGCTTCCTTGAGGCGCATTCGGTAATTGATGGCGCGCGCGGTTGCGTCTCCCAGGACTGCGGCTTCTGTCAGGATCTTTTTCATCCTGGCGTCGGGTGCGAACGGCTTGCCCTTCTGGATTCCAATGGAGGCGTAAAAGCCCAGTGTGACCGGGTCAATCGTTTCTGTCGGCTCTTCCTGAACCACCTGGTTGAGATATTCCCAGAAAGCATAATCCGCCGGGGCAACAGTGCAGAAATCTCTGCCGGAAACATTGACGAAATTCAATGCGGGCGGATTGGCAGCCTGTGACAACAGGTAAATCTTCGTGAGCTTCTTCACCATATCCACGCCCGGTTTCGGGTCGCCGTTTACCAGGAAAGTGCGCCACGGCACCCAGACACTGAACGTCGCCGGCCGCACGACAAAATAACCCTCCGGGATCTCACCTTTATATCCTGGCGGCAGCAGCAGATACTTGCCGCCTTCGCCCTTGTCTGGCCCCATCATGCCCAAATCGGTGACAAAGCGATACCACATGTCGTCGATCGCTCCGAGGACCTTTGGCGGAACCTCGAGGATCAGGGGCCCTTTGCGCAGATCGAGCCAGAACCATGTGTAAGGCGTGTTATTGTTCGGGGTGAGGAAGATCGACCGCGCGTTCATCATCGTCTCGAAGATTGGCACCGTCGTGTTGGCCGGACCCAACTCGAGGATCCCTTTTCGATTCGCTGCCTGGCTCACCGGCGCCAGCCCCAGCAGGTAAGCCTGCACGGCGCGCTGGAAATCCAGGTTGTCGTAGAGCTTTTCGACAGTGACATCGTCCGGGAAACCATCGAAGAAATTAAGCGTGCCGAGGCGAGTCTCGACCTTGTCCGGCGACGCGATGCCCGGTGGCACGGTGGTGGTCATCCTCATTTTGACCGGCTCGGTCTTTGTCGACTCGGTTTTGGAAGACTCGCTCTTGGGCGACTCGGTACATGCCGGCAGCGTCAAGCTGCCGACCAGTACGGCCAACATAGCCACATTTCGCAAAGAAATGCCCTTCATTTCACCTCTCCTTATTCCATCGTGTCGACAATATCTCTTAATCCGGCGGCTTTGGCGTGAACTCACCCAACAGGAGGGTGTTCCACCCCTTGCCGGGTATGGTTTGCACCCAGTTGTTCTCCTTGCCTCCGGATACCGTTTGTTGATCACTTTGACAGCGCCAGCTTTTCTGCTGCGATCGCGCGGCTCTTCTCTTCCTCCTTCTTGTCAGCCGTTTTCATCTCCTTCACTTCGATGGTGATCTTGATGATCTTGCCGGTGAACGCATTTTCGTAAGCCTTGTAGTCCTCCGTCACCGGAGTGGCGTCATCCATTCCCACATCCGCGGTCTCGTCGGCCGAGAAGATCAACGGCTGCGTGCGCTCGATCCGTCCCTCGGCGACCTTCTTGTCGTTCACGTAGATCGTGCCCAGGCCGCCTTTCCCCAGACCGCCGCCGTCATAGGCGAACTCGAACCGGATTGTCGCCTTTCCCACGGGGACAGCCTGCGTTGCGGCGATGTTGAATCGTTCAAGACCCAGGAAATTGTAAGTGTAGACCGGCCTTCCACCCTTCAGGTACAGGCTCCACCCTCCGAATCTTCCACCCTGGACGAGGATCACGCCGTTGGCGCCGCCCTGCGGGATTTCGACCTCGGCATTGATGGTCAGGGAACGGTTCTTTATATTCAGGAACACATTCTCCGACATCCCGATCATGCCCGGGTAGAGCGTGAGCGAGGCCCGGTCGCCCATGAGGTCCGGCCGCCCGGCCAGTTTCGCGTTGACGCGCTCGATGACCCGGTCGTCGATGGGAAGCACCCGGTTCGCGATCGCTTCTTTCATGAACAGGTCCTGCAGCTCCTTTAGCTTCGCCGGGTTCTGGGCTGCCTGGTCGTTGGCCAGGCTGAAGTCGGTTCGCGTGTCATAGAGCTCCCACCTGTCGTTGAGGAGTTCTGCCCGGGGCTTCGCTTCCCACGGGACCTTGTGAACGGTTCCCGCGAACCACCCGTCGGCATAAATGGCCCGGTTGCCGAAAATCTCGAAGTACTGGGTCTTGTGCCGGCTGTCGGCCTTGGCGTCGTCGAAGGTGTACAACATGCTCACGCCCTCGATCGGCGCCTGAGGCGTCCCGTTGACGATCTTTGGTTCGGGCAGGCCCGCTGCTTCCAGAACGGTCGGCGCGACATCGATGACGTGGTGGAACTGCGAGCGGATTTCGCCCTTCGCCGCAATCCGCTTCGGCCAGTGCACGACCATCCCGTTCCGGGTGCCGCCGAAGTTCGAGGCCACCTGTTTCGTCCAGGTGAATGGAGTGTCGCCTGCA